>NZ_JBSHBP010000061.1:24043-47047 GCF_053612065.1 Streptomyces sp. NPDC054765 | reverse complement strand
TCAAGCGAGTACTTCGACGTCCCCAACGGGAACTCCTGTTCTTCGGATCCTCACGATCCAATGATCAGGGTGTCCACGATCAAGGGGTAACGCCCGGGAGTCTACGGCGCGCGAGCGGGTGGGCAGCCCAGCTGACAGAGTCCAATCCACCAGAGAACAGCGCGACTTCGGAGGCACGCGGATCGTCGGGGAAAACTATCGATTCCTCGACTTGATGACCTGTAAGGGGCCGGAAGTCTATGTCCCAGAGATCCCCTGTGAGGATCTGGAGGAGCCGGGTGAGCTCGGAACGGATCGCCTCGCTCTGCCATCGTTCGTATTCCGTGACGGGTACCGCGAGGCTGATGTAACGCGTCCATCGGTCTCTCTCACCGGTCCGACGTACGTATTTGTCAGCGATGAACGCGGCCCTGGCGACACGGAACAGGTCCTCGGCCCAGTCGGGAACCGGACCGGGTAGGCAGTGCCTGCCCGTAATGTGATGCTCGTCCTCCTGGAAGGCTTCTTCTCCGATCTCCGTCCAGCGGTCGTCGCGAGGCTTGTCCGCGCGGTGGCCGCGCCACCACAGGAAATGGTCGGAACGCGTCATGCTGCTGCTCCCCCTTCGCCGACGATCTCCTCAGTGATCAGACCGAGCACCTTGCCGACCGCCCTCGGTACCAGCGCCTCGGCGATCTTGGGCAGTAAGGCGGAAGGGTCCTCCGCTGCGCCTACTGCCAACCGCGCAGTGTCCACGGCCTGTGCGAGTTCCGTCGCCTCAGCGGACTCCTCACATGGGTTCGGCACCAGGTCCACCAACTTCTCCGCGACCCAGTCGGCGATCCTGCCTTCCGGATCGGTCGCGACGAGCACCGGCACTGCCAGCTTGACGTGCTCGGCGACAACAGACCGGAGGAACTCCCCCACCATGTCGGCGAAGAACACCTGGTAGAGATCGCACAGGATGTCCCACGCGAAGCCACCGCCTGCGGGTGCCGCGGCCATGGCGTCATCCAGCTCCGGATGACTGTCCCGGACATCGCGAACGGCCTCGGCCAAACTCCTTCGGACTGCGGCATCAGCCAGTGTGCCTCCGTCTCCGCCAACCTCCGAGACGAGACGAGCAATGAGTTCGTCCTCCGACCGCGCGCCCTCCGCGGCCAGCGAGCCCAGCGCTCCGGCGAGCCGTTCGCCAGCCGCGCAAGCGGTGTCATACAGACCAAATGCCGACCGGTCGGCACGGAGCGTCTCACGCAGCGCACGCAAGTGGTCTGAGGCGATCTCCTCCAACTGCTGGTCCGCATTGCCCGATTCGCCATCCCACCGCGCCAGTCGCCTCGCAGCGGAACTCCACCGGTCGCCGTTCGGCCCCTTCCATCGCGTGGATGTCCCCATGACACCCCCCCCATCCGCCAGTGCCGACCCCGCCACCTTTCAGTCATGGCAGCAGATCAACGGAGGCTCAGGTAGGGCGGGACTCAGCCAGAGTGGCTCGTATGGTCAGCCGAGAAAGGGAAAACCGCCCAGTGTGCAAGCTCACGCAGGCACGGTCTATCCGGCCAGATTGAGACACACAGCTCATGAACGCACTCATGATGTGTCGTCAATCTGGACGCCGCACTTCATTGAATACTCCGTGCGCGCCAAACCCTTCAATCCGCCTGCGACTCACCTGGGTCCATCATGGCCATCCATTCGGACACTTCGTCCTCAGCCTGGCGTAGGTCTATGGCACTCTGCTCCTTGTCCTCTTCCCAACTCACACCCTTGAAGATCTCCTCCTCTTCCCACTCGTTCAGGAGATCGTGCGGTCTATGGTCCCAGTCGCCCAGTTCTCCGTAATACTCCCTGGCGCTGTACAGCAGGCGGAGGTCCGACTCAACGAGTCGATAGCGGGGGTTCACCTCATAGACGCGCTGGTGCATGGGACACCGAAAGTTGACTTCGACTGCCCCAAGGTAGCTCTCCGACTCGTCCAGGAGCGCTTGATGGAGGTCATCGAGTTGACCTCTGCGTACGCCCCGCACAAGGGCAAACGCCACTTCCACATCTGCCAGCAGCGTGCCCAGGCCGTCAATGGAATGGGTCGACCACACCTTGGGCGCACCTCCTAGGAGCGCGGCAGCAGTATCGACGGGCTTCGGCAGGCCAGCGGCAAGTCCGGAGTGGGTGAAGATCGTTCCTACGGCGACGGTGAGATCACGTCGGGACTCCGGTACCACCCGAATTAGTTGCCGGAATGTCTCTCGTTGAATCTGCCCCGGGTCGACCTCTAGTTCGTTGAAGTGAAGCGCCACGGCGACGCCATCGTTGCCCAGCTCGCGAGGAGCGCTTGACTGACGTGATCCCGCCGCTCGCGACGGCGACTGAGTCTCGAAGTCATTGGCCTCGAGGCTTCTTGCAAACTTGCCGTCGTCTTGAAAGACGTACTTCATGAACGCCCCTTCCGAGGTCTGCGGCTTCCCGAAGAACAGCGCGGATATCCGAATCGCATCATCCGATGCGCCTACGACAAGCCCGATCCCTGCGTAGTCGACTGACTCTCCTGCTGCGCTGACCAAATCCGAACCAGCGGTGGCAGTGGTAAGCCATTGCGGGTCATACCGGATCATGACCGTACGCTCGCCCAACCGAAAAGACAGGTAGGGGTCCTTTTGCCATGCTCCGGTGAGCGCGCGGGGAAACCGACCGGACGTATTGCGGCTGCGCATTGGGGCGTTGAACGCCACGTACATCCCCTGCCGGATCGCGCCGAGACGCACCTCGTCAAGAGGAACAGCCTGCTCTCGCCACGACTCGAAGACGGGCCGCACCGTCCCGACGAACATCCCTGGCGCAAAGCCCTGCCCAGAGAACGGCCGCGTTGGGTCAAGGCCGGCACGCTGAGCTGCCTGCTGCACGACTGTCCCACCGGGAAGCATGGCGACCCTCGGCACATTGAGGTAGTCGATGCTGCTGTAGCTCATCCTCCAAGCCTGTCCGGCTTGCCTCAGCGCAGCGGTCCAAGTCTCGTGCTCTGCCTTGAGCTTGGACAGCTCCTCCCTGGTGTACGACTTCCCGTTGTTCTTGTCCACGATGTCGTGGCAGGTCGAGCAGAGCAACAAGAGGTTCGCCACGCCGTTCTTGGCCTGGATCGGCAGAGCCGGATCCGCTCGAGGGCCGTGATCGCCGAGCGCCACATTGTGGGCGGTCTGGGCCGTTGGCGTACGTCCGGCGGTCCCAGGGTCCAACTCCCTGCGGCACATCTGGCACATGCCGTTCGCCAGTCTCCAGAGCTCCCTACGGACGCTGTCACTAACCTCCGGCCCTCTGGCCATGCCGCCCCCACGCATCGACAGTTCCAACGCGCCTACGCGCGCTGCTCACTTGCCGAATCCTGCCAGCGATCAAGCCACGAAGGGGCAACTCCCGGCGATCGGCGGATCGTGGGCAAGGGGCGGGCGCATCGGTATGCAGACTGTGTGGATCCGCCCCGCGTCAGTCGGCGGGTGACTCTGTGCCCGGCATGTCGTGGTCAATTCCGGCATGTAGGGTGCGGCCACCTGGTGGAATCACCTCTACAAGGCGTTCCTCCTCCGCGCGAGAAAGATCCGTGAAGAGTCGGATGGACGTGTTCACGAGCTCTATCAGGGGGACACTGCCGCGAGGCGGTTTCACCGAGGCGGTCCGGGTCGAAAAGTTGTACCTGACCGGTACGCCACTGGCCGGCAGGGCTTCGAGATCCTTGACCAGGGTTCCGGGTCCGAGGGATTCGCTCAGGTGACGAAGCCGGTCCCCGTATAGAGCGCCCTCATGCCCTCGGTACGCCACCTTTCCGCCGCCGTTGACCAGTGTGATGGCCTTGAGGCTCAGTCCTAGGAGCAGCAGACGTTTCCCCACCTCGTCGAGGGTCGGTAGTTCGTATGCGGCCCGTGCCACCGACGATGTCAGGTAGTCAACCTTCTGGGCGAGAGTGAGAACGAAGCCGGGCGCGTCGAAGCTGAGGACGTCCTCGCCCTTCGTCCACCGCAGGGGGACTGCGCCACGGCGAGCGGCGACGGGGGAGAAAGGGGCTACGGCGCAAACCCGCGCGTTCCAGGTGCCCATCGCAGCGCGCATGAGGTGCTGAAGATTGTCTGTGCCGGTGATCCTTGTGTGCCGTAGCAGATCGGTGAGAGTGATCTCACGGGCAATACGGCTCCAAAAGTCCCCATCAGGGATCTCCTCTCCTTCGAGGAGGTATTCGAGCGATGACTCGTCCAATTGCTGCGGATACCTGGGAGCGCGTTCGAGCGCAGCTACCGGTGCACCGCTCGTGCGCCACAGAGTTTTCAAGAAGGCCGTCAGACGGCGTGAGATCGGCGGGGACAGGGTGTCCGAAGCGAAAGCAAGCGCCGCCTCGGTCGCCTCACGCTCACCGAGGCGGGCCGCCTGCGCGCCGGCAGTCATGGCACTGGCCAGTCGGGCCACGGAGCGCTCGTCAAGGAGGCCCTGGCCGCCTTCGATGACGGTGTTCGCGATCAGGCGCCTCAGCGCGACGTCGGCCGACTCGCCGGAGGTCAGCTCCACGAAAGCCGCCAGGTCCAGCACCAGAGTGTGGTGGTCGATCGCGAGCGAATCTAGGGCGCGGGCGTCCAAAGACTGACGGAGGGCGCCAAGCGCCAGAACGACGGGCCGGTCCTCGCGAGCCAGACGCGTAACGTCGAACCCGAGCTCGTCAGTGTCCGTCGTGCTACGAAGGTAGACGTACCGGTCGCTGAGGCCGTCGTCGTGCGGCCATCGCACGACCAGGTCCGGCATGTGGGTGTGGTTGTAGTATCCAGTGCGCCTGGTCCGGATCTGCGGATTGATCTGACGGAGGTGCTGTTCAAGGAGTCGTTTGATCTCGGCGAACGAGCGGTACGGGTCCTCCGCCTCGAGCGCCTCCGCGATCGACGATGCGGCAGCGTTCACCACTCCCCCTTTAGAGTCAGCTCATGCGCCAGGATTGCCCGCCACTCGGTGAGGGGCAGCAGACCCTCCTGCTTCTCTGACAAGACGATGCGCCACACGCGCTCGGACACGCTCTGCACCGCGGTCGCGTCGATCTTGTTCCTGGCCTCGTCCTCGGAGACGTCGCCGAAGATGCGTTGCCGGTGCTGGACGACAGCGGACTCGATCTTCTCCGGCTCGTGTAGTTGCGACCAACTGTTCACGTTGAACGGAGCCCAGGTGATCCACATATAGTGATCGCCGAAAAGGTACTGCTCCTGGTGCGCGACGTAGCACTTGGCGAGGAACTCGACGAAGTGAGTGCCCTGGTCCGCCGGACCCTGATAGTGCTTGACCTCTGCGCAGAACTGGTCGCCATGGTACGGAGCGCCCCGCATCGACCCACCCAGGTCGAAGGAGAAAGTCCGGCCGCCCTCCGGCCAGGCGAGCGTCAGCTTCCTCGCCCAGGCGTCCGAGTCGGTGTTCGCGAAGGCCCCCCAGATCCGCATCGTGCCCTCGAGGTAGAGCTTGGCTCTCTTCGCTCCCGAGATCCCCTTGAAGTGGGCGTCCTCTCCTACCACGTTGAGAGTCTAAGCGCTCCAGAAGGCGGGCCGGCGCGGAGTGCCGGATACCGACCCCAAGGTCCCGGATATCGATGGGATAGGCACGGACCGAGCGCAGGAGCGACTCAAAGCCGAGGATGATCGAATTCCTGGGCTCTCCGAACCGCTGGGGATGGCGCACAACAGGATGTCGAGCATCGCGTTCATCGCCCGCCCATGCGATCAGGCCATCGCATGGGATCACCCCACACTGCGTCCGGCCCCACTCCACATCGCCTACAAAGCCGACCAGGACCACCCCGACTTCCGCAGCCATGACCCAGGTGACGGCGAAACGGAAGACGGCGAAGACGCACTTTCATACCCGCGTAGGGGGCGCCAACCGATCTCACGCTCACGGACCGCCGCCATGGAGCGGCTGCCCGCGCTGCACCACCCAGCGCCACGAACCCTCAACGCCCCACCGTACTTACGTAGTCAGCAGAGCGTCTGACCAGCAACACAGGGCAACTGACGGACCATCAGAACGAGCGTCAAATGAGCGTCACGAGCGTCATTTCAGCGTCAAGATATCGCCCGTAACGCCCACACCGCACATAATGCGCACGAGCAAAACCGCAGGTCAGGAGCCCTTAGTCACCGGCTCAAGAATGGCAACGCACTCCACATGATGAGTCATCGGAAACAAATCAAACGCCCGCATCCGCCGCGGCCGGTAGCCCGCCTCGCTGAAGTACTTGAGGTCGCGGGCCAGGGCTGCCGGGTCGCAGGCGACGTAGGCGATGCGGCGGGGGGTGAGGGAGGCAAGGTGTTCGACGGTCTTTTTACCGGCGCCGGCGCGGGGTGGGTCGAGGACGATGAGGTCGACGTCGGTGATACCGGTGCGGGGCAGGATCTGGTCGACCTTGCCGTGTTCGATGCGGACACGATCCAGGTCCTGGAGGTTGTGGCGGGCGTCCTCGACGGCGCGCTTGCCCGACTCGATGCCGAGGACGGCGCCCTTGTCGCCGACGCGTTCGGCGAGGGCGCCGGCGAAGAGGCCGACACCGCAGTACAGGTCGAGGGCCATATCGCCCTTCTTGGGCATCAGGCCCTGCATGACGGCCTCCACGAGGAGGTCGGCGGCCTTCGGGTGGACCTGCCAGAAGCCGCCGTTGCCGACCCGCCAGGTGCGGTCGGCGGCACGCTCTCGGACGAAGGGGCGGCCGTGGACGCGGTGGACGCCGCCGTCCTTCTCGTTGACGCGGAGGACCGAGACCGGCTTGTCGAGTTCGACGATCGGCAGGCGGCCGCCGGGGCGCGGGGTGAGGACGACCTGGCGGTCGTGGGAGCCGGTGGCGGCGATCGCCTCGACGGTGGCGATCTGCGGCCACTCGCGCTTCTCGATGCCGAGTTCGGAGACTCCCGGGGCGGCGATCATGCAGTGGGTGACCGGCTCGACGTCGTGAGAGCGGTGCTTGCGCAGCCCCGCGTGGCCGTCGGCGTCGACGGCGTACTGGACGCGGGTGCGCCAGGCGGGGACCTCGCCCTTGGCGACCTTGTCGCCGGGGGCGGGCTCGACCGTGCCGTCCCAGTGGGCATCCTCCGTGGACAGCCCGGCCAGTCGCTCCAGCTGTTCGGCGATGACCGAAGCCTTCAGGCGGCGCTGGGCGCCGGGCGCGGCGTGCTGCCAGTCGCAGCCGCCGCAGCGGCCGGGGCCGGAGAACGGGCAGGGCGCCTCGACGCGGTCCTTGGACGCCTCAAGGATCTCGACGGCGTCCGCGCGCAGGAAGCGGGCGCCCTCCTCACCGTCGGTGACACGGGCCGTGACGCGCTCGCCGGGCAAGGCATGCCGGACGAAGAGGACCTGGCCCTCGTCGGTGCGGGCGATGCAGTGGCCGCCGTGTGCGACCGGGCCGACCTCGACCTCGTACTCCTCGCCGACCAGCGACTTCTTCGGTTCTGCCTGCATGGCGGGAGGGCTCCTGAGGTGGGGTGGTGGCGGGGCGGTACGGCGGGACGCCGACCGTCAAGTCTACGTCCCACCGTGTCATGCCGGGCCCCGTGCCTCGTCGGGGTCCGGCCCCGTAGCGGCTGGTGGCCGGCCGCGCCCGGCCGCACCGTGCGCCGGCTCGGGCGCGGCCGGGCCGGAGGTACCCCTCAGGCCCGGCTCCGGCCGGTCCCTCCGCCGCCGGTCCCGGCGTCCTGCCGGACGGCGGCGAAGCGGACCGGCTACTTCTTCGTGGCCGCCTTTTCCTTCTTCGGCTGGGTGACCGGTCCGCGGCGCACGGCGCCCGGAGCGTTCCACTCCGCGCGCTTGCGGGCGCGCAGCTTGGCGGCCTCGGAGGAGTCCAGCTGCCAGGGCACGGAGGTGACCATGACGCCGGGGGTGAAGAGGAGGCGTCCCTTCAGGCGCAGCGCGGACTGGTTGTGCAGCAGGTGCTCGTACCAGTGGCCGACGACGTACTCCGGGATGTAGACGGAGACGGCATCGCGCGGGCTCTCCCGGCGCAGCGACTTGACGTAGTCGATGATCGGCCGGGTGATCTCGCGGTACGGGGAGGCGAGGACCTTCAGCGGCACCTCGATGCCGCGGCGCTCCCACTCCTCCCGCAGGGCCTTGGTGTCGGCCTGGTCCACGTCCACGCTGACCGCTTCGAGGCTGTCGGAGCGCATCAGCTTGGCGTAGTTGAGGGCGCGCAGGGTGGGCTTGTGCACCTTGGAGACCAGGACGAGGGAGTGCACCCGGGAGGGACGGACCACGTCGTCGTCGGGGGTGTCCTCGGCAGCGATCTCGTCGGCGACCCGGTCGTAGTGGCGGCGGATCGCGGACATCGTCACGAAGAAGATGACCATGCCGAGCAGGGCCACCCAGGCGCCGTGGGTGAACTTCGTCAGGAGGACGACGACGAGGACCAGGCCGGTGAAGAAGGCGCCGAAGGCGTTGATGGCGCGCGAGCGGTGCATACGGCGGCGCTTGGCCGGGTCCTGCTCGGTCAGCAGGTGGCGGTTCCAGTGGCGGACCATGCCGGTCTGGCTGAGCGTGAAGGAGACGAAGACGCCGACGATGTAGAGCTGGATGAGGCGGGTGGAGTCCGCGCCGTAGAGGTAGACGAGGATCGCGGCGGCGCCGGCCAGCAGGACGATGCCGTTGGAGAACGCCAGGCGGTCGCCGCGGGTGTGCAACTGGCGCGGCAGATAGCGGTCCTGGGCGAGGATCGAGCCGAGCAACGGGAAGCCGTTGTAGGCGGTGTTGGCGGCGAGGAACAGCACCAGCGCGGTGGCGGCGGCCAGGATGACGAAGAGGAAACTGCCCTTGCCGAAGACCGCTTCGGCCACCTGCGAGATGACCGGGTTCTGGGTGTAGCCGGAGCCGAGCGGCTTGCCGTGGTCGAGGAGGTCCTTGGCGGGGCTCTCCGCCATCCGGACGTGGGTGGCCATGGCCAGGCCGATGATGCCGCAGAACATGGTGACGGCCAGCCCGCCCATGAGGGCCAGGGTGGTCGCGGCGTTCTTGGACTTCGGCTTGCGGAAGGCCGGGACGCCGTTGGAGATCGCCTCGACGCCGGTGAGCGCGGCACAGCCGGAGGAGAAGGCTCGCAGCAGGAGGAAGACCAGGGCGAAGCCGGCCAGGCCGCCCTGTTCCGCGTGGACGGTGAAGTCGGCGGTGGGGGCCTTCATCGAGTCGCCCAGGACGACGCCGCGGATCAGCCCCCAGAAGATCATGATGAAGACGCCGGCCACGAAGACATAGGTCGGGATCGCGAAGAGCTTGCCCGATTCCTTGACGCCGCGCAGGTTCATCAGCGTCAGCAGCACGATGATGGCGATCGCGCACAGGGTCTTGTGCTGGACGACGAACGGGATCGCGGAGCCCAGGTTCTCCACTCCGGAGGAGATGGAGACCGCGACGGTCAGCACATAGTCGACAAGCAGCGCGCTGGCGACGGTGAGACCGGCCTTGGGACCGAGGTTGGTGTTGGCGACCTCGTAGTCACCGCCGCCGCTCGGGTAGGCGTGCACGTTCTGCCGGTACGACGCGACGACGGTGAACATCAGCACCACGACCGCGACCGCGATCCAGGGGCTGAAGTGATACGCAGACACACCCGCGACGGACAGGACGAGCAGCACCTCGCCCGGCGCATAGGCCACGGAGGAGAGCGGGTCGGAGGCGAAGACGGGGAGTGCGATGCGCTTGGGGAGCAGCGTCTCCCCGAGCTTGTCGCTGCGCAGTGCGCGCCCGATCAAGATCCGTTTGGGCACGTCGGTCAGTTTGGACACGCAGAGGATGCTAAGCCTTCGTCAAGGTCTGCGCCCACCCGCTACCGGAACGGGTGGCTTCGACGGCGAGCGCGGCGGGGCGAGCGGAGCGCGTCAGGCCTGCTGAGGGGTGCCTCGCGACACCTCACCTCCACAGGATCCGCACGTCATGCGCACCACACGGCCTTCGCGGGGCCCTCTCCGTGGCGTTTGTCACGGCGATGACGCGATCCGTCACGGGAATGACGGGACCCGTCACGAATTGACGCTGCCCGTCACGGGGTGCGACGCAATAGTCACAGTAAGGTGAGACCGGGTGTCATGGGTGGTCATGCGGAGGGTCATGGGAACTGCTGCGGCCAGTCACCCCTGCCGTGCCCCCGCACCCGCACCCGTCCCCGTCGCCGTCGCCGCACCCGCACCCGTCCCCGTCGCCGTCGCCGCGCCCGCGGCCCGCGGGCGCCGGGCGTGCAGATCGCCGAGCCCCTGCCGGGTGGCGACCAGCAGCACCCGGTCCTGCGGCCGCAGGACATAGCCGTCGCCGAGCTCGTGCACCAGATGCGCCGGCTCGCGCTCGGCGTCCGGGAGGGGCGCGGCGGCCTGGGCGTCCGTCTCCGGGGCGTCGGGCGCGGAGGTGTCGACCGCCAGCACCCGCAGCCGCCCCTGCCTGAACACCTCGGCAACCGTACGGCCCTCCAGCGCCACATGGCCGCGCACCTCGACCCGGGCGACCAGCAGCACCCGGCGCTCGACCGGGATGGCCCCGAGGATCTGGCGGCCCAACATCGCGCCGGCGAAGGCGGGCGCGGCCAGGTACGTGACGCTCCGGCTGCGGGTCAGTGCCCGCGGATGGGCGGCGCGCAGGGTGCGGTAGACGGCAGTGGCGAACCGGTCGTCGAACAGCCGCAGCGTCACCCGCAGCCGCGGCTTGACCGAGCGGGCGTAGAGGGCGGCCTCCAGATTGGTGGTGTCCTCACTGGTCAGGGCGAGCAGGGTGGCCGCCCGCTCGATCATCGCGGCTTCCAGGACACCTTCTTGTGTGACATCGCCCAGTACGGTCGGCACCCGCAGCCGGCGGGCCAGCGCGATGCCCCGCGCTTCCGGGTCCCCCTCGATGCACACCACGGGAATGCCCATCTCGTGCAGCCGCGCCAGCACCCGGGTGCCGACCTTGCCGAGGCCGAGCAGCACCACATGCCCCGACAGACCGCGGGGCGGCCGGCGTAGCGCCGAGGCGCTGCGGAACGTGCCGAGCCCCTCGAACGCGGCCGCGACCAGCACCGGCAGCAGCAACAGCCCGGTCAGCCCGGACAGCAGCTGCAGCACCTTGCGGGGCGTCGGATCGTGGATCGCCGGGTCGTTGATCGCGAAGAGGTCCAGCAGCGAGAGGTAGGCGGCGTGCACCGGATCCTCGCCGGTGGTCAGCCAACCGGCGACGGCCAGCGCCAGCACCGCGCCGATGACCCCGGCCAGGGACCAGCGCAGCCGGCGGGAGAAGAGCGAGGCGAGCGGTGCGCCCCGGCCACGCAGTCCACGGGGGCGCACCGGCCGCCCCGTATAGGAGACGGTCTCCAGTACAACGGTGCCGCAGCCGACGGCGGCCGCGGCCGTGGCGTCGTCCGGCAGCAGCACGGGGCCCTCGTCGCCGGGCGCCGAACTCGGTGCTTCCTCGGGGTCGTTGGCGGAGGCGGAGAGCAGCGCCAGGGTGCACAGCCCCGGCTCGCCGGGCCGCCCCGGAGGCACCGGCGTACGCTCGGCCGCCCGCAACAGCAACCCGTCCGCCTCGATGACCTTGCTGGTTCCGGCGACCGCGGTGGCCGCCAGCGCGGGGGCCACGGTGTCGGCGTCGGACAGCACCGTTGTGGAGGCGTCGGCGGCCTCCGCGTCCCCGGAATCGTCGGAGTCCAGCGCGGCGACGGCCGCCGCCTGGTCGAGCAACTCCTCCAGATGCTGGCCGAGTTTGCGGTTGTAGAGCCGGATGACCAGCCGCAGCCGCGGGTTGAACCGGCGGGCGCGCAGGGCCGCGTGGATATTGAGTTCATCGTCGTCGTAGACCAGCGCCAGCGCGCCCGCCTCGACGATGCCCGCCTCGATCAGCGCCGCGTCGTCCGGCTGCGCCGCCTCCAGGAGCCGTACGGTCTCCTCGGGCGGTTGTGCACCGTCACCGGGGTCCTCGGGCGGCAACGGCGTGGTACGCGTCATCGCCGCCGACACCCGGCCCAGCAGCGCGGTAGCCCGGCCGAGGGCGCGGGCCGGCGGCGGGATCCGGGGGCGGTGCGGCTCGCGGGCGGAGGGGACGACGAGCGTCACCCGTTCGCCATAGACGTCCCGGAGCTCGGCGGCGAGCCGATGCGCCAGCGCATCATCGCCGCAGACCACCATGTGCGGGGTGGGGTAGCCGTGTTGGGGCTGAAGAGGCAGGTTGGGCACACCTCGTAGCGTGCCTTACGGGCGCGGGGCGGCGCAGCCCGGCGCGGGATGCCGTCGCGCGGACGGGGCCGATCCGCATCCGACCACGGCCCACCGCGCCCCCTACCGCAAGCGCCATTACGGCTACGGTTGTACCGGACCACGGTGCGCCCAGCGCCCCCGCTGACGCGCCCGGTCCTGTCGCGAGCCGTGGCTTCGTGTCGCCGGTACTGGGAGAAGAAAGTAGTGAGCAGGGTGTTTGTGCAGGTCAACGCGCTAGTACAGGGCACGGGGTAATCAGCATGCACATCGTCATCATGGGGTGCGGACGCGTGGGCTCCGCGCTTGCGCAGACCCTGGAGAGCCAGGGGCACACCATCGCCGTGGTGGACCAGGACCCGACGGCGTTCCGTCGTCTGGGGTCGTCCTTCGGCGGCCGCCGGGTGACCGGCGTCGGCTTCGACCAGGACACCCTGCGCGAGGCCGGCATCGAGGAGGCGGGCGCCTTCGCGGCCGTCTCCAGCGGTGACAACTCCAACATCATCGCCGCCCGGGTGGCCCGTGAGATGTTCGGCGTCGAGAATGTCGCGGCCCGTATTTACGACCCGCGCCGTGCCGAGGTCTACCAGCGTCTCGGCATCCCGACCGTCGCCACCGTCCGCTGGACGGCCGACCAGATGCTGCGCCGGCTGCTGCCGTCGGGCGCCGAGCCGCTGTGGCGCGACCCGAGCGGTGGCGTCCAGCTCGCCGAGGTGCACACCGCCCCCTCCTGGGTCGGGCACAAGATCAGCACTCTCCAGGAGGAGACCGGCGTCCGCGTCGCCTTCCTCACCCGACTGGGTGAGGCGATGCTGCCGACCTCGCAGACGGTGCTGCAGGAAGGCGATCTGGTGCACGTGATGATGCGCACCGACGAGGTCGAGAAGGTCGAGGCGGCATTCGCCACGGGTCCAGAGGGGGCGCACGCATGAGGGTCGCCATTGCAGGCGCCGGCGCGGTGGGCCGTTCCATCGCGGGCGAACTCCTGGAAAACGGTCACGAGATCCTGCTCATCGACAAGGCGCCGACCGCCATCTCGGTCGAGCGGGTGCCGCTGGCGGAGTGGCTGCTGGCCGACGCCTGCGAGATCACCTCGCTCGACGAGGCGGCACTGCAACGCTGCAACGTCGTCATCGCGGCGACCGGCGACGACAAGGTCAACCTCGTCGTCTCGCTGCTCGCCAAGACCGAGTACGGCGTGCCGCGGGTGGTCGCCCGGGTCAACAACCCGAAGAACGAGTGGCTGTTCAACGAGTCCTGGGGCGTCGACGTCGCGGTCTCCACGCCGCGTCTGATGTCCGCCCTGGTCGAGGAGGCGGTGAGCGTCGGCGACCTGGTACGGCTGCTGCGCTTCAGCCACGGCGACGCCAACCTCGTCGAGCTGACGCTGCCTCCGGAGGCCGCGCTGGCCGGCACCCGGGTCGGCGATGTGGAGTGGCCCCAGGACACCTCCCTGGTGACGATCATCCGCGGTACGCGGGTGCTCACCCCCAACAAGGAGGATGCGCTGGAGGCCGGCGACGAGCTGCTGTTCGTCGCGGCCCAGTCGCGCGAGGAGCAGTTGGAGGACCTGCTGTCGATGCGGCGCGAGGACGCGTAGCACGGCGGGCGGTCCGCGGGGGCGGCGCCCGGCGGTCATCCGCCACCGGGCCGTACACCGGCCGTACGCAACGCCGGGGGCCCGGGAACCAAGCGGTTCCCGGGCCCCCGGCGTTGGTGTGTGCGTGCCGCCTCGGCCGGTCGGTCAGCGGCGGTGGCGGGCCCGCCGCGGCCGCTCGTCGGCGGCCTCCGCCACGGCCTCGGCCGCCATGCCCTGGTAGAGGTCATCGGTGACCAGGTCGAGCACCTCGCGCTCGCCGCGGCGCCGCTCCTCCGCCTCCTGCCCGGCCTTCTCCTTCGCCTCCATCTCCGCGAAGACGTCGATCGGTGCCGGTGCCTTCGCCAGGAAGATCCACGTGAGATAGACCGCGAGCAGGAACGGCGGGATCTTCAGCGCGATCAGCACCCAGCCGAGCTGGGTGGTGTCCGCCCACCAGTACAGCGGGAAGAGGATCGCGCACTTGGCGAAGAGGATCAGCCCCCAGGCCCAGCTGGCCTTGGCGTACGCCTTCTTGCGGCCCGGGTTGCGGGTGCGCCAGGAGAGGTTCTCCTTGAACACCGGGCCCAGCATCAGCCCGATCAGCGGGAAGCCCGCGAGCGTGGTGAGCATGTAGGCCAGGGCCAGCCCGAGGGTGTAGAGCATGCCCGGCAGATAGAAGTCCTTGGCGTTGCCGGTCATCATCGCGAAGACCACGCCGAAGGCCACGCCGAAGACGCCGCTGAAGGCGTGCTTGACGGTATCCCTGCGGATCAGTCGGACCGCCGCCAGCACCAGCGAGACGGCCAGTGCGGCGATCGCCGAGACGTGCAGATCCTTGTTGATCGTGAAGATCGTGACGAACAGCAGGCCGGGGACCACGGTCTCCACCATGCCGCGCACGCCGCCGAACGCCTCGAACAGCGCCGCCTCGGTCACCTGCCTGCTGTCGGCGGCTCGTTGGGCGCCCGGGGCGGGCGGGGCGGATGAGGGGCCTGCGGAGGCATCGGGGTCGGCATCCGCGTCAGTGGTCGGTCGGTCATAAGACGTCACCGGCTACTCCTGTCCGAGCGGTCGGAGTTCGTACTTCGGATTGAAGAGCACCCGGCGTCCGTGGCTCAGGGAGACCCGGCCCGAGGCGATGAGCTTACGGCCCGGCTCGATCCCGACGATGGAGCGGCGTCCGAGCCACACCACGTCGAGCGCCGCGGAGCCGTCGAACAGCTCCGCCTCGAGCGCGGGCACACCGGCGCGGGGCCGCAGCGTGACATGCCGCAGGGTGCCGGTGACCTTCACTATCTGCCGGTCGTCGCAGTCGCAGATACGGGTGCACCCCGCGTTCTGCGCATCCTGCTGCAGCTCGGCGGACTGCAGTTCCTCCTCGGAGGAGGACAGCCTGTCGAGCATCCGGCGGAAGCGACCGGCCGGCTTCTCGGAACGGGTCCCAGCACTCATAGCCCCAGCGTACCGGTGGCCGGGTCCCGGGATCACAGCCCGCACACGGACTTCGTACCCAGCTCACAAAGCCGGGACCCGCCGCGGGGCCCGGACCCCGGCCGCTCCCCCGCCGCCTCACTGCTCGAAGCGGTACCCCATCCCCGGCTCGGTGATGAAGTGCTTCGGATGCGAGGGATCGCTCTCCAGCTTGCGGCGGAGCTGAGCCATGTACACCCGCAGATAGTTGGTCTCGGTGCCGTACGAAGGGCCCCAGACCTCCTGGAGCAGCTGCTTCTGGCTGACCAGCCGGCCCGCGTTGCGGACCAGTACCTCCAGCAGATGCCACTCGGTGGGGGTCAGCCGGATGTCCCGGCCGCCACGGTTGACCTTCTTCGCGGCGAGGTCGACGGAGAAACCTTCCGTCTCCACGATCACCTCGTCGTCGGCCGGTCCGGTCGGCTCAGCTCGGCGTACCGCCGCCCGCAGCCGGGCCAGCAGTTCGTCCATGCCGAACGGCTTGGTGACGTAGTCGTCCGCGCCGGCGTCCAGCGCTTCCACCTTCTCGTCGGAGGTCTGCCGGGCGGAGAGCACCAGGATCGGCACCCGTGTCCAGCCCCGCAGCCCCTTGATCACCTCGACGCCGTCCATATCGGGCAGACCGAGGTCCAACACGATGACATCGGGGTGGCGGGCGGCCGCGAGTTTGAGCGCGGTGGCCCCGTCGGGGGCGGCGTCGACCTCGTATTTGCGCGCCTTCAGGTTGATCACGAGGGCGCGGACGATCTGCGGCTCGTCATCGACCACAAGCACCCGGTTCACTGGCGTTCTCCTCGTGGTGTCGTCTCCCGGCGGGGCGGGCCCGCCGGGCGTGTGGGGAAAGTGGTCCGTGCGGCCCGGCTCATGTCGTGGCCTGGGCCGGAAGATCGGGCCGGACCGGAGATCCGCCGGGTGCGGCCCGGAGGGTGAGGACCATCGTCATTCCGCCTCCGGGGGTGTCCTCGGCGGCGAGCGTGCCGCCCATCGCCTCCGCGAAACCGCGGGCCACGGCGAGGCCGAGTCCCACGCCGGCACCCCGCGGAGCGTCACCGTAACGCTGGAAGGGCTCGAAGATCCGGTCCTTGGCGCTGTCCGGCACGCCCGGACCGCGGTCGGCGATCCGCAGCTCCACCCGGTCGCCGAGGGCACTGGCCGAGACCAGCACCACCGCGCCGTCCGGGCTGTACTTCACGGCGTTCTCGACGAGGTTGGCGACCGAGCGCTCCAGCAGCCCGGGGTCGACGGCGACGATCGGCAGTTCCTCGGGGATGTCGAGGGTGACGCTGCCCTCCGGTACGCCGCCGAGCGCCATCGGCACCACCTCGTCGAGGTCGATGTCGCGGATCAGCGGGGTGACCGTGCCGGTCTGCAGCCGGGACATGTCCAGGAGATTGCCGACCAGGTGGTCCAGGCGGTCGGCGCCCGCCTCGATGCCGGCCAGCAGCTCCGCCTCGTCCTCCTGCGACCAGGCGACGTCGTCGGAACGCAGGGAGGTGACGGAGGCCTTGATGCTCGCCAGCGGGGTCCGCAGATCGTGGCTGACCGCGGCCAGCAGCGCCGTCCTGATGCGGTTGCCCTCGGCCAGTTCCCGGGCCCGCTCCGCCTCGCCCACCAGCCGCTGCCGGTCCAGTACGACGGCGGCCTGGGCGGCGAACGCGGCCAGCACCCGGCGGTCCTCCGCGGGCAGCACCCGGCCGGTCAGCGCCAGCGCCATGTGGTCGCCCACCGGCATGTCGACATCGGCGTCCTCGGGGCGCAGCAGCGGCGTGCCGTGGTCTGCGCCGGCCCGGCCCGCGCAGGTCCACGGCTCGACATCGCCGGCCCGCTCCAGCAGCGCCACCGTCTCCATGCCGAACGTCTCCCGCACCCGCTCCAGCAGCGCATCCAGCGTCGTCTCCCCGCGCAGCACACTGCCCGCGAGGAACGACAGGATCTCCGACTCGGCACGCAGCCTGGCGGCCTGGTGGGTGCGGCGGGCCGCGAGGTCCACCACGGAGGCGACCGACACCGCGACCGCGAAGAAGATCACGATGGCGACGATGTTCTTCGGGTCGCTGACCGTGAGGGTGTGGGTCGGCGGTGTGAAGTAGAAGTTCAGCAGCAGCGAACCGACCGCAGCCGACGCCAGCGCCGGCAGCTGCCCGCCGAGCAGCGCGGCGACAACGGTCAGGAAGAGGAAGAGCAGCACGTCGTTGGCCAGCCCGGGACCGTTCTCGATGCCGGTCAGCAGCAGCGAGAGCAGGGCGGGGCCGGCGACGCCGACGAGCCAGCCGGCGATGATCCGGGTCCGCCCCAGCCGCGCACCACGCGCCACCGGCAGCCCCCGGCCCTTGGCGACCTCGTCATGGGTGACGATGTGCACATCGAGGTCGGGCCCGGACTCGCGGGCGACGGTCGCCCCCACCCCTGGCCCGAAGATGTACTGCCAGGCCTTGCGGCGGCTCGACCCCAGCACGATCTGGGTGGCGTTGACCCCGCGCGCGAACTCCAGCAGTGCGCTCGGTATGTCGTCCCCGATGACGTGATGGAACGTGCCGCCCAGGTCCTCCACCAGGGTCCGCTGGACGGCGAGTTCCTTGGGCGAGGCCGAGGTCAGCCCGTCGCTGCGGGCGATGTAGACGGCGAGTACCTCGCTGCCCGACCCCTTGGCCGCCATTCGGGCCGCGCGGCGGATCAGCGTACGGCCCTCCGGCCCGCCGGTCAGTCCGACGACGATGCGCTCACGCGCCTGCCAGGTGGAACGGATCGAATGCTCGGCCCGGTACTCCTGCAGATACTCGTCCACCCGGTCGGCCACCCACAGCAGCGCCAGCTCACGCAGCGCCGTGAGGTTGCCCGGCCGGAAGTAGTTCGACAAGGCGGCGTCCACCTTGTCGGGCTGGTAGATGTTGCCGTGCGCCATACGACGGCGGATCGCCTGGGGCGACATGTCGACAAGCTCGATCTGGTCGGCCCTGCGGACGATCTCGTCCGGCACGGTCTCGCGCTGCCGCACCCCCGTTATTGACTCGACGACATCCCCGAGTGACTCCAGATGCTGGATGTTGACCGTCGAGATCACATCGATCCCGGCTTCCAGCAGCTCTTCGATGTCCTGCCAGCGCTTGCCGTTGCGCGAACCGGGGACGTTGGTGTGGGCGAGCTCGTCGACCAGCGCCACGGCCGGCCGGCGTTCCAGGGCCGCGTCCACGTCCATTTCGGTGAAAGCCGTACCGCGGTACTCCAGCTCCCGGCGCTGGATCTGCTCCAGCCCGTGCAGCATGACCTCCGTACGGGGCCTGCCGTGATGCTCGACGAACGCCACGACGACGTCCGTGCCCCGCTCCACACGCCGGTGCGCCTCGGACAGCATCGCGTACGTCTTGCCGACGCCCGGTGCCGCGCCGAGATATATCCGTAGCTTGCCGCGTGCCATGGCCCCATTGTCTTACGTGAAAGCCGCCCCCACCGGGCTGAACCTGCTGCGACCCTACCGACCGGGCAAGGGGACAAAGAGGGCAGTCGACAACTTCGGGACCGGTCTTGACGCGACCCTGATACGAGACGCGGGAGGGGTGGGGAGCTGGTGCGCATGGGGGTGGGCGGACCTTCGGATGGGCGATCGGGTGAGTGATCGGACGGCCGGGGCTGGCGGGTGGGCCGGTGGTTCGGGGCAGCGGGGGTGGCGGGGCGGCGCACCGAGGGGTGGCACTTCGGTTGGGGGTGGCGTGTCAGGTGGCGGACGGGGTGGAGGTTCGAGCGGGCGGCGGTCGAGGGCACGGGGGCGGTCGGAGGGGTGGGACGGTCAGGGCCGCGGGGCAGCGCGGGGAAACGATTGCCCGAAGGCGGCGCCGGCCGATGGGGCCGGCCGAGTACGGAGCCGGTGGCCGAGAAGGTGGAGCACGTCGGGGTGGAGCGGAGCCGGTCCGGGAGACAACTTTCGGCCCAGGAAGCCACCCGTACGGGTGGCGACGGGCGGGTGCCGCGCGAAGAGGTACGCGACGCCCGCCCGCAACGGCCGTCCGGCCGGCCGGACCGGACGGCGCACACCACGTACTGCTGTGCAGCATCGGCCCCGGCGGCACGGTTCGCCCGGTCACCTCCATGACACCGGCCGGGATCGCGGCGCACCAGCCCAACCCCTCTTCCCTGACGCATCGCTGACAGGCAGGACGGGGCGCCGCACTGACGGGCAGGACGGCAGACGCGACGGCAGGCAGAACGGCAGGAAGCCGACGGAACCACGGCCGGAAAAATGCCATCGCCGGTGCACGGGCCGACTGCGACGATGACCCACATGACCGAGGCACCTCTGGCGACGCCCCGCATGACCGACGTACGCATCGCCCACACCGCCGACCTGGACACCGCCACCCTCAAGGCGGCCCGCGCCCTCCTCTACGACGTCTTCGACGACATGACCGCGGAGGACTGGGACCACGCACTCGGCGGCCTGCACGCCCTGGTCCACGAAGGCGGCGAACTGATCGGACATGCGTCCGTGGTCCAACGACGCGTGCTGCACGGCGGACGCCCCCTGCGCTGCGGATACGTGGAGGGCGTCGGCGTCCGCGCGGACCGGCGCGGACGCGGTCATGGCGCGGCCATGATGGACGCCCTGGAACGAGTGGTGCGCAACGGCTACGACCTCGGCGCTCTCGGCGCCGCCGACGAGGCCGCGGCCTTCTACGCCGCCCGCGGCTGGCAACGGTGGCGCGGCCGGTCCTGGACGCTCACCCCCGACGGCATCCAGCGCACCGCCGACGAGGACGGCTGCATCTACGTCCTCGCGACCGCGGCCATCCCCCTCAACCTCGACACCGACCTCACCTGCGACTGGCGCGACGGCGACGTCTGGTGACACACGGGACGGGCCGACGACCGGGTAGGAGCCATGGCGGATCTCCAAAGAGGGGCGCCGCGCCGGTCCGGCACCGGCGCGGCGAAGGCGGGAAGAGGGCGGAGGAGAAGGAGGCGGGAAGAGGGGAAGAGGGAGACGGGAACAGGGGGAAGCGTCCCGGGGCGGGCAGGCGGGGCGGCCGCAGGCGACGGGCCTGCCCCAGGAGCTGTACTGCCCGGGTAGCTAGAAGGGCTTGGTGGGGAGGTACTTGCCGTCGAGGGTGATGACAGCGCGCTCGCCGCCCTCGGGGTCGGCGACCTTCTTCACGTCCAGCCTGAAGTTGATCGCGGAGATGATGCCGTCGCCGAACTGTTCGTGGACCAGGGCCTTGAGCGTGGTGCCGTAGACCTGAAGCATCTCGTAGAACCGGTAAATGGTCGGGTCGGTCGGGATGCCGCCGTCGAGTGAGCCGCGGGTGGGGATGGTCTGGAGCAGCATCACCGCGTCGTCGTCCAGGCCGAGCAGCTCGGCGACGGCGTTCGCGGACGCCTGCGGCAGGGCGTGCTGGCCGAGGACGGCAGCGGTGACGAAGGCAACGGACATGCCTGCGGCGTCGGCGAGTTGCTGCCAGGACAGATCCTTGCGGGTCTTGGCCTCGACGGCGGCGATCGCGAGCTGCTGACGGGCGCTGTTGTCGAACTGGGCGTGCATCACAGGAAGGGCTCCTTGGGGGATGGGGCGCCGTCCGCCATCTGAAGGGGACGGCAGGTTGGCGGGTCGGGTGTACCGGGGCGGAGCCGCCCCGGTACCAGTTCAGGGGTGGTCAGGCCGGGAGGGCCGGGTGAACCGGGAGGGCCGGATGAGCCGGGCGTGCGCTGTGGGCGATCTCTTCGACGGTGCCGGTGAGGATGTCGAAGACCCAGCCGTGCAGCCGTACGCCGCCCTCGGCGAGCGCGCGGGCCACCGAAGGGTGCGTGGCCAGGTTCGCCAGCTGCGCGGCGACGTTCTCCCGCACCAGCGCGGCCACCTTCTGCTCGCCCTCGGCCGCCGTGGTGCGGGCCCGGGAGGCATCAGCGTGGCGCAGCCATGCGGCGAGGGCCGGTGCGCCGGTCAGGTCGCGGTCCTCGGCAAGGGCGGTCATGGCGCCGCAGGCGGAGTGTCCGCAGACGATGATGTCCGGCACTTCCAGAACGGCGACCGCGTACTCGATGCCGGCGGCGACGCCGTCGGCGCCGGGGGCGTGGGCCGGGACGAGGTTGCCGGCGGTGCGGATGACGAACAGCTCGCCGGGTTCGGTCTGTGTGATCAGCTCGGGTACGACGCGGGCATCGGAGCAGCCGATGAACAGCGTGCTGGGCTGGTGGGTGGTGGCGAGGTGGGCGAAGAGCCCTGCCTTGGCGGGGAAGACCTCACGCCGGAAGCGGTGGATTCCCTCGGCGAGATGACGCATGGCCCGTACTCCCTTCGATCGGGTTGCCGGTGGGGCCGACGTCGTTCACTGTGCATGACCAGTATCTATAGTGTCCAAGACTTGCCATCGATAACATCGATCGACTGTATCTATAGTTTGGTCCATGAAGCCGGAACTGCGTCATGTGCGTTACCTGCTCGCCGTGGCCGAGCACGCCAATTTCACCCGTGCCGCCGAAGAGCTGCACATCGCCCAGCCCACCCTCTCCCAGCAGATCAAGCAGTTGGAGAGGGCCCTCGGTGTCCAGTTGCTGGACCGCGCCGGCCGCACCGTGCGCCTGACCGACGCGGGGGCCGCCTACGTCCACTACGCGCAGCGGGCACTACGCGACCTGGCGGCGGGCGAGCGGGCGGTGCTGGACGTCCAGGACCTCTCCCGCGGCCACCTTCGACTGGCGGTCACCCCTACCTTCACCGCTTACCTCACCGGCCCGCTCGTCGCCGGCTTCTACACCCGGCACCCCGGCATCACCCTGGAGGTACGGGAGATGACGCAGGACCGCATCGAAGCCGCGCTCCTGGACGACCGGCTGGACCTCGGCATCGCGTTCAGCGCCTCCCATCCGCCGGGCATCGACGCCGCCGCGCTGTTCACCGAGACCCTCAGCCTCGTCGTAGGCCCCCATCATCCCGACACCCGTTCCCCGGGCCCGCTGCCCGTCACCGATCTGCAGGGTCGTCATCTCGCGCTGCTGAGCGAGGACTTCGTCACTCGTCGACATATCGATGAACACTTCGCCGCACACCACGTGCAGCCGCGGATCACGGTGGAGGCCAACTCCATCAATGCCCTCACCGAGATCGTGACCCGCACCCCGCTGGCCACCGTCCTGCCCGACGCCATCACCCGCGACCACTCCGGCCTGACCCCCATCCCCCTCACTCCCCCGCTCCCCGCGCGCACCGTCACGCTGCTCCGTCGGGAAAGCACCTACCAAAGCGCCGCCGCCCACGCCTTCACCGGCCAGGTCACCCAATGGGTTCGCCGCCAGGGCTACACCTTCGACTGAAACCGGACGGTCCGCCCCGCGGGCCCGCAGCGGCCGGTAGGCGGCCTCCGAACATGCAGGAGGCGCCCTTTCCGGCCGTGCTCTCACGGGCAGCCTCGCTTGCCCGGTAGGCAACGGACGGCA
This sequence comes from Streptomyces sp. NPDC054765, assembly GCF_053612065.1. Lineage (NCBI taxonomy): Bacteria > Bacillati > Actinomycetota > Actinomycetes > Kitasatosporales > Streptomycetaceae > Streptomyces > Streptomyces sp. NPDC054765. The sequence goes on along the minus strand of NZ_JBSHBP010000061.1, from coordinate 24,394 downwards.
ATCGAGTGTCATCGCCGCTCGTGCTCATCTGGGTGTGCTCGCACCGGGGCGGCGAACCCGTCGTCGTAGGGCGTCCTCGGCCGCGTTCACCGCGGTGTACGAGGCCGGATCCGTCAACTACCGCACCGAGAACCCACCCTTACGACACCTCGCTGCGCACCCGGAATCGTTCGGCAGGAGCCTCGGCACCAGCGGGCTGCAGCTCGTCACTGCGTGGCAGCACAACAACAGGCGGTGGGGCCGGGGGGCCACCCCCCGGGCCCCCCCAGGGATGAATTAACGCAGGGCCCCCCAATGAAACCCGAATGGTGGCCGCCGGCAAAGGTGGATACAGGACTTGACCAACGAAAG
>NZ_JBSHBP010000061.1:23450-24033 GCF_053612065.1 Streptomyces sp. NPDC054765 | reverse complement strand
CCACCCCACGCGGCGCCCACGTAAGCGGGCGCCGGCGCCCCAGACCCCCGGGGCCCGCGCCGCGGCCCCGCTGGCCCCCCCAACACCCCCCGTGGCCCCGGTCCCCCCCCCCCGGGCCCACCGCCTGGATCTCTGAACGCAGGGCCACCTCTGTCAGCCGGACTGCGTGCCGCCGTCATCGGTGGAAAGCGTCCTTGCCCTTCGAAGCGGCCTGACGCAGATCACCCTTGGCCCGTTCGGCGCGGCCTTCGGTGGTCATCCGCTCGTTGCCCAGGGCCCGGCCCACGGTCTCCTTGGCAGCGCCCTTGGCCTGCTCGGACTTGGCCGTCATCTTGTCGGTGGCGGTCATGGTCGCACTCCTCCTTGCGTGGGTGTGTTTCCCTGACGCAAGATCGCCTGCCCGTGCGGAAACGGCCCAAACACCCGCACCGCCGGGGTGGCGGTGAGCGCGAGCCGACGTCGAGAGAGCGAACGAACGAGGGGGCGGGCCCCGGGACCCCCCCGGCCCCCCCGCCCCCCCCATAGCCAGTCTAATTTTAAAAAAAAACAACCCCAAAAAAAAAAAGGGATATAGTGTTTGGTG
>NZ_JBSHBP010000061.1:0-23440 GCF_053612065.1 Streptomyces sp. NPDC054765 | reverse complement strand
CTCCCATTCTGCGTCCGCCGGACGGGCGCCCGGGGGGGCGGGCCCCGCCGGGTCGGGGGGCGCGGGGGGGGGGGGGGGCGCGCGCCCCGCGGTCGTTCTCGCTAACGACCGGGGGGGCGCCCCGGGCACCCCGGGGCCCGCCCCTGCACGCCCTTGAGCGCCATGTACGCCGCCCCCGCCACGCCAAGGCGCCCGACGTGGCACGGCGCGGCACGGCACCACCACGCCGCTCCGGCGGCCGACCCGCCCGTTCAGGCTCCCCCGGGACCGGCTCCCGGCTCCCGGCGCCCGGCGCGCCGGAGCCCGGTCCCCGGCGCGCCCGGCCCGCTCAGCCCTTGCCCGCGCCGCGGACCAGATCCTTGAGCGCGATGTTCAACTCCAGGACGTTGACCCGCGGTTCCCCCAGGAAACCGAGGGTGCGTCCGTCGATGTGGTCCTCGACCAGCTTCTCCACCGCGCCGGCGGGGAGGTGGTTCTCCTTGGCGACGGTGGCGGTCTGCAGTCGGGCGTACGCCGGGGAGATGTCCGGGTCGAGGCCGGAGCCGGACGAGGTGACGGCGTCCGCCGGGACCTTCGACTCGGGGACCCCGTACGTCTCGGAGACCCACTGCTTGCGCTCCTTCACCGCCTTGATGAGGTCGGTGTTGGTGGCGCCCAGGTTGGAGGCACCGGAGACCTGGAGGTCGTACCGGGTGTTGACGCCGTTGGTCTTGTTGCTGCCCAGTCCCGCCGAGGGACGCGGCTGGAAGAACTTCAGGTCCGGGACCGGATTGCCGTGCTTGTCCTTGCCCTTGTCGTAGCGCTGGCCGATCAGCGACGAGCCGACGACCTTGCCGTGGGAGCGCACCTCGGACCCGTTGGCCTTGCCGGGGAACGCCGCCTGCGCCACTCCGGTGACCACCAGCGGGTAGATGACCCCGCAGACCACGGTCAGCACGAGCAGGGCGCGCAGGCCCGCCCCGATCAACCGGGCGGTGTTGCGTACGGAGTTGTTCACGGCAGTCACCCGATTCCGGGGATGAGAGTGATGAGCAGGTCGATGAGCTTGATGCCGATGAACGGTGCGATCAGACCGCCCAGTCCATAGACGGCGAGATTGCGGCGCAGCATCCGGTCGGCGCTGACCGGCCGGTACTGCACGCCCTTGAGGGCGAGCGGCACCAGCGCGACGATGATCAGCGCGTTGAAGATGATCGCCGAGAGGATCGCGGAGTTGGGGCTGGACAGCCGCATGATGTTGAGGGTGTCCAGGCCGGGGTAGGCCACCGCGAACATCGCCGGGATGATCGCGAAGTACTTCGCGACGTCGTTGGCGATCGAGAAGGTGGTCAGCGCGCCCCGGGTGATCAGCAGCTGCTTGCCGATCTCGACGATCTCGATGAGCTTGGTCGGGTTGGAGTCCAGGTCCACCATGTTCCCGGCCTCCTTGGCGGCCGAGGTACCGGTGTTCATGGCCACACCGACGTCCGCCTGGGCCAGTGCGGGCGCGTCGTTGGTACCGTCGCCGGTCATCGCGACGAGCTTGCCGCCGGCCTGCTCCCGCTTGATGAGCGCCATCTTGTCCTCGGGCGTGGCCTCCGCGAGGAAGTCGTCCACACCCGCCTCGTCGGCGATCGCCTTGGCCGTCAGCGGGTTGTCACCCGTGATCATGACCGTCTTGATGCCCATCTTGCGCAGTTCGACGAAGCGTTCGCGCATGCCGTCCTTGACGACGTCCTTGAGGTGGATGACTCCCAGGACTCGGGGGCCGCTCTCGTCCTCCAGGGCGACCAGCAGCGGGGTGCCGCCGGCCTGTGAGATCGCGTCGGTGAGCTGCTGGGCGTCTTCGGCGACGCCGCCGCCACGCTCCTTGACCCAGGTGATGACCGCACCTGACGCGCCCTTACGGATCTTGCGTCCGCCGACGTCCACACCGGACATCCGGGTCTGGGCGGTGAACGGAACCCAGTCGGCGCCCGTCAGTTCGCCCTGGTGCCGCTCGCGCAGTCCGTACTTCTCCTTGGCGAGGACGACGATGGAACGGCCCTCGGGCGTCTCGTCGGCCAGTGAGGACAGCTGGGCGGCATCCGCGACCTCGGCCTCGGTGGTGCCGCGCACAGGGACGAACTCGGCGGCCTGTCGGTTGCCGAGGGTGATGGTGCCGGTCTTGTCGAGCAGCAATGTCGATACATCGCCCGCGGCTTCGACGGCGCGCCCGGACATGGCCAGGACGTTGCGCTGCACCAGCCGGTCCATACCGGCGATGCCGATGGCCGAGAGCAGTGCGCCGATGGTCGTCGGGATCAGACAGACCAGCAGTGCGAGCAGCACGATCATGGGCTGTTCGGCGCCCGCGTAGATCGCGAACGGCTGGAGGGTGACGACCGCCAGCAGGAAGACGATGGTGAGCGAGGCGAGCAGGATGTTCAGCGCGATCTCGTTCGGGGTCTTCTGCCGTGCCGCCCCCTCTACGAGGTTGATCATCCGGTCGATGAAGGTCTCGCCGGGCTTCGTGGTGATCTTGATGACGATGCGGTCGGAGAGCACCTTCGTCCCGCCGGTCACCGCGGAGCGGTCACCGCCTGACTCACGGATGACCGGAGCCGACTCCCCTGTGATGGCGGACTCGTCGACGGACGCCACGCCCTCGACGACATCGCCGTCGCCGGGAATGACATCGCCGGCCTCGCACACAACGAGGTCACCGATGCGCAGCTCGGTGCCGGGCACCTGCTCCTCGCTGCTCCCGCTCAGACGGCGCGCCACGGTGTCGGTCTTGGCCTGGCGCAGGGTGTCGGCCTGCGCCTTGCCGCGGCCCTCGGCGACCGCCTCGGCGAGATTGGCGAAGAGGACGGTCAGCCACAGCCAGGCGGCGATCGCCCAGCCGAACCAGTCGGAGGGGGCCGTGCAGGCGAAGATCGTGGTCAGCACGGAGCCGACCTCGACCACGAACATCACGGGGGACTTGACCATCACCCGCGGGTCGAGTTTGCGTATCGCGTCCGGGAGTGACGTGATCAGCTGCTTGGGGTCGAAGAGACCGCCGCCCACACGGCCGTCGCCGGGCTTGTGCCCACGGGGGACGTCCTGGTGCGGAGCGCGGGTCGGAGTGGCGGTGGACATGGAGCCGGACTCCTCCGGTTTCACAGGGACAGTCATGACAGCCCCTCCGCCAGCGGCCCGAGGGCCAGCGCCGGGAAGTAGGTCAGACCGGTGATGATCAGGATCGTGCCGACGAGCAGCCCGGCGAACAGCGGCTTTTCGGTACGGAGGGTGCCCGCGGTCTCCGGGACCGGCTTCTGCTCGGCGAGCGAGCCGGCCAGGGCGAGCACGAACACCATCGGCAGGAAGCGGCCGAGCAGCATCGCCAGCCCGATCGTGGTGTTGTACCAGGGAGTGTTGGCGTTCAGGCCGCCGAACGCGGAGCCGTTGTTGTTGGCGCCGGAGGTGAAGGCGTAGAGCACCTCGGAGAAGCCGTGCGAGCCGGCACCCAGCGCCTTGGTGTTGAGCATCGAGCCCAGCGCGTCCGGCAGGACCATCGATGCGGCGGTGAAGCCGAGCACCAGCGTCGGGGTGATGAGGATGTAGCAGGCGGCGAGCTTGATCTCGCGGGTGCCGATCTTCTTGCCGAGGTATTCGGGCGTCCGGCCCACCATCAGGCCGGCGATGAACACCGCGATGATCGCCATGACCAGCATGCCGTACAGGCCGGAGCCGACGCCGCCGGGCGCGATCTCGCCCAGCATCATGCCGAGCAGTTGGATACCGCCGCCGAAGGCCGTGAAGGAGGAGTGGAAGGAGTCCACCGCGCCGGTGGAGGTGAGCGTGGTGGCCACCGAGAAGATCGAGGAGCCGCCGATGCCGAAGCGGGTCTCCTTGCCTTCCATGGCGGCGCCCGCGGCCTGCAGGGCCGGGCCGCCGTGGGCGAACTCGGTCCACATCATCAGCGCGGTGAATCCGAGCCAGATGATGCCCATGGTGGCGAGGATCGCGTACCCCTGCTTCACGTTCCCCACGAGCTTGCCGAAGGTGCGGGTGAGCGCGAACGGGATGACGAGGATCAGGAAGACCTCGAAGAGGTTGGTGAACGCGTCGGGGTTCTCGAAGGGGTGGGCGGAGTTGGCGTTGAAGTAACCGCCCCCGTTGGTGCCCAGTTCCTTGATGACCTCCTGGGAGGCGACCGCGCCACCGTTGGTCTGCTGAGAGCCGCCCATGAACTGGCCGACCCCGTGGATGCCGGAGAAATTCTGGATGGCACCACAGGCGACCAGGACGAGGGCGCCGATGACGGCGATCGGGACGAGCACCCGTACGGTGCCGCGCACCAGGTCCACCCAGAAGTTGCCGAGACCGCCGCTGCGGATGGGGGTGCCCCCTGCTCGAGGGGAGCCGAGAGCCCGGGGGAAGGCGAAGCCGCGGACCAGGGCGATGGCGACGGCCATACCGGTGGCGGCGGAGACGAAGTTCTGCACCGCGAGGCCGGCGGTCTGCACCACGTGGCCCATGGCCTGCTCGCCGCTGTAGGACTGCCAGTTGGTGTTGGCGACGAAGGACGCCGCGGTGTTGAACGCCTGGTCCGGGCTGATCGACGCGAAGCCGAGGGACAGCGGCATGCCGCCCTGGACACGCTGCAGCAGGTAGAGGAAGAGCACACCCACCGCGGAGAACGCCAGGACAGCGCGCAGATAGGCGGGCCAGCGCATCTCGGCATCCGCGTTGGCGCCGATGCAGCGGTAGAGGACCTTCTCGATACGGAGGTGCTTGGGGGAGGTGTAGACGGCGGCCATGTAGTCGCCGAGGGGGCGGTACGCCAGGGCCAGCGCCGCGATGAGCGCTATCAGCTGGAGCACGCCTGCCAGAAAGGGGCTCATTCGGTGCTCAGAACCTCTCCGGGAAGACGAGGGCGAGGACCAGGTATCCCAGCAGGGCGACGGCAACGATCAGGCCGACGATGTTCTCGATGGTCACAGCTTCGTCACCCCCTTGGCGACGAGAGCCACCAGCGCGAAGACCGCGATCGTGACGACGACGAAGGCCACGTCGGCCATCGTGTGCTCCTAGATGGATGAGGAGATCAGGACCCCCAAAGCAAAGCGCCCTTGTGACACGGCTTGAACACTGTTGACGCCTCCCTTACGGCCATTAGCGCTCCGTTGACGGATTCCATACGCACCCGGAGCTGACCTGCACAAACAACAAGGGTCCGGACCCCCTCGAAGGGGGCCCGGACCCTGACGACCGTCGTTATCCGGCCGAGAAGCGGACGCCTTCGCGCCGCTTCACCGCGCCGTGTGCTCAGCGGATCTCGGTGGTCTCCGGTCCACGTTCCAGACGCTCCACACCACCGCCGAAGCGCGACTGCTCGACCGGCTCCTGCTGCACGCCGTCCGGCACCATCTGGGCGTCGTCCGGCAGCTTCAGGACGATCGGGTCGCGGGGCGCCATCGGGGCATCGCCGCGGATGATGACGGTGTCCCGGAAGATGTGCTCCAGCACGCCCGCGGCCTGCGGCTGCACCGCGCCCTGGCCGGAGATCACACCGCGCAGGAACCACCGGGGGCCGTCGACACCGACGAAGCGCACGACCTGCACACCGTTCGTGCCGTCCGGCAGCTGTACGGGTACCTGCGCGCGCAGCTCCCAGCCCAGCGGGCCCTCGGCCTCGTCGATGACCCCGCCCTGCTGGGTGATGCCGGAGGCGATCTCCTCGCGGACCTCGCCCCAGATGCCCTCGTTCTTGGGGGCGGCGAAGGCCTGCAGCTGTACGGCGCTGTCCTGCAGCACCACGGTCGCGGCGACGATGGCGTCACCGGCGACCTCCACCCGGAGCTCCATGCCCTCGACACCCGGCACGAACAGCCCGCCGAGATCCACCCGGCCCTCGCCGGGCTCGGAGACCTCCGACGCGTCCCAGGGACCGTCGGGGCGCGGCGCGGGCGGAAGATTGAGCCGCTGCTGCGGCGTCTCGTCCTCGTCGGCGTCGCTCACCGCGTGCCCGTCGAGCGTGGTGTCCTCGACCGACTCTTCAGGAGCCTCGTTCTTCTTGCGACGTCCGAACACGTCACTGTCCTTCCCGGTCGGCACCGACCGATGCGTATTCATTCCCGCCCGTGGAGCCGTCCACCGCCGCATGACCGCCGGTGGAACCGAATCCCCCCTCGGCCCGCGCCGAGCCGGGAAGTTCCGCCACCTCGTGGAAGCGCACCTTCTCGACCTGCTGGACGACCAGTTGGGCGATCCGGTCGAACCTCTCGAACCGCACGCTCTCGCGCGGGTCCAGATTGACCACGATCACCTTGATCTCTCCACGGTACCCGGCATCCACCGTCCCGGGGGCATTCACCAGCGCCAGGCCACAGCGCGCTGCCAGCCCGGACCGTGGGTGCACAAATGCCGCATACCCGCCAGGCAGGGCGATCGACACTCCGGTGGGCAGCACGGTGCGCTCCCCCGGCGCCAGCTCGGCGGCCTCGGTGGTCACCAGGTCCACACCCGCGTCGCCGGGATGCCCGTACGCCGGAACGGGCACGTCCGGGTCCACCCGCCGCAGCAGCACATCCACCGGATTCCGTACCTGACTCACGGGTTCACCTCGAAGGCACGCGCGCGCTTGGCCTGGTCCGGGTCGGACATCGCCGCCTGGATCTCCTCGGCCCTTCCGTTGTCGATGAAGTGGTCGACCTTCACCTCGATGAACACGGCCTCGGCGCGCACCGCGACGGGACCGTCCGGGCCGCCTATGCGTCCCACGGCCGTCGAGTAGATCTTCCGCCCGTGCACCGCGGTGACCCGCGCGTCCAGGTGCAGCACCGTGCCCAGCGGCACCGGCCGTACGAAGTCGGTCTCCAGCCGGCCGGTCACCGCGATCACCCGCAGCAGCCAGTTCAGCGAGCCGAGCGTCTCGTCCAGCGCGGTGGCCAGCACCCCGCCGTGCGCCAGGCCGGGCGCGCCCTGGTGGGCCTCCTTGACGGTGAACTCGGCGGACACGCTCACGCCGTCGCCGGCCCGCGTCGCCAGATGCAGGCCGTGCGGCTGGCCCGTGCCGCAGCCGAAGCACCGGTCGTAGTGCGCGCCGAGGAGTTCTCCGGGTGCCGGCGCCTCGGCATGCCGGACCGGAGCGACAGCGTCCGCCGGTGGCGTCAGCCGCGCCCTGGGTTCGTCAGTTCCACTCACGAGTGGAGACCCTACCCGCGGGCGTAAGGGGCCCGCGCCGCCGTGCCAAGCTGGAGCCATGCAGTCGTACGAAGAACGCCTCACCGCGCCCCGCTCCTGGTGGGTGATCGCCGCGCTGTTCGGCGTCGCCTGCGCCCTGATGCTGCTCCCCCTGGGCACGCTCCCGATGCTCGGGGGACTGATCGGCGGGGCGGCGCTGTCCGCGGTGGCGGTGAGCTCGTACGGCTCGGCGCGGATCCGGGTGGTGGGCGGTGCGCTGATCGCCGGTGACGCGAAGATCCCGGTGACGGCACTGGGCGAGGCGCGGGCGCTGGACGCGGACGAGGCGCTGGCGTGGCGTACGCACAAGGCCGACGCCCGCGCGTTCATGCTGCTGCGCGGGTACATCCGCACCGCGGTGCGGGTGGAGATCAGCGATCCGCAGGACCCGACGCCGTACGCCTATCTCTCGACGCGGACGCCGGAGCGTCTGGTGGCGGCGCTGGCAGCAGTACGCGCCTGACCGGCGGCTCCGGGGGCCGGGTCAGCCGCCCGGCGGCGGCAGGGCCTGTCCGGTCCGTCCGCTCCGCTTCGGGGCGGCCGGCGCGGAGTCGGGAAGGGCCTCCCAGGGGACCTGTTTCGTGCGCAGATCCTTACGGATCTTTGCCGCAAGTTTTCCGGTGTCCCTGCGGTTCATGAACGCGCCGACGCTGGCGCCGATCATGAACGGCGTGAGGTTGGGGAGATTGCGCAGCGTGCGCTTCATGATCTGCCGGCGCAGCTCGCGCCTCATCTGCCCGCCGAGGGCGATGTTCAGCGAGGCCGGTTTGGTGAGGTCGACGCCCCGCTCCTCCGTCCAGGACGTCAGACAAGCCATTGCGCGCTGCCGGAAATTCCCCGACGGCCGCAGGCCGTAGACCTCGTGCAGCTCGGCGATCAGCTTGATCTCGATCGAGGCGACGCCGGTGACCTCGGCGGCCAGCTCGGCCGGCATGGCGGGCGGAACGGGCAGCATCGCTGCCGCGCCGACGCCCGCTCCGACGGTGGCGGTGCCCTTGCAGGCGCCCGCGACGAGCTTGTCGGCCAGGTCCTCGGCTGTCAGTCCGGGGAACTGGGCGCGCAGGGTGGCGAGGTCACGGACCGGGATGCGCGGGGCGATGTCGATGATCCGGTCGGCGATCGCGGCGACCCCCGCCCGCACCCTGCCGCCGGTTCTTCCTCCGCCGCGGCCGAGGGTGGCCACGAGCGAGGCCGTGCGCCCCCTCCCCCGCTCTCGGCTTCGCTCGAGCGGGAGGTGCCCCCAGTGCGGTGCGCCGGCCGTCCGTTCCGCCGGGAGGGCGGCCGGGTCGGCGGGCACGGGCGCGGTTTCCTCGCGTGATCGTGCGCCGGCCGCCGAGCCTTCGACGCCCTTGGAGCCCTTGCGGAACGGGTTCACGCCTGCCACGGCGTAGACCGGTCTCAGGCCGCGCAGTCGCGGCAGATCGGGTTGCCGTTCTTGTCCTCCGCGGCGAGCTGGCTGCGGTGGTGGACCAGGAAGCAGCTCATGCACGTGAACTCGTCCTGCTGCTTGGGCAGCACGCGCACGGCGAGCTCTTCGTTGGACAGGTCCGCGCCGGGCAGCTCCAGGCCCTCGGCCTGCTCGAACTCATCGACGTCGACGGCCGAGGCCGACTTGTCGTTACGCCGCGACTTCAGCTCTTCAATGCTGTCCTCGTTGAGGTCGTCGTCGGTCTTGCGTGGGGTGTCGTAATCCGTAGCCATTTTCGCTCTCCCCCTCTGGGTGTCTGCGGTGTCTCAGCGCTCGTAACGCGTGAGAGGCCGGACTTGTGCCCGACCTGAGGCGGAGATTTTGCCTCACATCAAGGTCTGTTACTCAATCGACACCCAACCGCACCCCTGAAGAAGTGATCGGTTTGGATGGCGATCAGGACCGTACACGGTCCGAATGTCGCACCTCGCGCAGCCCATCACCTGTACTTCCCGTGATCTCACCCCCCGGAAACCCGGACTTCCCCGGCATTCCGGCGGGGATTTCGATCACAGAGCGTAGAGGGCCGGAAATTCGCGCCTGTGAGGCATCACACACACGCAGACCGACAGGCGGACCGGTTCAATTCCGCGCAAAGCGAACTCGGCGAAGGATCCACGCCGACCCCCCTCCTCGTCAAACCGACAGGCGAGGCGGCGTACGGCCGCGAGACGGGCGATCGTACGCACAGATGTCCGACGAGGCCCGCGGGGGTGCACAGCGCCTCCAGCGGGCGTACAACCGCCCTGTGGCCTGCGTCAGAGCGGCATGACGACGCGCATGACGAGGCCGCCGCCCTCGCGGGGCTCGGCGGTGATGGTGCCGTCGTGTGCACGCACCACGGATCGGACGATGGACAGGCCCAGGCCGACGCCCTTGTCGCTGCCGGTGCGCTCGGTGCGCAGCCGCCGGAAGGGCTCGAAGAGGTTCTCCACCTCGTAGGCGGGGACCACCGGTCCGGTATTGGCGACCACCAGGACCGCGCAGCCGGGCTGCGGCTGCGTGGTGACCTCGACCCAGCCGTCCTCGGGCACGTTGTAGCGCACCGCGTTCTGGACCAGATTCAGCGCGATGCGCTCCAGCAGGACACCATTGCCCTGCACGAACACCTGCTGACGCACCCCACGGAACTCCACACCCTTGCCGTGCGCCTCCTCCCGGGTCTGGTCGACCGCCTGCGCGGCCACCTCCGAGAGATCGACCGGCTTCTTGTCGACGACCTTGTTCTCACTGCGGGCGAGCAGCAGCAGCCCCTCCACCAGCTGCTCACTGCGCTCGTTGGTCGCCAGCAGCGTCCGGCCGAGCTGCTGCAGCTCGGGCGAGGCGGCCGGATCGGCGAGCTGGACCTCCAGCAGCGTCCGGTTGATCGCCAGCGGCGTACGCAGCTCGTGCGAGGCATTGGAGACGAACCGCCGCTGCGACTCGAAGGCCCGGTCCAGACGGTCCAGCATCTCGTCGAAAGTGTCCGCCAGCTCCTTGAGCTCGTCGTCCGGCCCGCCCAGCTCGATCCGGCGGTGCAGATCCGAGCCCGCCACCCGCTGCGCGGTACGCGTGATACGCCCCAGCGGGGACAGCACCCGCCCCGCCATCGCATAACCGAAGGCGAAAGCCACCACCGTCAGCCCCAGCAAGGCCAGCAGCGAGCGGTTCAGGAGGCTGTTGAGCGCCACCGCACGCTGGTGCTGCAGGCACTGCTCGACGGCCTGCTGGAGCAGCTGCCCCGAGGTGTTGGTCGGCAGGTCGCAGATGTCACTGGTCGACTGGAACCTCCCGCCGAGGATCTTCAGCGGCAGCGCACTGCCGTCGTGCAGCGCGTCCGCGGCGAGCATGTAGATGATCGTCAGCAGCACGATGCCGGCCATCAGGAACATGCCGCCGTACAGCAGCGTCAGCCGTATCCGGATCGTGGGCCGCAGCCACGGGAACGGGCGCACATCGACCGGCCGGGGGTCCCAGGTCGGCTTGGGCGGAACGGGCGGCGGCGGGGCGGCCGCCTTGGAGAACGAGGGCAGGGAGGGCATCGCCGGTCAGATCCGGTATCCCGAGCCGGGGACGGTCACGATCACCGCGGGCTCGCCGAGTTTGCGGCGCAGCGTCATGACCGTGACCCGCACGACGTTGGTGAACGGGTCGGTGTTCTCGTCCCAGGCCTTCTCCAGGAGCTGCTCGGCCGAGACGACCGTGCCCTCGCTGCGCATCAGGACCTCCAGTACCGCGAATTCCTTCGGTGCGAGCTGGACCTCCTTGCCGTCACGGAAGACCTCGCGGCGGTTGGGGTCGAGCTTGATGCCGGCCCGCTCCAGGACGGGCGGCAGCGCAACGGTCGTACGGCGCCCCAGGGCGCGTACGCGGGCGGTCAGCTCGGTGAAGGCGAAGGGCTTGGGGAGGTAGTCGTCCGCGCCGATCTCCAGGCCCTCGACGCGGTCGCTGACGTCACCGGAGGCGGTGAGCATCAGGACGCGGGTGGGCATCCCCAGCTCGACGATCTTGCGGCAGACATCGTCGCCGTGGACGACCGGAAGGTCACGGTCCAGCACCACGACGTCATAATCGTTGACCGCGATCCGTTCCAGGGCGGCAGCGCCGTCGTAGACCACGTCGACCGCCATGGCCTCCCGGCGTAGTCCGGTGGCCACCGCATCGGCGAGCAGCTGCTCGTCCTCGACGACGAGAACACGCACGTCGCTAGTCCTTCCTCAGGGCCCTTTCGGGCAGCACAACAAACTCTTCGGAGCTCTTCCATCCTGCCCCGAAGAGCCATAAACCGGCGGTAAGAGGGGTGCGGAGGGGTGGAGGGCCGGGGCCTCGGCGCCCGACGGGCAGGATTCCTGGGCGGGTTGAGGTTTCCCTGAGGTGGGGGGTGGGGAGGACGACTGCACACCCGCGATCACGCCCTGTTTATCCGGCTACTTGCCATGAACCGATCCATCGCAGGGACCACGCCGTGATCGACCCACCCGTCGGCACATCCCCGTGCCCACCGACCCACGACGAGGGGGCGCACATGGACGCGTTCACCGCAGGCATTTTGCAGCGCATACACAACACCGAAGCTGATCTCGACCGGGCCCGCGCTGCGGGCGATGACTTCCTCGCCGAGGTCGAGCAGGCAGAACTCGAGGACCTGCAGCGACTGGCGACCGAGCACGGCGTACGGTTCGGAGCGGTCAGCGCCTGACCGCTCCCCGACGCACCACGACAGCGCCCCGGCTCCAGGGGATGGTGCCGGGGCGCTGTCATGCCCGGACGGGGCCGGTCGTCAGTCGTGCCAGGCGCCGAGCTCGTCCAGGAGCGGCTGGAGCCTCTCGAAGAGAGCCGGGGAGGCCGCGAGGGTCAGCTCGTGGGAGGCCGGTCGTCCAGGGCGGCCGCCGGTGAGCGCGCCGGCCTCGCGGGCGATCAGGGCGCCGGCCGCCAGGTCCCAGGGGTTCAGACCACGCTCGTAGTAGGCGTCGAGCCGGCCGCAGGCCACATCGCACAGGTCGATCGCGGCCGAGCCGCCGCGCCGGATGTCGCGGACCTGCGGCAGCAGCGTGCGCACCACCTCCGCCTGAGCCGCCCGGCGCTCCGCGAGGTAGCCGAACCCGGTGCCGACGAGCGCCTGGGAGAGCGGCGGCGCGGGCCGGTGGCGCAGGCGCTCGCCGTTGTTGAACGCGCCACGGCCCACGACGGCCTGGCAGGTCTCGCCACGCATCGGGGCGGCGACGACCCCGACGACGACTTCGCCGTCCTGCTCGGCCGCAATGGACACCGACCAGGCCGGGAGCCCGTAGAGGTAGTTGACGGTGCCGTCGACCGGGTCGATGACCCAGCGGATGCCGCTGGTGCCGTCGGAGCTGGCGCCCTCCTCCCCCAGGAAGCCGTCGTCGGGGCGGTGGTCCCCCAGGAAGCCGGTGATCAGCTTCTCGGAGGCGAGATCCATCTCGGTGACGACGTCGATGGGACTGGACTTGGTGGCGGCCACACCGAGGTCGGCGGGGCGGCCGTCGCGCAGCAGTGTCCCGGCGCGGCGGGCGGCCTCCAGGGCCAGTTCCAGAAGTTCGTCGTACAGCGCGCCGCTCTGCGCCGGGGCGGTCTGCGGGGCGTCGGGGTGCAGCGGGTCGGACACGGTGCTCCTTGCTCGGACGGGCGGGTGGTCGGGGCGTAGGGGCTTACGCGGGGGCCTCGGCGGCCGGGCCGCGCCAGTCGGCGCCGGCGGCGGCCGGGCGCGGTGCGCGCGCGGGGCAGCAGCCGGCCGGGCACAGGTCGTGGCCGGCGCCGAGAGCGCCCAGTGCGCAGCGCTCCGGGGCGCCGCCCCGTTCGGTGGCCGCGCGCTCCAGGAGGAGGTCGCGGACGGCTGCGGCGAACCGCGGGTCGGCGCCCACGGTGGCGGACCTGGCGACCGGGAGACCCAGCTCGGCGGCCTTGGCGGTGGCTTCGGTGTCGAGGTCGTACGTGACCTCCATGTGGTCGGAGACGAACCCGATGGGGGCCATCACGACGGCCGGGACGCCCGCGGCGTGGCGTTCCTCCAGGTGGTCGCAGATGTCCGGCTCCAGCCAGGGGATGTGCGGGGCGCCGCTGCGGGACTGGTAGACGAGCCGCCAGGGGTGGTCCACACCGGTCTCCGCACGGACCGCGTCCGCGATCACCCGGGCCGCGTCCAGGTGCTGGGCGACATAGGCGCCGCCCGCGCCGTCGTGGGTGTGGTCGGCGGGTGTGCCGGAGGTGTCGGCGGCGGCGGTGGGGATGGAGTGCGTGGTGAAGGCGAGATGGGCGCCGTCCCGCACGTCCTGGGGCAGTCCGGCGAGGGATGCCAGCACGCCGTCGGTCATGGTGCGGAGGAAGCCGGGGTGGTTGAAGTAGTGCCGCAGCTTGTCGACCTGCGGCAGCGGGCGGCCCTCGGCCTGCAGGACGGCCAGCGCGTCGGCGAGGTTCTCGCGGTACTGCCGGCAGCCCGAGTACGAGGCGTAGGCGCTGGTCGCCAGGACGGCGATCCGGCGGTGGCCGTCGCGGACCATGGTGCGCAGGGTGTCGGTCAGGTAGGGCGCCCAGTTGCGGTTGCCCCAGTAGACGGGCAGATCCAGGCCGTGCTCGGCGAAGTCCTTGCGCAGTGCGTCCAGCAGTTCCCGGTTCTGGGCGTTGATGGGGCTGACGCCGCCGAACAGGAAGTAGTGCTGCCCCACCTCCTTGAGGCGCTCACGGGGGATGCCGCGGCCGCGGGTGACGTTCTCCAGGAACGGGACGACGTCGTCGGGGCCTTCGGGACCGCCGAAGGACAGCAGCAGCAGGGCGTCATAAGGGCGGGGATCGCACTGTTCGGGCATGCCGTCGATCCTGCCACCCTTCCCCTGGGTACGGCGGGCAGGCCCCGGCTGCGGCGGGGGCAGGTCCCGGCTGCGGCGGAGTCGCCCGGCCGGCGCCGGGAGGGCGCCGGGCCGGTGGGCGTTGCCGAAATCCGGAGGCGGCCGGCGGCATCCCGCCCGTAAGCTGTATCGGCCCCTGTCATTCCTTACCGATCATTTCGGTCCTCACCGGCGGAGCACCCTCGTTGCCCAGTCCCTACCGCGCCATCTTCGGCCGCCCCGGCACCAAGTCGTTCTCGGCCGCCGGGCTGCTGGGCCGGATGCCCCTGTCGATGATGGGCATCGGCATCATCACGATGATCTCCCAGCTGACCGGCCGCTACGGCCTGGCCGGCGCGCTGTCCGCGACCATCGCGCTGTCCGCCGCGGCCCTCGGCCCGCAGATCTCCCGGCTGGTGGACCGGCACGGCCAGAGCCGGGTGCTGCGCCCGGCCACCCTGGTGTCGATCGCCGCGGTCGCCGGTCTGCTGCTGAGCGCGCAGCAGCGCTGGGCGGACTGGCTGCTGTTCGTCTTCGCTGCCTGTGCGGGGTGTGTGCCGAGCGTCGGCTCGATGATCCGGGCGCGCTGGGCGCAGCTCTACCGGGGCTCCCCGCGCGAACTGCACACCGCGTATGCGTGGGAGTCGATCGTCGACGAGACGTGCTTCATCTTCGGGCCGATCCTGTCCATCGGCCTGTCCACCGCGTGGTTCCCGGAGGCCGGGCCGCTGCTGGCCGCCGGCTTCCTGGCCGTGGGCGTCTTCTGGCTGACGGCGCAGCGTGCGACGGAGCCGGTGCCGCATCCGCGTGAGCAGCACGCCAAGGGGTCGGCGCTGCGCTCGCGGGGGCTGCAGGTGCTGGTGGTGACGTTCGTGGCGACCGGCGCGATCTTCGGGGCGATCGATGTGGTGACCGTGGCGTTCGCCGAGGAGGCGGGGCACAAGGCCGCGGCCAGTCTGGTGCTGGCGGTCTATGCGCTCGGTTCGTGTGCGGCCGGTGCGGTCTTCGGGCTGCTGCACCTGACGGGGCATGCGTCCCGCCGCTGGGTGGTGGGGGTGTGCGTGATGGCGGTGAGCATGGTGCCGCTGCAACTGGTGGGCTCGCTACCGCTGCTGGCCGTCGCGCTGTTCCTCGCGGGACTGTCCGTCGCCCCGACGATGGTGACCACGATGGCGCTGGTCGAGGAGCATGTGCCGCAGGCGAAGCTGACCGAGGGCATGACCTGGACCAGCACCGGCCTGGCGGTGGGTGTCGCGCTGGGTGCGTCGGCGGCGGGCTGGGTGGTGGACGCCGCCGGGGCCGCCCGGGGCTATCTGGTGCCGGGCACGGCAGGCGTGCTCGGCGCGCTGGTGGCGTTCGCCGGCTACCGCAGGCTCCGGCCGCAGTCCGCGTCTCCGGTGGCGGGGCCGGCCGTGGCGGGCGGCCTGCCCGGCCCCAGCCGCCCGGCCACGGAGCGGCAGGACGAGGAGAGCGTCGCATAGGACTTGCCGTCCGCGAGGTCCCGCCATCCGCCCTCGGGGCGGACGGGACCTCGAAGACAGGCCCTCCCACCGGCCGGCAGGAGGGCGGGCGGCCCGCAGGAGTCCGGCCGGTCCGCAGAAGTCCGGGCGGCCCACTGCGTACGGGCCGTGGCACCGGACCGCGTGAACCGGCGCCGCACAGCAGGGAGTTACCGCCGGTACGACATATCCGGCAGCCGGGCGGTTCGACCCGATTCCGCGATCCTGTGATTCCCGTCACCCCACCCGGAGGGTGCGTCGGTGGCTGACATCATGCGCTCACACCAACGGCGGCCGGACCCGGCCGGCCCGCGCAGGGAGGGGACGTCACCATGGCAGCGAGCAACGCCGTCGGCGGCTCGGGAGGGCGCGGCCCGACGGCCGGGCAGTGGCGCAACTGGGCGGGCAATGTCACCGCCGGCCCCGCCCGGAGCGTGGCCCCGGCGAGCACCGAGGAGCTGGCGGCCGCGGTCCGCACTGCCGCCGCGGACGGGCTGACGGTCAAGGCCGCCGGCACCGGCCACTCCTTCACCCCGGCGGCCGCCACCGACGGGGTGCTGATCCGCCCCGACCGGCTGACCGGCGTGCGCCGGGTCGACCGCGAGGCCGGCACGGTGACGGTGGCCGCCGGTACGCCGCTCAAGCACCTCAACAAGACGCTGGCCGCCCACGGACTGTCGCTGGCCAACATGGGCGACATCATGGAACAGACGGTCTCCGGGGCGGCCGCCACCGGCACCCACGGCACCGGCCGCGACTCGGCGTCGATCGCCGCCCAGATCACCGCCCTGGAACTGGTCACCGCCGACGGCTCGGTCCTGACCTGCTCCGCCGAGGAGAATCCGGATGTCCTCGCCGCGGCGCGGCTGGGTCTGGGCGCGCTGGGCGTGGTCAGCGAACTCACCTTCGCCGTGGAACCGGAGTTCTTGCTGACCGCCCGCGAGGAGCCGATGTCCTACGACGAGGTGACGGAACGGTTCGACGCGCTGGTCGCCGAGAACGAGCACTTCGAGTTCTACTGGTTCCCGCACACCGGCAGCTGCAACACCAAGCGCAACAACCGCAGCCAGGGCCCGGCGGCGCCGCCCGGCAAGATCAGCGGCTGGGTCGAGGACGAGCTGCTGTCCAACGGGGTCTTCCAGCTCGCCTGCACCGCCGGGCGGGCGGTACCGGCCGCGATCCCGGGCATCGCCAAGATCTCCAGCCGCGCACTGTCGGCCCGTACGTACACCGACATCCCGTACAAGGTGTTCACCTCGCCGCGTCGGGTGCGGTTCGTGGAGATGGAGTACGCGCTGCCCCGGGCGGCCGCGGTGGCAGCGCTGGGTGAGCTCAAGGCCCTGGTGGAGCGCTCGGACTTCAAGGTCAGCTTCCCGGTGGAGGTGCGGACCGCGCCCGCCGACGACATCGCGCTGTCCACCGCTTCGGGCCGGGACACCGTCTACCTCGCCGTACACATGTACCGCGGGACGCCCCACGAGGCGTATTTCGCGGCCACCGAGCGGATCATGACGGCTCACGACGGGCGCCCGCACTGGGGCAAGCTGCACACCCGCGACGCCGCCTACCTTGCCGACGTCTATCCGCGGTTCGGCGAATTCACCGCGGTGCGCGACCGGCTGGATCCCGAGCGCCGGTTCGCCAACGCCTATCTGCGGCGGGTTCTGGGCGACTGACCGACGACGGCGGCGACCCGGTGCCCTTCGGCGGGCACCGGGTCGCGGCCGTCGCGGGACCGCCTCGTCCGGACGGCCGCCTCGGGTCAGGAGGAGGCGCCGGGGCCGGGGGCCGGTGTGCCGGGCTGCTGCCCGTTGGGGTGGTCCCCCTGGTTCCCGCTGCCGGCCGAACCGTCGCCGGAGCCGGCGGAGCCGCTCGGGGAGGGGTTCGGCGACGAGGGAGCGGGGTCCGGCGAGGTCTTGCCGCCGTCGGACGGGCTCGGGTCCGGCGACGGCGTGCCGTGGTCCGTACCCTTGCCGGTGTCGCCGGAGTTGCCGGAGTCCGGGCTCGGCTTGTCACCGTTGCCGTGCTGCCTGCCGCCGTCCGGCGAGTGGCCGGTTCCGGGCGGCTGCGGGGTGCGGGGCTGCTGCCGGCTCCCGTCACCGGTGTGGGTGAGGTTGCTCAGCGTGGTGCCCTGCTCGCCGCTCGGCGTCTGCCCGGTGATCAGCTCGGTGCCGGTGACCACCACCATGGCGAGCGCGAAGACCGCGAACGCCCCGAGGGCCGGCCGCTTCCAGCCGCGCAGCCGGGTGCCGTACGTCGTGGTGCTCAGCTCCTCGGGCGGTTCGGCCGGGTGCCGCGCGGCCGGGACGCCGGGAGGGCGGCCGCCTTCCCGGCCCGGCGCCGTGGTGTGCTCGTCGAGACGCGGCACCAGCTGCGTCCGGTCGGCAGGACGCCCCGGACCGGTCCCGTCCACCGCGCGCAGGTCGCGGGTCGCATCGGGGCTTCCGGGGCTTCCGGGGCTTCCGGGGCGCAGCATCCGCGTCGCGTCATCGGCCGGCGGGGCGGGGTGGGCGCCCGCCGGATCACGCCGACGGGCCTGCCCGACACGCGGAATCAGCTGCGTACGGGCCGTGCCGGGCCAGGTCGTCCTGGCGGCGACGGAGGTGACCTTGTCCTCCGCCCCCTCCTTGTCGAAGGTCGGCAGCACCATCGTGGGTTCGGCCTGCCGGGCGTCCGGTGTCGTGGACCGAGTGCGGGTGGAGGAGGAGCGGAGCGGCTTCGGCCGGGTGGTGACCGTCGCCTCCTTGAGCTGTTCGCCGGTGCGCCGGAACAGGTGCTGGAAGACCGAGCCGCCAGTGGTGGCCACGACACTGACCACACCCGCGCCGATGATGGTCCCGTAGACGCCGAGACGGCCCGCGAGGTACGCGGCGACCGCCGCGGCAACCGCGCTGCCGGCTACCTGAGCAAGGCTCAGGTCTATCCGCTTCTCCTTCTTCTTCGTGTCGCTTTCGGTTTCTTCGTCCATCTCCAACCTTTGATCGCCCCTTCGATCCATCTTGCATGGAGAAGTGACCATTCGGCGGAGCCAAAAGTTCCGATTTTGGGGAATCTGTGAAACTTGCCACGTACGTGCCAGGTAGAGAGATCGACAAGACGACTCAACTCCGTTCCCCGCCCAGAAGTTCAGCGGCGCGGCGGTCCACCTCAGTGGTCCGAATGGAGTACTGTGGCGAGCCCTGGCCCCGGTTCCCGTCCGGCTGCCCGGAACCCATGGGAGGGGCCATGAAGGCGGCACTCACCCCGGGGCGCCGCCGCTCGGCACGGGTGAACGGCGACAGGGCAAGCGGCACGGTCACTGAGCGTGGCGAACAGGTAACCGTGTCATAACGGCGTTTCAGGGCCAAGCCCCGACACGCCGGGCAACTCGGCAATGTTGTGGCAGGCTGCACCCGGGCAGGCCACACTCGACTAGCGGAAGCAGCGACGCGAGTGACGTCGGCAGGCACCACCCGGGAGGTCCCCATGCCCGAACTGCGTGTCGTGGCCGTCTCCAACGACGGCACACGGCTGGTGCTCAAAGCTGCGGACAGCACCGAGTACACGCTTCCGATCGACGAACGGCTGCGCGCCGCCGTCCGCAATGACCGTGCGCGGCTCGGCCAGATCGAGATCGAGGTCGAGAGCCATCTGCGGCCGCGGGACATCCAGGCGCGTATAAGAGCCGGTGCCTCCGCCGAGGAGGTCGCCCAGCTCGCCGGCATTCCCGTCGACCGGGTGCGCCGCTTCGAGGGCCCGGTGCTCGCCGAGCGTGCCTTCATGGCCGAGCGGGCCCGTAAGACTCCTGTGCGGCGTCCCGGCGAGAACACCGGTCCGCAGCTCGGCGAAGCGGTCGCGGAGCGGCTGCTGCTGCGCGGCGCCGACAAGGAGAGCGTGCAGTGGGACTCCTGGCGCCGCGACGACGGCACCTGGGAAGTCCTGCTGGTCTACCGCGTGGCGACCGAACCACACTCGGCGAGCTGGACGTACGACCCGCCGCGGCGGCTCGTCCAGGCCGTGGACGACGAGGCGCGGGCGCTGATCGGCGAGAGCGACGACACGCCCGAGCCGAGCTTCCCGTTCGTACCGCGGATCGCGCGGCTGCCGCGGGACCGGCCGCTGGACCGTGCGTTGGACCGGCAGACGCCCGAGCGCGGCGAGCGCGCGGCGCAGTCCGGCGGCGAGGACGACGAGCCACGGGTCGCGGAGGAGGCCGTCGGTGAGCGCGAGCGCGATTCGCTGACCAGCCTGCTGGAGGCGGTGCCGAGCTTCCGTGGTGACATGGTCGTACCGGAGAGCGTGAAGTCGGCGCAGACCGATGAGGAGTCCGAGGCCGAGGTCGAGGAGCCGCCCGCCCCGGCGGCCAGCGCGGGCGCGGGTTCCGCGTACGCCGATGTGCTGATGCCGCGCGCGGTGGCCGGTCATCGTGACCGGCTGACCGGGACGACGGACCGGCAGGCCGAGGCGGACGGTGTACGGCCCGGCCGTCGCGCCGCGGTGCCCAGCTGGGACGAGATCGTCTTCGGCACCCGGCGCAAGAAGCCGGAGTAGCGGGCGCCCCTCGGGGGGCTTCCCGCCGCGTACCGCACCCGTCCGCCCGCCCCCGGAAGCAGGGAGCGGACGGACGACCTCGTACGGCACCCCGTCACGGGCCCCGTTGGCGGCTCAGCCGGGCTGCGGGCCGGTGGCGACCGGACGGGACGGGTCGGCCGACCACTCGCTCCACGAGCCGACGTACAGGGCCGCGGGGACGCCGACGACCGCGAGAGCCAGCACCTGGTGGGCGGCGGAGACGCCGGAGCCGCAATACACACCGACCTCCGCATCGGCCGTGGCGCCCAGCGACGCAAATCGCTCGGCCAGTTCCGACGCGGCACGGAAGACGGTGCCGCCCTCGACGACGTTCTCGGTCGTCGGGGCGGACACGGCGCCCGGGATATGGCCGGCGACCTTGTCGATGGGCTCGACCTCTCCGCGGTAGCGCTCGCCGGCCCGTGCGTCCAGCAGGACCCCGCGGCGGGCCAGGGCGGCCACGTCGTCCGCCCGCAGCAGCGGCAGCCCGCCGGACACAGGGGTGAAGTCACCCGTCGGCGGAACCGGTTGATCGGCACTCAGCTCGCGGCCGGACTCCTCCCAGGCGGCGAGACCGCCGTCCAGGACGCGAACGTCGGGGTGACCGGTCCAACGGAGCAGCCACCAGGCACGGGCGGCCGCCCAGCCCTGGCCGCCGTCGTAGACGACCACGGGGCGGTCCGCGCGGACGCCGGCGGCCCGCATCGCCGCGGTGAAGACATCGAGGTCCGGGAGCGGGTGCCGGCCACCCGGACCGGGCGGCGAGGCCAGCTCGCTCTCGAGATCGACATAGACCGCGCCGGGCACATGGCCGGCCTCGTACACGGGGCGGCCGGGCGGGCCACCGAGTTGGTAGCGGACGTCCAAAAGCACCGGAGCGGTGGGCTGCGCCAACTCGCTCGCGAGTTCGGTAGCGGAGATGATGGCATTCATGGGTCTCATCCTTGCGTAGCGGCAACTACGTACAGAAGGTGGGTGCCCACCCTCCGTATGACGCAATTACGCCCTTCGGTAACGCCCCTGGGGCGGATGGGAAACGTCAAAACGGGCAATCTCCCTCGCTAGCGAGCCATGGACGGCGCGGCCGGGGCGCGCACCAGGTGACAGGGTGCGAGCATCTGCTCGGGACCCGCGCCCGTGGCGCACATGGTCAGCACCCGACGGCTCCGAGGAGAGAGTGACAATGACGACCGAGGCAGCGACCCGGCGGATGCCCGGCGCGCCCTGCTGGGTGAGCCTCCTGGCCCACAGCCTGTCCGCGACGCAGGAGTTCTACGGCGCGCTGTTCGGCTGGGAGTTCCGCCCGGGACCGCAGCATTTCGGTCCGTACGCCCGCGCGTTCCTCAACGGCCGGGAAGTCGCCGGGGTCGGCGAACTGGCGCCCGACCGCCATCTCCCGGTCGCCTGGACCACCTATCTGGCCAGCGATGACACGGATGCGACGGCCGAGCAGATCCGGTCCTGCGGAGGGACGGTGGGCGTCGGGCCGCTGGATGCGGACGACGACGCGGGGCGGATGGCGATCGCCTCCGACCCGCAGGGCGCGATCTTCGGCATCTGGCAGGGCCGGTCGATGATGGGCACCACGATCACCGGGGAGCCGGGCACTCCGGCCTGGAACGAGCTGGTCACCCGGGACACGAGCGCCGTCTGGCCGTTCTACGAGCATGTCTTCGGCTATGAAGCGGAACCCGTCGTCTCGGCTGGCTTCGACTATCTGACGCTGCATCTCAAGGACCACCCGGTGGCCGGTATCCACGGCGTGGGCAATGCCCTCCCGCGTGAACGGGGCTCCCACTGGATGGCGTACTTCGCCGTCCCCGACACGGACGCGGCGGCCCGCAGGGTCACCGAGCTGGGCGGACAGGTACTGCAGGCCGCCCGGGACTCCGCGCACGGCCGGCTGGCGACGGTCGCCGACAGCGAGGGCGCCGTCTTCACGGTCATCCAGCGGAGCTGAGGGACGGTCACACCGCCTCCCGCACAGCACCCGCTTGCCGGCGGAACCCCTCGCGCGCGTCCATCCCGCACGTCGCTGCGCCGGGCCGTCGGGGGCGTCGATGTCCGCGTCGGACAACCCGCCCGCCCGTAGTACGCCGCGCGGGTCCGGGTGTGCAGGTCCACTACGGCTTCCGGGTCGGCCGGGTCTGCGGCGCGCAGCAGGACCGGAGTGTCACCATGACCGGGGTGACGCCGTCGGCGTGCCGGCGAGTTCCGTCCGCGGGCCCGAACGGTGCGATGTACTCCCCCGGGACCCGGCCGCGGGGGGCGAGGCCGGCGGTCGGTGGCCGGCGGTCGGTGGCCGGGGCTACTTCGCGTGGTCGACCGGCAGTACATCCGGGGAGAGCGCCGCCGCGCGGGCGGTCGCCGAGGTCTGGCGGCGGCTGTGGTGACGCCGGCACAGCACCTCGTAGCCGACCTCGGCATGCGGGCTGTCCACGTCGCCGACGACATCGCCGACCACTACCTGGGCGCCCTCGACCACCATCCGGCCGTCGACGGTGCGGGCGTTGTGCGTGGCGCGGGCGCCGCACCAGCACAGCGCCTCGACCTGCAGCACCTCTATCCGGTCAGCCAGTTCGACCAGGCGCTGGGAGCCGGGGAAGAGCTTGCTGCGGAAGTCGGTGGTGATGCCGAAGGCGAAGACGTCCAGTTCGAGGTCGTCGACGACACGGGCGAGCTGGTCGACCTGTTGGGGGGCGAGGAACTGCGCCTCGTCGGCGATGACGTAGTCGACCCGGCCGCCGGAGGAGAGGTGGCCGACGACATGGGCGTAGAAGTCCATGTCGTGTGCCGCCTCGACGGCCTCGGTGACCAGTCCGAGGCGGGAGGAGAGCTTGCCGCGGCCGGCCCGGTCGTTGCGGCTGTAGATCATGCCTTGCAGACCGCGGGAGGAGCGGTTGTGCTCGATCTGCAGAGCAAGTGTCCTTTTGCTTGGGTATCCACCATTTATGCGTAGTGTCGCCATCATGACACTACGTGTTCTCGGATCGCTGCGGCTGTCGGTCGAAACAGACGACTCAACCTCCATCCCCCGCCAGCGAGACCACATCCAGCACTGGGTGGACGCGCCCGGACGGGACGCCAAGGTCGTGGCGTGGACGAGCGATACGGATGTATCCGGCGGCCTTCATCCATTCAAACGACCTGACCTCGGCAAGTGGTTCGATGAAGACCACCGGGGCCAATGGGACGTGCTCTGCGTCATGAAGGTCGACCGGTTGAGCCGTCGGGTGGCCCACTTCAGCGAGATCGTTCAGTGGTGCCAGCAACACGGCAAGATCATCGTGTCGACCCAGGAGGGGATCGACATGTCGGGCCTTGACCCTTGATCGTGGACACCGGTTGTCATGCGGCAGTGGCCAGCGTAGTTGATCGTTGCTCGAAGGCGGTCGGGCTGATCTGACCGA
>NZ_JBSHBP010000060.1:0-47848 GCF_053612065.1 Streptomyces sp. NPDC054765 | reverse complement strand
GGACGTAAAGCGAAGCAGTCCGGCACCCCACCCGCGGAGGCCCGTCACCGCACCCCGACAGCCCCGCGCAGCGGGCCCCGGTCCGCCGCCAGGCGCAACGGCGGGAAAGCCAACGACGTGGGCCGCAGGCCAAGCGCAGCGGACGGTCATGGGACGTTCTCCGGCTGGAAAGATCCCCTTGGTCCCCTCCACGCACGGCGCGCCGAGAACAGCGGTATGCGCGTCGTCCTCGTCACCGAATCCTTCCCGCCCGATGTCAACGGCGTCTCCCATTGCGCCCTGGAAACCGTCCGGCATCTCGTCCGCCGCGGCCACGATCCGCTCGTCATCGCGCCGCTGGGTGGCGCGTCGCCGGCCACCGGTACGCACGAGAGTCCCTGCCCCGTCGTCCGCGTGCCCTCCATGCCGCTGCCCGGCTATCCGCAGGTGCGGATCGCCCTCCCCGGACGCCGGCTGTCCGCGGCCCTCGACGGACACCGCCCCGACCTGGTGCACCTCGCCAGCCCCTTCGTCCTCGGCGCCCGCGGCATGGCGGCCGCCGCCCGCCGCCGGGTGCCCGCGATCGCCGTTTACCAGACCGATCTGGGCCGCTACGCCCGCACCTACCTCGGCGGCGGCGCGGCCACGGCCTGGCGGCGCATCCGGGCGGTGCACGCCGCCGCCGACCGCACCCTGGCGCCCTCCAGCGCGGCGCTGCTGGACCTGACCGAAAACGGCATCCCACGGGTTCATCTGTGGCCGCGCGGTGTCGACTCCGAGCGGTTCCACCCCGGGCGGCGCGACGAGGTGCTGCGCAGTTCACTGACCGCGGGGCGGGAGCTGCTGGTGGGGTACGTGGGGCGGCTCGCGCCGGAGAAGGACGTCCGGCTGCTGGCCGAGACCTCGCGGCTGCCGGGCGTACGCACCGTCGTCATCGGCGAGGGCCCCAGCGCCGCCGGGCTGCGCACCGCACTGCCGCAGGCCCGCTTCCTCGGCCGCCGTACCGGCGACGAACTCGCCCGGCTCTACGCCTCCTTGGACGTCTTCGTGCACACCGGGCCGTACGAGACGTTCTGCCAGACCGTGCAGGAGGCGATGGCCGCCGGTGTGCCGGTGGTGGCGCCGCGGGCGGGCGGCCCGCTCGACCTGGTGGACCACGGCCGTACGGGATTGCTGGTGACACCGGGTGACGGCGGCGCGTTCCGGGACGCGGTGCGGCTGCTCGCGGGCAGCGCCGAGCTGCGCATCCGGTATGGCGCCGCGGCCCGCCGTGCCGTCGCGGACCGTACCTGGGAGGCGGTCGGCGACCAGTTGCTGGGCCACTACGAGGCCGTGCTCAGCGACCGGACGGCGGTGGCGGCATGACCGCGCGGCGCAGCACGGGGACGGGCCTGCGGATCGTCCGGATCGCCAACTTCGTCACCCCGGCCTCCGGCGGCCTGCGCGCCGCGCTGCGCGAACTCGGCGCGGGCTACCGGGCCGCCGGCCACGAGCCGGTGCTCATCGTCCCCGGACCGCCAGGGGCGGACGGGACGGGCGGGACGGCCGGCCTGCGCGACGAAGTCACCGCGCAGGGCCGGGTGATCACCGTGCCGGGGCCGGAGCTGCCGGGCAGCGGCGGCTACCGCATGCTGACCGACCGACGCCGGCTCCAGCACCTGCTGCACGCGCTGGCCCCGGACCGGCTGGAGGTCTCCGACCGGACGACGCTGCGCTGGACGGGGCAGTGGGCGCGCCGGGCGCGGATCCCCGCCGTGATGGTCTCGCACGAGAGCGTCGACGGGGTGCTGCGCACCTGGGGGGTACCGCAGCCGCTGGCCCGCGCCGCCGCGGACCGGCTCAACCTCCGTACGGCGCATGCCTACAGCAAGGTCGTGTGCACCACCGACTGGGCGGCGGCCGAGTTCACCCGGGTCGGGGTGCGCAATGTGGTGCGCGCTCCGCTCGGCGTCGACCTCGCCGCCTGGCACCCGGACTGCCGCAGCGCGCAGCTGCGACGGCGCTGGGCGGGCCGGGCGGAGGTGCTGCTGCTGCTCTGCTCCCGGCTGTCGCAGGAGAAGCGGCCGGGCCGGGCGCTGGACGCGCTGGCGGAGCTGCGGCGGCGCGGGGTCGACGCGGCGCTGGTGGTGGCCGGTGACGGGCCGCTGCGCGCCCGCCTGGAGACCCGGGCGCGGTCCGAGCGGCTGCCCGTTGCGTTCCTCGGACATCTCGCCGACCGGAGCCGGCTCGCCACACTGCAGGCCGGCGCCGATGTGGCGCTGGCGCCCGGCCCGGCCGAGACCTTCGGACTGGCCGCCCTGGAGGCGCTGGCCTGCGGCACCCCGGTGGTCGCCAGCGCGGCATCGGCGCTGGCGGGTCTCGTCGGCAGCGGCGGTGACACGGCACTCGACGACGGGCCGTCGTTCGCCGATGCGGTCCAGCGGGTCCTGGCCCGG
Organism: Streptomyces sp. NPDC054765; assembly: GCF_053612065.1. Taxonomy (NCBI): domain Bacteria; kingdom Bacillati; phylum Actinomycetota; class Actinomycetes; order Kitasatosporales; family Streptomycetaceae; genus Streptomyces; species Streptomyces sp. NPDC054765. Next base: position 45,434 of record NZ_JBSHBP010000060.1, on the reverse strand, counting down.
CCCGAACCCGCCCGGCGCGCCGCCGCCCGCCGGCGTGCCGAGGGCTACGGCTGGCAGCCCGCCATCGATGCCTTCCTGGCGGCCCACGACGCGCCCGTACCGCTCGGCAGGCCGGTTGCCGCCGCGTCCTCGCCGTCGTCGGCCGGCCCGCTGGGCGGGTGGTGACGGTGCGCTCCGAGGGGCCGTTGATATCCGAGCAGCCGGTGATACCCGAGCAGCCGGTGATATCCGAGCAGGCGCCGGGCGGGGGTGGTCGCCCGGCCCCGGCCCGCTTTGTCGCGCTCGGTGATTCGCTCACCGAGGGGCTCGGCGACCCCGTACCGGGCGGCGGCTGGCGCGGCTGGGCGGCTCTGCTCGCCGGAACGCTGGGCGAGCGGCCGGGCGCCGTGGAGCTGGTGAACCTGGCGCGGAGCGGGGCGCTGGCGGCGGAGCTGGCCGAGCGGCAGCTGCCCGTGGCGCGGGAGCTGGCGCCGCGCTTTGTCTCCTTGGTCGTCGGGGCGAACGACACCCTGCGCGCGGCCTTCGCCATCGAGCGGGTCGCGGCCGCGCTGGACCGGGCGCACGGCACACTGAGCGGCGACGGGGCGGTGGTGCTGACGGCCTGTCTGCCCGATCCGGGCCGCATGCTGGGGCTGCCCGCGCCGCTGGCCCGCCCGCTGGCCCGGCGGATGCACGCCGTGAACACCGTCGTCCATGCGGTGTCCGCCCGCTATCAGGGCGTCCATCTGCACCTCGCCGCGCACCCCTGGGCCGCCGAGCGCGCCTCGTGGAGCGTGGACCGCCTGCACCCCAGCGAACGCGGCCACCGACTGCTGGCCCGCGGCTTCCACACGGCGCTCGCCGCCGCCGGCCTGCCCGTCGGACCGCCGCCGACGCTCACCCTCGACGGGCCGCCGCCGACCCGCGCCGGCTCCGCCCGGTGGATGGCGACCCGCGGCACCCGCTGGGTCGCCGACCGGTGCACGGATCTGCTGCCCGGCCTGCTCGCCCTGGCGCTCCAGGAGTGCCGGCACGGCCTGGCCGGATCCGGGCGGCTGCTGGACGCCGCGGCCGAGCGGGCCACCCGGGGCGCGCTCGCCGCCCTGACCGAGGCGGACGGCATCCCGGCCGGGAAAACAGCCGCGACGGCGAAGGGCGCTGCGACAATGGCAGGGTGACCGGACGCTGGGAGTTCTGGATCGACCGCGGTGGCACTTTCACGGACGTCGTCGGCAGGCGGCCGGACGGACGGCTGGTCACCGGCAAGCTGCTCTCGCACCACCCGGAGCGCTACCGGGACGCCGCGGTGGCCGGCATCCGGATGATGCTGGGGCTCGGCCCGGACGAACCGGTGCCCGCCGAACGGGTCTCCGTCGTGAAGATGGGCACCACCGTCGCCACCAACGCCCTGCTGGAGCGCAAGGGCGAACCGACCGTGCTGCTGATCACCGAAGGCTTCCGGGACGCCCTGCGGATCGCCTACCAGAACCGGCCGCGGATCTTCGACCGCCGGATCGTGCTGCCCGAGGCGCTCTACGACCGGGTGATCGAGGTACCGGAGCGGACCGGCGCCCGGGGCGAGCCGGTCCGGCCGCTGGAGGCCGCCGGGGTGCGCCGGGCGCTGCACCGGGCCCACGCGGACGGCCTGCGCAGCGCCGCCGTCGTCCTGCTGCACGGCTACCGCCACCCCGACCACGAGCGGGCCGTCGCCGAGCTGGCCCGGCGGGCCGGATTCTCCCAGGTCAGCTGCTCGCACGAGGTCAGCCCGCTGATGAAGCTGGTGCCGCGCGGCGACACCACCGTCGTCGACGCCTATCTCTCCCCGATCCTGGGCCGGTACGTCGACGAGATCGCCGCCCAGCTCCCCGGCATCCGGCTGATGTTCCTGCAGTCGAACGGCGGACTGCGAAAGGCCGCACACTTCCGTGGCAAGGACGCGGTGCTGTCCGGTCCCGCGGGCGGCGTCGTCGGCATGGTCCGTACCGCCGCGGAGGCCGGCGGCGGCCACGACCGGGTGATCGGCTTCGACATGGGCGGCACCTCCACCGATGTGTCGCACTACGCCGGCGAGTTCGAGCGGGTCTTCGGCAACGAGGTCGCCGGTGTGCGGATGCGCGCCCCCATGATGAACATCCACACCGTCGCGGCCGGCGGCGGGTCCGTACTCCACTTCGACGGCCGCCGCTACCGGGTCGGTCCCGACTCGGCCGGCGCGGACCCGGGGCCGGCCTGCTACCGGCGCGGCGGACCGCTCACCGTCACCGACGCCAATGTGATGCTCGGCCGCATCCAGCCCGCGCACTTCCCCGCGGTGTTCGGCCCGGACGGCGACCTGCCGCTGGACGCCGAGGTGGCCCGCGTCCGCTTCGCGGAACTGGCCACGCGCGCCGCCGCCGAGACCGGGGACGACCGCGGGCCCGAGGAGGTCGCGGCCGGCTTCCTGGACATCGCGGTGCTCAACATGGCCAACGCCGTCAAGAAGATCTCCGTTCAGCGCGGCCATGACATCACCCGCTACGCCCTCACCAGCTTCGGCGGCGCCGGCGGCCAGCACGCCTGCGCGGTCGCCGACGCGCTGGGCATCACCACCGTGCTCGTCCCGCCGCTGGCCGGGGTGCTCTCCGCGTACGGCATCGGGGTCGCCGACGCCACCGCGATGCGTGAACAGGCCGTCGAGGCGGAGTTCACGGACCCCGCGGCCCTCGGCCGGCTGCGCGAGGTGTGCGACGGCCTGGCCGGAGTGACCCGGCGCGAACTGCTCGACGACGGGGTGCCGGACGACTCGGTCAGCACCCGCGCCCGGGTGCTGATCCGCTATGCGGGCACCGACTCCACCATCGGCGTCCCGCTGGCCGACGCCGCCACCATGACCGCGGAATTCGTCCGGGCACACCGCGAGCGCTACGCCTTCACCATGGACAAACCCCTGGTGGCCGAGGCGGTGTCGGTCGAGGCGCTGGGCGCGGCCGGCGGCGCGGGCGGCTACGAGGCCCGGCCGGGAGGCCGCGAAGGGGAGTTGGCGCCTGCCGCCACGGTCCGGATGTATACGGGCGGGCGCCGGCAGGACACCGGCCTCTACCGCCGCACGGACCTGCGCCCCGGCGACACCCTCACCGGCCCGGCGGTCATCGCCGAGGAGGACGCGACCACGGTCCTCGACCCGGACTGGCGGGCGGCCGTGGGCGAGGGCGGGCACCTCCTGCTGACCCGGGCCCGGCCGCGTACCGGCCGGGCGGCGGTCGGCACGGCGGCCGACCCGGTGATGCTGGAGGTCTTCAACAGCCTCTTCATGGCCATCGCCGAGCAGATGGGCGTCCGGCTGGAGCACACCGCGCACTCCGTCAACATCAAGGAGCGCCTCGACTTCTCCTGCGCCCTCTTCGACGCCGACGGCAGTCTGATCGCCAACGCCCCGCACATTCCGGTCCATCTGGGCTCGATGGGGGAGTCCATCAAGGAGGTGCTCCGGCGCCGCGGCGGCGAGATGCGGCCGGGCGATGTCTACGCGGTCAACGACCCGTACCACGGCGGCACCCACCTTCCCGACGTCACCGTGGTCACCCCTGTGTTCGACACCGCCGGGGACGAGCTGCTGTTCCTGGTGGCCTCCCGGGGCCACCACGCCGAGATCGGCGGCATCACCCCCGGCTCGATGCCCGCCTTCAGCAAGACCATCCAGGAGGAGGGCGTCCTCTTCGACAACTGGCTGCTGGTGCGGGACGGCGAGCTGCGCGAGCGGGCGACCCGCGAACTGCTCGCCGCCGGCCCCTACCCCTCCCGCGCACCGGACGCCAACCTCGCCGACCTGCGCGCCCAGATCGCCGCCAACGAGAAGGGCGTCCGGGAACTGAGGCGGATGACCGGACAATTCGGGCTGGAGGTCGTCCAGGCCTATATGGGGCACGTCCAGGACAACGCCGAGGAATCGGTGCGGCGGATCATCGCGCAGCTGTCGGACGGCAGCTACCGCTACGAGACCGACAGCGGGGCGGAGATCCATGTCGCGCTGACCGTCGACCGTGCCGCCCGCAGAGCCGTACTGGACTTCGCCGGCACCTCGCCCCAGCAGCCCGGCAACGCCAATGCGCCCAGCTCGGTGGTGATGGCGGCCGTCCTGTACGTCTTCCGCACCCTGGTCGCCGACGACATCCCGCTCAACAGCGGCTGCCTCAAGCCCGTGGAGGTCCGCATCCCGCAGGGCTCGATGCTCGCCCCGGTCTTCCCGGCCGCCACCGTCGCGGGCAATGTGGAGACCTCCCAGGCCGTGACCGGCGCGCTCTACGCCGCGCTCGGCGTCCAGGCCGAGGGCTCGGGCACCATGAACAACCTCACCTTCGGCAACGACCGCGTGCAGTACTACGAGACCGTGGCCAGTGGTTCGGGCGCCGGCGACGGCTTCGACGGCGCGGACGCCGTCCAGACCCATATGACCAACTCCCGGCTGACCGACCCCGAAGTGCTGGAGTGGCGCTACCCCGTCCGTGTCGACAGCTTCGCGATCCGCTCCGGCAGCGGTGGTGCGGGGCGCTGGCACGGCGGCTGCGGTGTCGAGCGCCGGCTGCGTTTCCTGGAGCCGATGACCGTGGCCCTGCTGACCGGCCACCGCAGGATCGCGCCGTACGGCATGGCGGGCGGCGCCCCGGGTGCGCTGGGCGCCAACTCCGTCGAACGGGCGGACGGTTCGCGCGAGGAACTGGCGGGCTGCGACGCGGCGGAGGTCGGCGTGGACGATGTGCTGGTGATGCGCACGCCGGGCGGTGGGGGGTACGGGGTGGCGGACGGGGGCTGAGGCGCCCTCGAGGGGCGCGGGGAACTGCGCGACCAGCCATGTCACAGCAGCCGCAGCCGCAGCCGCAGCCGCAGCCGCAGCCGCAGTTGCAGCCGCAGCCACATGACGGCACCGCCCGGCACGTCCCGCGGAACGTTCAGCGGATGCGGAGGAAGCGGACCGGTGTCCCCGGTACCGCCTGGGCCGCGGGGGCCAGAAAGCGCTCCGGGACCACGCCGATGACCGGATAGCCGCCGGTCGTGGGGTGGTCGTGGAGGAAGAGGACCGGCAGACCGTCGGGCGGGACCTGGAGGGCGCCCAGGGGCATGCCCTCGCTGGGGAGTTCGCCGGTCCGGGCGCGCTCCAGGGCCGGGCCTTCGGTGCGCAGGCCGATGCGGTTGCCGGCCGGGGAGACGCGGAAGCGGCCGGTGGTGAGGGTGCGCAGACCGGCATCGGTGAACCAGGCGTCGCGGGGGCCGGGCAGGAACGGCAGGAGCAGCTCCGTCACCGGGCCGGGGTGCGGTACCGCGTCGGCGGCGGCCGGCGGGCCGTACGGGTCGCCCAGCGGGAGGATGGCGCCGTCGCCGAGCGGGTCGGGCCCCAGACCGGAGAGCAGGTCGGCGGCGCGGCTGCCGAGGACCGGCTCGGTGTCGATGCCGCCGGCGAAGGCCAGGTGGGAGCGCAGCCCGTGGGTGGCGGGCCCCGCCTCCAGGACGGCGCCCGCCGGGACGCGGACCGGCGCGCCCCAGGGTGCGGGGCGGCCGTCGACGGTCACCGGGCAGGGCGCGCCCGTGACGGCGACGGTGGTGGCCGTACGGACCCGCAGGGCACAGCCCGTGAACGTCGTCTCCAGGGTGGCGGCGGACTCGGGGTTGCCGACCAGGCGGTTGGCGAGGCGGTGCGCGGGCGCGTCGAGGGCCCCGGCCCGCGGCACACCCAGGTGGGCATGGCCGGGCCGGCCGAGGTCCTGGACGGTGGTCAGCGCACCGGCCCGGACGACCGAGAAGGCGCGGTCGGTCATCGGACGGTCTCCTGCGGGACGAAGCGGACGCGGGTGCCGGGTGCGAGCAGCGCCGCCGGTTCACGGCGCGGGTCCCACAGAACGGTGTCCGTGGTGCCGATCAGCTGCCAGCCACCGGGGGAGGAGCGCGGGTAGACACCGGTGTACGGGCCGGCCAGAGCGACCGAGCCGACCGGGACCTTCGTACGGGGGGTGTCCCGGCGCGGTACGTGCAGCTGCTCGGGCAGTCCGGTCAGATAGCCGAAGCCGGGGGCGAAGCCGCAGAAGGCGACATGGAACTCCGTCGCGGAGTGCCGCCGCACCACCTCTTCGGGGGTGGTGTCCCACAGGGCGGCGACATCGCCGAGGTCGGGGCCGTCGTAGCGGACCGGGATCTCCACCGTGGGCCGGTCGCCGACGGTGAGCGGCGGGATGGCCCAGGCGGCGAGTTCGGCGATGAGCCCGCGGGGGTCGGTGAGGCCGTCGAGCAGCACCGTACGGGCGGCCGGCACGATCTCGCGCACCGGGGGCAGGACGCCGTCGGCGGCCCGGCGCAGCAGTTCGGCGTGCAGCGCCTCGACCTCCTCGGCGCTGTCCAGCTCGATGAGCAGCCCGTGTTCACCGACCGGCAGCGGCCTCATGCGAAGCTCCGGATGTGTACGCCGGCCGCGGCCAGCTCGGACCGTACGCGCCGGGCGAGGTCCGCGGCGCCGGGGGTGTCGCCGTGCAGGCACAGCGACCGGGCCGTGATGCCGACGGGCCGGCCGTCGCGGGAGGTGACGGTGTGGTCGCGGGCCATGCCGAGGGCGCGCTTGACGACCTCGTCGGCGTCGTGGATCACCGCGCCCGGTTCGCGGCGCGGCACCAGGGTGGCCCCGGAGGTGTAGGCGCGGTCGGCGAAGGCCTCACCGACGACGGGCAGTTGGGCCCGCCGGGCGGCCTCGTGCAGCCGGGAGCCGGGCAGGCCGAGGACGGGCAGGGCGCCGCCCGCGGCCCGGATGCCGTCGATGACGGCGCCGGCCTGCTCCTCGTCATGGACACAGCGGTTGTAGAGCGCGCCATGCGGTTTGACATAGCCGACCCGGGCGCCGGCGGCGCGCGCGAAGACCTCCAGCGCACCGATCTGGTACATGATCTCGGCGGACAGCTCGTCCGGTGGTACCTCCATCGCGCGGCGGCCGAAGCCGGCCAGGTCGCGGTAGGAGACCTGGGCGCCGATGACCACGCCGCGCTCGGCGGCCAGTTCGCACACCCGGCGCATCGTGGCCGGGTCGCCGGCGTGGAAGCCGCAGGCGACATTGGCGCTGGTGACGACGGAGAGCAGGGCCTCGTCGTCGGTGAGCTGCCAGCGGCCGAAGCCTTCCCCGAGGTCGGCGTTGAGATCGATGACGGGAGGTGCCGCCGGGCCGTCACTCATGTGTATCCGTTCCAGGGGTGCTCGGTGCCGGACGGGCGCGCGGTGCGCAGGGCGCGGCGGCCCGGTCGGGGCAGGGCGGGGGCGTTCCGCGCCGGCCGGCCCGTATCCGTAGTGACTCTCCCCCGAGGGCAAGCCGAGCCGACCGGCATGGGGGACAACGTAAAGGATCGTTGAACGATCCGACAAGAGATGTGCTGCATCCGAGGGGGGATGCGTTGTTTCGTTCCCCCATCTGGGATTGACTTCCGCTCACACGACACCGGGGCGGCCTCGATCGCCGCCCGGTACGGCGCGAGAGCGGGGAGCGGTATGGCGGGCGGAGCGGCGAAGAACGACCGGCGGCGGCTGACCGAGGTGGCGGGCCTGGAGGGGGACCGCGCCCTGCTGGGGCGCTCCAGCACGGCCGAGCGGGTCGCCGACATCCTGCGCGACCGGATCACCGAGGGCTACTTCCCGCCCGGCGCCCGGCTCTCCGAGGAGAGCATCGGCGGTGCGCTGGGCGTCTCGCGGAACACGCTGCGGGAGGCCTTCCGGCTGCTGACGCATGAGCGGCTGCTGGTGCACGAGCTCAACCGCGGGGTGTTCGTCCGGATGGTGACCGTCGAGGACCTGGAGGACATCTACCGGGTGCGCATGCTCGTGGAGTGCGCGGCGGTACGGGGGCTGGGGCAGGGCCCCTACGGCCCCGGTGTGACGGACGCCATTGCGGCGATCGAGGCCGCCGTACAGGCCGGCGAGGCCGCCTCCGGGAGCCGGGAGTGGCAGGCGCTCTCGACCGCCAACATCCGCTTTCACCAGGGAATCGTGGCCCTGACGGGCAGCCCGCGCACCGATGAGCTGATGCGGGCCGTGCTCGCCGAACTCCGGCTGGTCTTCCACGTCATGGCCGACCCCCGGCGCTTCCACGCGCCCTATCTGACCCGCAACCGGCAGATTGTCGAGGCGCTGCAGTCGGGCGATGCCGCCGAGGCCGAGCGGCTGCTGCTGTCCTATCTGGAGGACTCGCGCAGCCAGCTGTCGGGGGCCTACGCGCAGCGCATCGCGGAGGGATGAGCCTCGCGGCGCGCGCCGCCACGGGGGCCGCCACGGGGACGGCTTGAGATCCGTCTTCGCAGACCCCTTGTCGGATCGTTGAACAATCGCCTAACGTCCGCTGCACTCTCTTCATCTCCTCACGGACCCGTGGGGTCCCCGTACGCGGAAGGCGGATCCATGATCGTGCTCCTCGGCGTGCTCGTGGTCGTGATCGGCTTCGCCACGAAACGCAATCCCTTGCTGGTCGTGGGGGTGGCCGGCATCGTGACCGGCCTCCTCGGCGGGCTGTCGCCGGGCAAGGTGCTCGCCGCGTTCGGCGAGGGCTTCGCCGGTAGCCGGGCGGTGACGATCTTCGCGATCACCCTCCCGGTCATCGGCCTCCTGGAGCGCTACGGCCTCCAGGAGCAGGCCCGGAACCTCATCGCCCGCTTCGGCGGGCTCACCACGGGACGCTTTCTGGCGCTCTACCTCGGTCTGCGGCAGATCGGTGCCGCGGTCGGGCTGACCAACGTCTTCGGCCACGCCCAGACCGTCCGCCCGCTCGCCGTCCCGATGGCCGAGGGCGCGGCCGAGCGCACATACGGCGAACTCCCGGAGCGGATACGGGAGAAGGTCAGGTCGTTCTCCGCCAGCGCGGACAACATCGGCCTCTTCTTCGGGGAGGACGTCTTCCTCGCCGTCGGCTCGATCCTGCTGATCACCGGCTTCGTCAACACCACCTACGGCACCCACCTCGAACCGCTGCAGCTCGCGCTGTGGGCGATCCCCACCGCCGTGTGCGCCTTCGTGGTCCACGGCTGGCGGCTGCTGCGCCTGGACCGCCGGCTGGAACGCGAACTGCGCACCGCCCAGGTTCCTCACACCGCCGCAGCGGAGGCCGCCCAGTGATCAAGGCAGAGTGGTTCTACTGGCTGGTCGGCCTCAGCTTCCTGGTGATGGCCGCCCAGATGGTCACCGACCGCAGCAACCCCAAGCGCCTGGGCACCGGCGCCTTCTGGGGCCTGATCGGCGCCGGCTTCATCTACAGCAGCTGGGTCGTCACCAAGCAGGCGCCCGCCGAGCCGCTGGGTGGCGCGGTGCTCGTCATGGCCACACTGGCCGGCTTCGGCTTCACCGGGCGCGGCACCCCGCGCACCACCACCCCCGAGCAGCGTGCCGCCAGTGCCGCCAAGCTCGGCAACAAGCTGTTCGTCCCGGCGCTCACCATCCCGGTCGTCGCCATGGCCTGCGCCCTCGGCGTCAAGCACCTGTCCATCGGGGGCGAACCGGTCCTCCAGGAGGGCAGCGAGACGATCCTCGGCCTGGGGATCGGCGCCGTCGCCGCCCTCGTGGTCGGCATGATCATGCTCCGCGAGAAGCGGATCTCCGTGCCCGTGCAGTCCGGCCGCTCCATGCTGGAGGCGATGGGCTGGGCCATGCTGCTGCCGCAGATGCTGGCCACACTGGGCGCCATCTTCCAGGTCTCCGGCGTCGGCGACCAGGTGGGCAAGCTCGCCACCTCCGTACTGCCGAAGGACTCGCTCATCCTCGCGATCGTCGTCTACTGCGTGGGTATGTTCGCGTTCACCATGATCATGGGCAATGCCTTCGCGGCCTTCCCCGTGATGACCGCGGCCGTCGGCTGGCCGGTCCTGATCGGCCACTTCGACGGCAACCCCGCCGCCGTCCTGGCCCTCGGCATGCTCGCCGGTTTCTGCGGCACCCTCGTGACCCCCATGGCCGCCAACTACAACATCATTCCGGCGGCCCTGCTGGAACTGAAGGACCAGTACGGGCCCATCAAGGCACAACTGCCCACCGCGGGTGTCCTGCTGGGCTGCAACATCGTGATCATGGCGTTGTTCGCCTTCTGAACCGCTCCGGGCGCCGGCGCCGCACTCCGCGGTGCCGTGCACCCCCTAGTTCGCTGTCCCCACCGCCGGACACCTCGTACCAAGGATGACCGTATGACCCGGGTACTGCTGACCGGATTTGCGCCTTTCGAGGGCGAATCCACCAATCCCTCCTGGCAGGCGGTACGCGCCGCCGCGGACGAACCGCCGTCCGGCATCGAGGCCTTCGCCGTCGAGCTGCCCTGCGTCTACGGAGCGTCGGTGGCGGTGCTGCGCGCCGCGATCGAGGAGACCCGTCCCGAGACAGTGGTGTGCGTCGGCCAGGCGGGCGGCCGCCCCGACATCACCGTCGAACGCATCGCCATCAACATCGACGACGCCCGCATCCCCGACGCCGCGGGTGCCGAACCGGTCGACGAGGCGATCGTGCCCGGCGGCCCCGCCGCGTACTTCTCCACCCTGCCGGTCAAGGCCTGTGTGGCGGCCGTGCGCGCCGCCGGGCTGCCCGCCTCCGTCTCCAACACCGCGGGCACCTTCGTCTGCAACCACGTCTTCTACAGCCTCGCCCACCTCATCGCCACCGAACTGCCCGAGATGCGCGGCGGGTTCGTCCACGTCCCCTACGCGCCGGAACAGGTCGTCGACCGCGCCCAGCCGTCGCTGCCGGCCGAAGCGGTGGCCAGGGCCCTGCGTGAGATCGCGGTCACCGCCGCACACACCCGCACCGACCTCCGGGTCGCCGGAGGAGCCACCCACTGAGGGCCGGCGCCGGCGCCGGTAACGGAGACCACGGGACCTGGCGGCCGGCCACCGCGGGCCACGCCGTAGACTGACGCGCCGGCCCGGCGAGTGGTCCGTCAACGGATCCACCAGCGGTTCCACCCATGAGCGGATCCGCGCCGTTTCGTCCGATGTCAGTGCGAGCGCCTACTCTGTGCGACGTGACTTTTTCCGCCCCGGGGGCCGCTGCGCCCCAGCTCAACGGGCCGAACCGGCCCGCGCCGGGCCCGGCCGCCGACGAAGGCCTGGCCCGCCGGCTGCGCGCCCTCGCGTGCACCGCGCCGCTGCACGACCTCGATGTGCGCAAGGCCAACCTCGCGGGCGAGTACGGCGTCTACGCCATGGCGGAGGTGGCGCTCGCCGTGATCGATCTCGTCACCCTCAACATGGACTTCGACACCGGCGCCGACCATGAAGAAATAGTGGCGAAGGTGCTCCCGCGGGTCGCCGCCCAGGCACCCCGCCGTGCCACGGGTGAGCACGAGCGGGTCGCCCGCTGGGTGCTGGAGAACCTGATCAACGTCGGCAGCGTGGACCGCGGCTTCCGGGCCGTCTACGGCACCTTCGACACCAAAGGCCAGTACGTCCGCCGCGACTATGACTTCAAGCTCATCGAGGAGGTCCCGTCCGCCGGCGGCACGGTCTTCCTGCGGGCCACCGACGAAGCCGTCAACGTCCTGGTCGGCGCGCTCGACACGGACGTCACCAGCGCCCAGATCGCCGCCGAGGTCAAGCTGGAGGTGCTGATCAACCGCGGGCGGCTGGCCGACGCCCAGCTCGCCGCCGAGCAGGCCCGCTACCGCACCGTGCAGTACGCCGAGACCCTGCGCAGGACCCTGGACGCCACCCGCCGCAACGTCCGCGCCGTGGACTGGCTGGAGACCGTCCCCGACATGATCAACGAGGCGCTGGACCACGTCGCGGACCGCTACCGCCACGAGAACGCCATCCTGACGAACATCCGCAAGGCCCGCGACGAGACCGAGGAGCCCGACCACAAGCGCCGCGCCGCCGAACTCGTCGACATCGTCAAGGACTGCATCCGCCGCCACACCCAGCTCCAGTCCCGGCTGCTGGAGGCCGGACCGCTCTTCCGCGCCGAACAGGACCGGCAGGCCTTCGCCACCCCCGCCGCCCGCTCCGGACTCGACCTGTACGGCCAGCTGGTCGCCCCCCTGCTGCCGCTCCCCGCCGAGCAGGCCATCCGCGTCACCGACGCCTTCTTCGCCCACGGCACGGGCCTGCGCACACCCTCGGCCGTCCGCGTCGGCGATCTCGTCGAGGTGCTGCTCACCCCGCCCGTGGAGCGCGAGCACCTCGGCGCCGAGATGCCCGAGCCCGACCTGGTGGCGACCCCCGACGACAGCCGCTTCAGCGAGGCGCAGCTCGACGCCGCGATGACGCTGCTCGACCTGCCCGCCGACGCACCCCGCAGGCTCTCCGGACTGCTCGCCGAGGCCCGCCTCGGCGATCCCGAACTCCCCTACCTGGTCGCCCTGTTGGCGGTACACGCCGCCAGCCCGCCGGTCGGCACGGCCTACCGCCAGGGAGAGCAGCAACTGCTGTTCGCCGTCGACGACGGCACGGAGCTGACCGACCCCGAGTTCGGCGGGGCCGACCTCATCGTCGGCACCGCCCTGCTGGACTCCGCCGGAATGGCCGCGGACCGTTCGGAGGCGGCGTGATGTCCCGTGTCCAGGAGGAGTGGCCGGCGGCCGGCGCGGCGCGCCCGGTCCGGCCGGGCCCCGGCGTGCCGGGCCGCCGCAAGGCGTCGCGCCGGCCAGTGATTTCCGAAACCGTCCCCCGCAAGGAGCTAGTTCCGTGACCCAGTACGACGAGGCACCGCAGCCGGACCGGGCGTCCGGGAACGGTGAACCGGGCTGGGGCGCGCCCACCGCCGACGCCGAGCCGGCCGCGGCGGGGCCCCTCCCCGAGCTCTCGGCTTCTCTCCCGCTCCCGACGTCGCCCGACCGCGCAGGCCCCCATGGGCAGGGGAAGACCCCCTCCCTCAGCCCCGCCGATGCCGCCGACGCCGCGCGACTGGTCTCGTTCGGCCTCCAGCCCAAGCTGCTGCCCGCCCGCGACGCCGAATACGGCGAACTGCTGCGCCGCTATCGCGACGAGCCCGCTTTCGCCCGGCTCGCCGATGCCGTCGCCACCGGCCTCGGCCTGGTCGTCCTGGAGGTCTCCACCCGCGCCGGTATGGCCGTCACCGCCGACGAGGACTCCGTCTTCGCCGTACGGATGGGGGACTACGCGCGTCGCGCCTCCGCCGACTCCGCCGACCGCTTCCTGCACGGCCTGGCTCATCTCGCCGTCGCCGCACTGGCCTTCCCGCGCCCCGAAGACCTCGCCGACGACGGCTATATCGGCCGGATCACCGTCAACGGCGTCGACGCCTTCGTCCGGCAGGCCTGCCGCCGGCTGGAGGAGCGCGCCGAGCAGGAGGGCGAGAACACCGACCCGGCCACCGACGCCCCCGGCCTGGAATCCGCCTGGCGCATCTACGCGCGGCGCAGTGCGACCGGCGCCACCAAGGACGCCCGCCGGCTGGCCGGTTCGACGACCGGCATCATCGCCAAGGCCGTCACCTTCCTCGTCGACTCCGGCTTTCTGCAGCGCACCGGCGACGACTCCGGCGGCGCCTACCGCACCACCGCCCGCTATCAGCTCCAGGTCCGCGACATGGCCGGCGGCGCCGCCATGGCCGAGCTGCTGGAGCTGGGCATCGTCCCCGTCGCCGACGGCAGCGCCGCGCTGCTGCCGGGCGACGACACCGACGACCTCGACCTGGTCGCCGACGCCGGACTGCCCTTCCACTCCGGCTGACGTCCCGCCCGTCGGCCGCTGATGTTCCGGCCGGCCGACCGGCACCCGACCATCAGACCATCAGACCGACCGCCGACCGCCGACCGCCGACCGCCGACCGCCGACCGCCGACCGCCGACCGCCGACCGCCGACCGCCGACCGCCAACTACCGACCGACCACCGACCACCGACCGTCGCTCGACCCCGGCTCCCCCCCCACCCCCGAACCCACCCCCGCCCCCTCCCCCCGAAGGGGGAGGAGGGGGAGGGGGCGGGGGAGCGGCACCACCCCTTCCCGACACGACAACGAGAGTCCGCCATGTACGAGCTGTCCCGGGTCCGCCTCTACTCCATCGGGCCCGCCGGTGCGCGCTATGCCGACACCGTGCTGGACCTGCGCGGAGTCGGTGCGCCCGTGCCCCGACCGGCCCCGGCCCAGGCGGACTTCTTCGAGGACGAACCGGTCGGCCCGCCGCGCCGCCCGGCGCCCGCGGGCGTGCTCTTCCTGGAGAACGGCGGCGGCAAGTCCGTCCTGCTCAAGCTGATCTTCTCGGTGATGCTGCCCGGCCACCGCAACACCCTCGGCGGCGCCAGCTCCGGTGTGCTGCGCAAGTTCCTGCTCGCCGACGACTGCGGCCATGTCGCCCTGGAGTGGCAGCACGTCCTCACCGGCGAGAGCGTGGTCGTCGGCAAGGTCAGCGAATGGCGCGGCCGGCAGGTCTCCAACGACCCCCGGAAGTTCGCCGAGGCCTGGTACAGCTTCCGGCCCGGCCCCGGCATGAGCCTGGACTCCCTCCCCGTCGCCGAGGCCACCGTCGTCCGCCCCCGCCAGGAGAGCGGCGAGGGCAGCTCCGGCGCCCAGGGCCGCCGGCGCACGATGAAGGGCTTCCGCGACGTCCTCACCGAGGCCGGGAAGAACTACCCCAACCTCGACGTCGTCTGGGAAGAGATCCACGAACGCTGGAACGAACACCTCGGCGAACTGGGCCTGGACCCCGAACTCTTCCGCTACCAGCGGGAGATGAACGCCGACGAGGGCGAGGCAGCCGGCCTGTTCGCGGTGAAGAACGACTCGGACTTCACCGACCTGCTGCTGCGCGCCGTCACGGACACCCGGGACACCGACGGCCTCGCCGACCTGGTGCACGGCTTCGCCCACAAGCTCGGCCGGCGCGCCGAGCTCACCGCCGAGCGGGACTTCACCGCCGGCTCCCTCGACCTGCTCTCCCGTATCGCCGACGCCGCCGAGCAGCGTGAACGGGCCCGCGAGGTGCATGCGGGAGCCGAGCGCCGTACGCGCGGCCTCGCCCAGCGGCTGCACGCCCGCGGCACCGAAGAGCGCGGCCGCGCCGCCGAGCTGGCCGAACAGGTCGCCACCGCGGCGCACCGCGTCACCGACGCGGAACGCGTCCGCGAGCGCCGTTCCCTGGTCTCCGCCGAACTCGCCTACCGGCACGCCTCGCTGGCGCTGGCCGCCGCCGAGAAGGGCGCCGCCGCCCAGCGCCGTGAGCTGAACGACGCCCGTACGCTGCACAGCGCCTGGCAGGCCGCCGAGACCGCGCTGCGCCACCGCGCCGCCGCCGACCGCTCCGCGCGGGTCGCCGTTGCCATCCGCGAGGCCGAGCGGGACGCCGCCCCCGCGCTCGCCGCCCGTGCCACCGCCGCCGCCGACCTCGTACGCGCCCTGCACACCGCGGCCGAGGCCGGTGAGCGGGTCGCCAACGAGGAGGAGGAGCGTTCCGCCGGCCTTCAGGAGGCCGGTGAATCCGCGCACCGTGACGCCACCACGGCCGCCACCCACGCCCAGCGTGCCCGCAGCGAGGCCGACCACCTCAAGCAGCGGCTGACCGAGGTCGCCGAGGAGACCGCCGAAGCCGTCCGGGCCGGCTGGCTGGACGACAGCGCCCCCGACGCCGACCCGGCCCGCGCCGCACTCGCCGCCTCGGACGCCGAGAAGACCGCGGTGGAGGCCTGGGACGCGGCCCGTGACGCCGCCCGGCAGGCCACCGACCACGCCCGCGAGGCCACCGCCCGGCACTCCGCCGCCGAACTCGCGGCGGCCCGCGCGGAGGACGCCGCGCAGGCCGCGGAGCGCGCCTACGACGCCGAACGCCGGGCCGCCGAGTCCATCGGCGCCGAGCAGCGGCTCGCCGACCTCCTCGGACTCCCGCAGTCCGAGGCCAAGCCCCTTGGCGTGCCCGGCCCCCGTACGGCCACACCCGGTACGGACCCGGTCCCGGCGCGCCGCCCCGGCGCGGGCCCGCTCACCGCCGAGGAACTGGACCGCAACGCCGACGAGCTGCACGAGCTGCTGGAGGAGGGCGTCGCCGGCGCCGAACGGCAGCTGTTCGACCTGCGTACCGCCGCCGCCGACGATGCCCGGATCCTCGGCGCGCTGGGCGACGGCGGACTGCTGCCGCCGGGGCCCGATGTGCTGGCCGCCGTGGAGTATCTCGGCGAGCACGGTGTCCCCGCGCTGCCCGGCTGGCGCTATCTCGCCCAGTCCGTCGACCCCGCCGACCACACCCGGGTGCTCGCCGCCCGCCCCGAGCTGGTCGACGGCGTGATCATCACGGACCCGGACACCCATGCGCGGGCCCGCGAGGTGCTCGCCCAGGCGGCGCTGCTGCCGCGCTCGGCCGTCGCGGTCGGTACCGCCGCGGCGCTGCTGGCGCCCACGCCCGCCCCCGACGAGCGGGACAGCACCGCCGCTCACGTATTCCTCGTCCCGCCCAACCCGGCGATGCACGACGAGTCCGCCGCCGACGAGGAACGCCAGGCGCTGCGGGCCCGCGCCATAGAGCGCGACGAGGGGATCCGGGCGCTGGCCGCCCGGCTCGCCGGTGACCGTGCGCTGGCCGCCCGGCTCGGCTCGTGGCGCGCGGGCTGCCCGGCCGGCCGCCTCGGTGAACTGGCCGCCGCCGCGGCAACGACCCGTACGGCCGCACAGGAGGCCGCCGCCGAGCTGTCCGAGGCCCGCACGGCCCGCGCCGAGACCGACGAGACCGCGGCCGAGGCCACCCGGGTACGTGACGAGCGCCAGGACACCGCTCAGCGCGCCCGGCGCGCCGCCGACCTGCTCGCCGGGCTCGCCCACCGGCTGCGGGAACGAGCCTCCTGGCAGTCCCGGATGCGCGAACTCGCCGACGAGGCAGCCGAGTTCGAGGCCCGCGCCGAGGAGTGCGTGGACCGCGCACGGGCCGCCGACGAGGATCGCAGGGCCGCCCAGCGCGCCGCCGACGACGCCCGCCGCACCGCTCGCGCACTGCGCGCCGAGCGCGCCGAGATCGCCGGTGTGCCGGACGACGTGGGGGAGGCCCCCGAGGGCACGAGCGCCTCGCTGCCCACGCTGCGCGAGGCCTACCGTGCCGCCTCCCAGCTCTACGAGAAGGTCGGCGTCGGTGCCGATCTGCGAGCCGAACAGGCCCGCGCCGAGGGCGACGAGAGCGCCGCCCTGGCCGAGCTGAACCGCCTCACCAACAAGGTCCGCACCCGCGCGGAGGCCCTGCTGGAGAGCCCGGACGCCGCCGACGGGCCGTCCCGGCAGGCGGCCGCGGCCCGCGCCGAATCGCTGGTGCAGATGCTGGAGACCCGTGCCTCGGCCGCCAGTGAACAGCTCGGCCGGCTGCGTGGCGAGGCCGAGCGCCTCGCCCCCACCGACGGCGAGGCGCACACCGACCTGCCCGAGGAGCGGGTGCCCAAGGACGCGGACCGCGCCAAGGAGCTGCTGCGCACCGCGGCCGGTGAACTGGCCACCGCCACCGAGGCGTTGGAGACCGCCCGGGAGCGGCACGAAGAGCTGCTGCGCGGCCATCGCGCCGCCGAGGACGCCGCGGGCGGCTTCGACGAGACCGCCGCGCTGCTGCGCGATCTGCTCCGCGACCAGCAGGACACCGATGACGCGGCGGACGGGCGGACCGAGCCGTACGCGGGCCGGCTGGCCGAGGCCCGGCAGGCGGCGGCCGAGTCCCGCCGCTCGCTGCGCGGCTGCGCCGCCGACCTCTCGGCCGCCGACTCCGCGGTGCGCGAGGCCAGTGACATCCTCGTACGGCACGCCAACTCCACCCGCTACGAACAGGTCCGTACGCCCGCCCGGCAGCAGATCCGCGAACTGCCCGCCGCGGCGCTCCCGGACCATGCCGCCAAGTGGGCCGAGGCCTTCGCCCCCCGGCTGCGGGTGCTCAGCGACGAGTTGGCGCAGCTGGAGCGCAACCGCGACTCCATCGTCGACCGGCTGCGCGGGCTGGTCGAGTCGTCGCTGACCACGCTCCGCTCCGCCCAGCGGCTGTCCCGGCTGCCTGAGGGGCTGGGGGAGTGGTCCGGACAGGAGTTCCTGCGGATCCGCTTCGAGGACCCCGACCACGCCACGCTCGCCGAGCGGCTCGGCGAGGTGATCGACGAGGCGACCCGTGCGGCCGTCAAGAAGAACAGCGATCTGCGGCGGGACGGGATGTCCCTGCTGCTGCGCGGGGTCGGCGCGGCGCTGCAGCCGCGCGGGGTGGCCGTGGAGATCCTCAAACCGGACGCGGTGCTGCGCGCCGAGCGGGTCCCGGTCGGGCAGATGGGCGATGTCTTCTCCGGCGGCCAGCTGCTGACCGCCGCCATCGCGCTGTATTGCACGATGGCGGCGCTGCGCAGCAACGACCGGGGCCGCGACAAGCAGCGGCACGCCGGCACGCTCTTCCTGGACAACCCCATCGGCCGTGCCAACGCGACCTATCTGCTGGAGCTCCAGCGCGCCGTCGCCGACGCGCTGGGCGTCCAGCTGCTGTACACCACCGGACTCTTCGACACCACGGCGCTCGCGGAGTTCCCGCTGGTCATCAGGCTGCGCAATGACGCGGACCTGCGGGCCGGGCTGAAGTACATCAGCGTCGAGGAGCATCTGCGGCCGGGCCTGCCGCAGCCGGACCCGTCCGGCGAGGCGGTGCACGGGCAGATCACGGCGACGCGGATGTACCGCCGCCCCGAGGACCCGGCTCCCGAGGACCCGGCTCCCGAGGAGCAGACGGACGAAGTCGCCGGGTGATTGCCGGCGCGGGAGGCCTGCGGGCCGAGGCGGCCGGAGCCGTGCGGAGCCCCGAGGATCCGTGAGGGTGCCTTACACCACCACCACCGACCGCAGGACCTCCCCGCGCTGCATCTTCGCGAAGGCCGGTTCGATGTCATCGAGCGCAATGGTCTCGCTGATGAACCGCTCCAGATCGAGCTTGCCGCTCAGAAACAGATCGATCAGCACGGGGAAGTCGCGGCTGGGCAGACAGTCGCCGTACCAGGACGACTTCAGGGCGCCGCCGCGTGAGAAGAGATCGATCAGCGGCAGCTCGATGCGCATGTCGGGTTCGGGGACGCCGACCTGGACCAGTGTGCCGGCCAGATCGCGCATGTAGAACGCCTGCCGGTAGGTCTCCGGGCGGCCCACCGCGTCGATCACCACGTCGGCGCCGTGCCCGCCGGTGAGCGCGCGGACCGCCTCGATGGGGTCCGTACCACGGGAGTTGACGGTGTCGGTGGCGCCGAACCGTTCGGCGGCGTCCAGCTTGCCGTCGTCGAGATCGACGGCGATCACCCGTCGTGCGCCGGCCCGGGAGGCGCCCGCGATGGCGGCGTTGCCGACTCCTCCGCAGCCGATGACGGCGACGGTGTCCCCGCTGCCCACCCGGCCGGTGTGCACGGCCGCGCCGTACCCCGCCATCACCCCGCAGCCGATCAGGCCCGCGGCCTCGGGGCGCGCCGACGGATCGACCTTGACCGCCTGCCCGGCGGCGACCAGGGTCTTCTCGGCGAACGCACCGATGCCCAGGGCCGCGGTCAGCTCCGTGCCGTCCAGCAGGGTCATGGGCCGGGCGGCGTTGCGCGAGTCGAAGCAGTACCAGGGCCGTCCGCGGCGGCAGGCGCGGCACTGCCCGCAGGGCGCCCGCCAGGCCAGCACCACGTAGTCGCCGGGTGCCAGATCCGTGACACCGGGGCCGGTGGCCTCGATGACCCCGGCCGCCTCATGGCCGAGCAGATAGGGGAAGTCATCGCCGATCGCGCCGTCGCGATAGTGCAGATCGGTGTGGCACACCCCGCAGGCCTGCACGGTCACGAGCACTTCGCCCGGACCGGGATCGGGCACGAGGATCGGCAGCACCTCGACGGGGGCGCCCTTCTTGAGGGCGACGACGGCGCGGGCTTCGTGCGGCATGGCTCACTCCTAATAAAACAGCGCCTGCGGGGCGGCAGGGGCGGGGAGCACGGGTGAGGTGGCACGGATGCCTGTGGGGGGTTGGAGTGGTACGCGGTGCTGGGCACGAGGCCAGTGGCGGAGGACGGTCCGCCACTGCCCCCGTGTTGCCTATAGTGCGCCGGGTTGCGCTATAGGAGACATGCTGGAAGTCCGGTCAGGGATCCGTCAAGGGGGATTTTTCGCTACCGGACTCAACCCGCGTACCCCATACGCCGGGAGAGTTCCGCGGCCGCCTTCGCGGACCGCTCGGCGAGTTCCGGAAGCAGCTCGCGCTCCATCCGGTACGCCGGGCCGGAGACGCCGATCGCCCCGATCACCGCGCCGTCGTGCGCCCGCACCGGTGCCGCCACCGCGTTCAGCCCGATCTCCAACTCCTCGTCGGTGCAGGCGAATCCGTTCGCGAGCGCGGCGGTGAGCTGCTCGCGCAGACCGGCCGCCGTGGTCAGGGTGTGCCCGGTGAACCGGGGCAGTTTGCGGGTCACCAGGGTCTCCCGGCGCTGCGCCGGCAGATGCGCCAGCAGCACCTTGCCGCTGGCGGTGGCGTGCAGCGGGGTGCGGCGGCCCAGCCAGTTGTACGCGGTGACCGCCGCGGAGCCCCTGGCCTGCATGATGTTGACCGCCGCATCGCCGTCCAGCACCGCGATGTTGGCGGTCTCCCCGGTGTCCTCGGCGAGCGCACGGCACACCGGCTGGCCCTCCTGGGAGATGTCCAGCCGGATCGCCGCGGCGCCGGCCAGCCGCAGCACCCCGGCGCCGAGGTAGTACTTCCCGCGGTCCCTCTCCTGCTCCACCAGCCCGCGGTTCTCCAGCACGCCCAGGATCCGGAACGCGGTCGACTTGTGGACGCCCAGCTCCTCGGAGATCTCGGTCACCCCGGCCTCGCCCAGCTTGGCCAGGATCTCCAGCACGCTCACCGCCCGGTCCACGGACTGGACGGATCCCGCCCCGGCGCGCCGTTCCCCGGACCGGTCGTCTGCCGTATCGGTCGTGTTCGACATGGGTCTTTGTGTCACCACCCGGTGGCCCCCGCGGGGCACGTCTGAGGGCATCTGCCGGGAAGCCCTTGACGGCCCGCTCCCCGGCTTGGATTCTGTTGCGCATCGCGCTCTGCGGTGCGTTATTCAGAACACATGATACCGATCAGCGAGAGGGGGGCCAGATGTTTCCCGTCTGCCGCATCGAGGACCTGCCCGAGGGTGAGTCCGTACGGATCGAGATCGACGACAGCACACCGGCCATTGCGGTCTTCCACGCCGAGGGCGGCTACTACGCCGTCGACGACACCTGCAGCCATCAGGACGCCTCCCTCTCCGAGGGCTGGGTCGAGGGCTGCTTCGTCGAATGCCCGCTGCACGCGGCCCTGTTCGACCTGCGCACCGGGGCCCCGGCCTGTCTGCCCGCCCGTCGGCCGGTGCGCACGCACGAGGTCGGTGTCCTGGACGGCATGATCCATGTCCGGCCCGCCGTAAGGGAAGAGGCGGTGGCATAACCTCCCGGTCACGACGTACGCACGGTGGCCGTCCGCAGCCGGGCGCGGTGCACACGCGGTGACGGTCCGGCGCCGGGCGCGTCTTTCCGGTCCCTCAGGAGCCCGGACGGCCCGACGGGCGGAAGGCCGCGAGTCCTGTGGGGAGCCGCTCGTGGGGCTCCTGCCGCCCGGCCGCTCAGGCGGCCGCCCGGTCGATGCCCGACGGGCCCTCCCGTGACTCCCGGCGCTGCTGCCGACGCACCCGGCGCCGCTCGCGGCGCAGCTCCCGGGCCGTACTGCTGGGCTGCGACTGCACCCCGTTGCGCTGCACCCACACCTGACGGGTCACCCAGACGTCCAGTACCCCCCAGGTGGCGACCACGGTGCTGGCGACCGTGCCGAGCACCGCGGGGAACGCGAACCAGGAGCCCGCCAGCGTGCACAAAAACGCCACCATGGCCTGAATCAGGGTGAGCGCCACGATGATGACGGCGCGGACCGCCGCGGTCCGCACCGGGTCCGCCATCCGGCGCCGGACGGCCGGCTCCTCCTGCCACAACGGTCGTCTGCCGGTGTCCATGAACGCGTCACACTCCCCGCACTCTCCCCGCGTGTCCGACTCCTCAGTGGCTGCCCGGATTTCGCCGGGTACATTCCCCTGGTGCCGCACCCCGTCCGTGCTCATGGTCACGTACCGCGGCCGCGTAGGGTTACCCGGGGTAGAGCAAAACCGGCCAACTGTCCGGCATCTTGCCGGGCGGTGCGGCGCCGGACCGGCTCACCCGGGCGGGGGCCTTGTCCGGGAATCGGCGGACAACTCCTGACGATCCCTTACCGTACGCTGCCCCCGCATCACGAGAGGTCTTCGGGTTGGTCCTCCGACAGTAGTAGGCTCGCGCCGTTTGTTGACGGAACACCACCCCCGTGCGCCGGGGTTGACGTAGGGGAGGCCATGCGCTTTCGCGGGAAGTCGGTCCGCCGGAAGATCGTGGCGTTGCTGCTCGTACCACTGGTGTCCCTGACGTCCATGTGGGCGGTCACGACCTATATCACCGGGCGTGAGGCGAACCAGCTGCTCGATGTCGGCAACGTCGTGAAGAACCTGGGCTATCCGGTCGAGGACGTCATCCAGGCCCTCCAGCGGGAGCGCCGGCAGAGCCTGCTGTACCTCGCCGACCGGCGCGGCGCCAACGCGCTCGACGAGTTCCACCGGCAGACCCGGGCCACCGACGAGGCCGTCACCCGGCTGCGTGCCGACATCGACCTGCGCGACCTGCGCGAGGATCTGAGCGACGGCGCCGGGGCGCGGATGACCGGCGTCCTCAAGGGCCTGGGCGGACTCGGCTCGCTGCGGGCCCAGGTCGAGGACAACACCGTCTCCCGCGAGGAGACCATGGAGAGCTACAACGCCCTCGTCGACCCCAGCTATGACTTCCTCGCCGCGCTCCACTCCCTGGAGAACGTGGAGATGGACAAGCAGGCGCGGGCGCTGGTCACCATCACCCGGGCCCGCGAGGCGGTCTCCCGTGAGGACGCCCTGATGTCCGCGGCGCTCGTCTCCGGCAGCATGAGCAAGCGCGATCTGCGCGCGCTGTCCGACCGGGTCGCCGAACGCCGGGTCCTCTACCGCACCGGCCTGCCCGCCCTGCCCCGCAAGGACCGCGGCCTCTACGAGGACTACTGGCGCTCCGCCAGGGCACACGAGCTGATCTCGTACGAGGACCGGGTGATCGCCGCCGGCGCACAGGACGGACCGCATGCGGTCAACGCCGAACGCTGGAACACCGTGGCACGGAAGGTGCTCGGCGAC
Source organism: Streptomyces sp. NPDC054765 (assembly GCF_053612065.1). NCBI lineage: Bacteria > Bacillati > Actinomycetota > Actinomycetes > Kitasatosporales > Streptomycetaceae > Streptomyces > Streptomyces sp. NPDC054765. The sequence continues at coordinate 22,307 of NZ_JBSHBP010000060.1, read as the reverse complement.
CTCCAGCGGATGGGCAAGGACGCCGGGGACCGCTACCAGCGGCGCGTCGCCCCCGTCGCGATGGGCGTCCTGCTGCAGGCCGCCGTCGCCGGTGTGCTCGGCTTTGCCGCGCTGCTGGTCTCGCTCATCGTCTCGTTCCGCATCGGCCGCCGCCACGTCCGGGACCTGACCTGGCTGCGCAAGACCGCCCATGACGTCTCCGGCGTACGGCTGCCGAGCGTCATGCGCCGGCTGGCGGCCGGCGAAAAGGTCGATGTGGAGACCGAGGCGCCCCGGCTCGCCTTCGGCCCGGACGAAACCGGCCAGGTCGGACAGGCGCTCCACACCCTCCAGCGGGCCGCGATCGAGGCTGCCGTCAAACAGGCCGAAATGCGCCGTGGTGTCTCCGAGGTGTTCGTCAACCTCGCCCGCCGCAACCAGGTCCTGCTGCACCGCCAGCTGACCCTCCTGGACGCCATGGAACGGCGCACCGAGAACACCGACGAACTCGCCGACCTCTTCCGGATCGACCATCTGACCACCCGTATGCGACGGCACGCCGAGGGCCTGGTCATTCTCTCCGGCGCGGCGCCTTCCCGGCAGTGGCGCAAACCGATCCAGCTGATGGACGTGGTGCGTGCGGCGGTCGCCGAGGTGGAGGACTACGAGCGCATCGAGGTGCGCCGGCTGCCGCGGCTCGCGGTGGACGGCCCCGCGGTGTCCGACCTCACCCACCTGATAGCCGAACTCCTGGAGAACGCCACCGTCTTCTCGCCGCCGCACACCGCCGTACAGGTTCTGGGCGAGCGGGTCGCCAACGGCTTCACCCTGGAGATCCACGACCGCGGTCTGGGCATGCCCCCCGACCTGCTGCTGGAGGCCAACCTCCGGCTCGCCGAGACCCCCGAGTTCGAGCTGTCCGACACCGACCGGCTCGGCCTGTTCGTGGTCAGCCGGCTCGCCCAGCGGCAGGACGTACGGGTCTGTCTCCAGCCCTCGCCGTACGGCGGCACCACCGCCGTGGTCTTCCTCCCGGGGGCGATCCTCACCGAGGCCGCCGCCGGCGGCCGGGGCGACGGCGGCCCGGAGCCGTACGGCCTGCCCGGCGGCCCGGCCGGCAACGAACTGGAGCATGCGGCGGGCAAGTTGGCCGCGCTCTCCCAGGCGCCGGCCCAGCGGGAGCGGCGCGCCCCGGCCGTCATCGACGGCCCGGTCGAACTGGAGGCGCCGCTCGGCCCGGACGGGCCGGACCCGGCCGCCGACGAGGACGGTCTCTTGCGCACGCGGGACCGCGGCCGCGAACGGACGGGACCCGCCGCCACGCCCGGCGGACCGGCCGCCGCACCGCGCGGTATCGCACCGGTGCCGTCCGTCCCCGACGGTGAGCAGCACCAGCAGACCCGGGACCAGGCGCCCGGCGGGCCGGCACCGCTGCCCCGCCGCCGGCCCCGCCCGCCGGTGCTGGTCTCCGACCACGGCAGAACGGTCGACGACCGCGACGGGCACGGGAAGCGGGACGCTGAGCGCGCCGGCTCCGGGCGTCCGCGTCCCGAGCCCTCCGGGGCCCGGCCGTCGTCGTCCGCCGGGCCGCAGGACCCGGCCCCGGACGGCCCGCAGCCCCCCGAGGACCGGGAGCGGCCCGCGCCCACCGCCCCGACGGGCCTGCCCCGCCGGGTACGGCAGGCCAGCCTCGCGCCCCAGCTCAAGGCCGACCCCACCGGGCGGACCGAGGCGGCGGTGCGGAGCACGGCGGCCGCGGACGACCGCGACGCCGAGGCGGTCCGCGCCCGGATGGCCTCGCTCCAGCGCGGCTGGCAGCGCGGCCGCCGCGACAATGCCGAGGACCCGCGCGCGAGGGCCACGCCACCGGGCGAGGACCCGGCGGCCGCCGAAACCGCCCCTGCGGCCGCTACCGTCCCGGACACCACAGGTCCGGACACCACAGGTCCGGACCCCACAGACTTGGACGCCCGTGACGCCGTCACGCACGACGGCGATGTCACGGGTACCACGGCACCACCAGGAACCACATCGGGAGGGGACGGTCCATGACCGCACCGCAGGCAGCAGCTTCCACCGCATCGGTCTCGGAGAAGGGATCCGGTGAGCTGAACTGGCTCCTGGACGAACTGGTCGAACGGGTCGGCTCCATCCGCAAGGCGCTGGTCCTGTCCAGCGACGGGCTGGCGACCGGGGCCTCGAAGGACCTGACCCGCGAGGACGGCGAGCATCTGGCCGCGGTCGCGTCCGGCTTCCACAGCCTCGCCAAGGGCGTCGGCCGGCACTTCGAGGCGGGACGGGTCCGGCAGACCATGGTCGAGCTGGACGAGGCGTTCCTGTTCGTCAGCGCGGCCGGCGACGGCAGCTGCCTGGCTGTACTGGCCGACGCGGACTCCGATGTCGGGCTGATCGCCTACGAGATGACGCTGCTGGTCAAGCGCGTGGGCACGCACCTGGGCACCGCGCCCCGGTCCGGCCTTTCCACCTGAGCACGACGACGGTGACGCCATGAGCGAGCGCGGCGAGCGAAGAATCGAGAGGGGCGCGCCGCGCGAGTGCGAGGCCGAGCGAAGCGAGGTTTCGGCATGAGCGACCAGGACGGCCGGGCGGCGCGGGACCGCGAAACGGCCCACTGGTTCGACGACGACGCGGGCCCGGTCGTCCGGCCGTACGCCATGACGCGCGGGCGTACCCGCACGGCCGCGGAGGGGCGCCTCGATCTGATCGCGCTGGTGATCGCCGAGAGCCGCGCCGGGGAGTCGGTCGATGACCAGACCCTCTCGCCCGAGCACGTCGAGATCGTCGAGCTGTGCCGTCAGGAGCCGCTGTCGGTCGCCGAGCTGGCGGCCGAACTCGACCTGCCGGTCGGCGTCGTACGGGTCCTGATCGGGGATCTGCTCGATGCGGAACTGGTCCACGTCAGTAGGCCGGTGCCGCCGGCCGAGCTGCCGGACGAGAAGGTGCTGCGCGAGGTGATCGAAGGCCTGCGCGCGCTGTGACGCGCCGGCACCCCGGCCGCCGTCGTCCGGACTCTGTGTCCGCGGCGGCGGCCACCGCCCGGCGGCTGCGCCCGGTACGCCGGCCGGGGCCGCGGTACGGTGCCTGTTGAGCAACTGTCAACAGGAGGAGATCCGCGCCATGGCCACGGACGAGACCCCGGCCCCCGTCGAACACCTGGAGATCCAGGCCGGCCCGCACACCTATGACGCACTGGCCTGCGGCCCCGCCGACGGGGAGTTCGTCCTGCTGCTGCACGGCTGGCCCGAGTTCGCCGACTCCTGGAGCGCCGTGCTCCCCGCCCTGGGCGCGGCCGGCTACCGCGCCGTCGCCGTCGACCAGCGCGGCTACTCCCCGCGCGCCCGCCCGCCCCGGATCGCCGACTACGCCGTGCCCGAACTCGTCGCCGACGCCCTCGCGTTCGCCGACTCCCAGGGCGCGGACCGCTTCCACCTCGTCTCGCACGACTGGGGCGGCATGGTCGCCTGGGCGCTGGCCGGCGCCCACCCCGAGCGGCTGAAGTCCCTGACCGTGCTGGCCACCCCGCACCCGGACGCGCTCAACCGGGCCGCCGCCGAGGACCCGACCCAGCATCACCGCCTCGACTACGTCCGCTTCTTCCGCCGCGACGACGGCGCAGCGGAGGCCGCCCTCCTCGCCGACGACGCCGCCCGGCTGCGCGCCGCATACGCCGGCAAGGTGCCCGCCGCGCTCGTGGACGGCAATGTCCGCCGGCTCTCCGCGCCGGGCGCGCTCACCGCCACGCTGAACTGGTACCGCGCCCCCGAGTCGGTCATCTCGGTACCCGCGGGCCGGATCGGTGTCCCCACCCTCTTCCTGTGGGGCAGCGAGGACATCGCCCTGGGCCGCGGCGCGGCCGAGTCCACGGGGGAGTGGGTGGACGGCCCGTACCGCTTCGAGGCCCTGGAGGGTGCCAGCCACTGGCTGCCCGAAGAGGTCCCCGAGGTGGTCACGCCCAAGATCCTCGACCACCTCGGCCAGTACGTCTGACATCGCGGCGGGGCCGGGACACCAGGGCCGTCCCGGCGCCGTCGCCGTAAACTGCGGGCATGTCCGGCAAGCGCACCACCCGCCTCGCATCCGACCGGCGCAGGGAGCAACTGGTCGGCATCGGTCTGGAGATGCTCGCCGAACGCTCCCTGGACGAGCTGTCCACCGATGAGGTGGCCCGGCGGGCCGGCATCTCCCGTGGGCTGCTCTTCCACTACTTCGACTCCAAGCGCGACTTCTACCGTGCGGTGGTCCGCGCCGAGTGCGACCGCTTCACCGCCGCGACGGAACCGGACGGCTCCCTGGAACCGGTCGCCTGGATGCGGGCCTTCATCACGGGCTTCGTGGCGTACGTCCTGGAACACCGGAAGGTGTATCTCGCCCTGGTGCGGGGCGCCGCCGGCAGCCATCCCGCGGTCACCGACATCGTCGGCGCGACCCGGGAGACCGCCGCCCGCCGGGTGCGCGAGGGCCGGCAGCGGCTCGGTATGCCGGACGCCCCGCGGCTCGAACTGGCCACCCGGGCCTGGATGGCGTTCGCCGAGGAGGCGGTCGTCAGCTGGCCCGCGGACGAGCCAGGCGCCCGGGAAGAGCTCTGCGCCTTCATCGAATCCAGCTTGGTGACCATGCTCGGACTGCTCGACCGGCCCGGGGTGCTCGCCGCACGCTGAACGCCCGCGGCTTCGCCCCCCGTCAACGGCCGCCACCGGCACCCTTTTGGGCAGGTTGGCGACCTCTGACCCGGGACGTCTCCCGGCGTGACGCATCTCAAGTGGGCGCCGTGCTGAGCACGTTGTACCGTTCCCTTGCGCCGCTGCCCCGTGCACCGGCGCTCGGGTACCCCACGTGAGCTCCACCCGTCATTCACGGCAATTCAGGAGAAGAATCCCATGGCCTTCGGGCGATCCGATCGCCGCCGACGGTCCGCCGCCGTCGAGCCGGTGACGCTCAAGATCCTGGTCGCGGGCGGCTTCGGGGTCGGCAAGACCACCCTGGTCGGTGCCGTCAGCGAGATCAAACCACTGCGTACCGAGGAGCGGCTGACCGAGGCGGGCCGGCCGGTCGACGACCTCGACGGGGTGGAGGCCAAGACCACCACCACCGTCGCCATGGACTTCGGACGGATCACCGTCAACGAAGCACTGGTGCTGTATCTCTTCGGCACCCCGGGCCAGGACCGTTTCTGGTTCCTGTGGGACGAACTGGCCCGGGGCGCACTCGGCGCGGTGGTGCTGTCCGACACCCGCCGGCTGTCGGACAGCTTCGCCGCCATCGACTACTTCGAGCGGAGCGGCCTGCCCTTCATGGTCGCCGTCAACTGCTTCGACGGCGCCGACCGCTATCCGCCGGAGTCCGTACGCGACGCACTGGACCTGGACCCCCAGGTACCGGTGATGCTGTGCGACGCCCGCAGCACGGAGTCCGTGCGGGACGTGCTGATCTCCGTCGTCGAGCATGCGATGGAGGCCGGCGCCCGCCGCCGGGAGCCCGCGCTTCCCTGACGGAGCGCGGAAGTACGGCCCGTACCCCGCCGTCCGGGGTACGGGCCGTACGTCTGCGCACTGCCGATGCCGTTACCCCGCCGAGCCGTCCTCGGCCAGCCAGCCGAAGCTGCGCTCCACGGCCTTGCGCCAGTGGGCGAACTCGCGCTCGCGGGTTGGCGCGTCCATCCGCGGTGTCCACTGTGTGTCCCGCTTCCAGTGGCTCCGCAGCTCGTCCAGATCCTGCCAGACGCCGGTCGCCAGGCCGGCCGCGTACGCCGCTCCCAGACAGGTGGTCTCCGAGATCACCGGGCGGATCACCGGCACGTCCAGCACATCGGCCTGATGCTGCATCAGCAGCTGGTTGGCGGTCATCCCGCCGTCGACCTTGAGCTGGGTGATCCGCACGCCCGAGTCCTGGAACATGGCGTCCACGACCTCCCGGGTCTGCCAGCTGGTCGCCTCCAGTACGGCGCGCGCCAGATGCGCCTTGGTGACGAACCCGGTCAGACCGGTGATCACACCGCGGGCATCGGAGCGCCAGTAGGGCGCGAACAGCCCGGAGAACGCCGGTACGACATAGGCTCCGCCGTTGTCCGGGACGCTCGCCGCCAGCGACTCGATCTCCTCGGCCGAGGAGATAATGCCCAGCTGGTCGCGGAACCACTGCACGAGCGCGCCGGTGAGGGCGATCGACCCCTCCAGACAGTAGACCGGCGCCTCACCGCCGAGCTGGTAGCCCATCGTCGTCAGCAGCCCGTTCTTGGAGGGCACCGGGCGGTTGCCGGTGTTCAGCAGCAGGAACGAGCCGGTGCCGTAGGTGTTCTTGGCCTCGCCGACGCCGTAGCAGGTCTGGCCGAAGACGGCCGCCTGCTGGTCGCCGAGCGCGGACGCCACCGGTACCCCCTGCAACTGCCCCACCGCCGTGCCGTACACCTCGGCCGACGACCTGATCTCCGGGAGGATCGCGGCCGGCACCTTCATCGCCGACAGGATCGCCGGATCCCACTGGAGGGTGGCGAGGTTCATCAGCATCGTGCGGCCCGCGTTGGTCACATCGGTGACATGCACCCCGCCGTCGGTGCCCCCGGTCAGATTCCAGATCAGCCAGGAGTCGATGGTGCCGAACGCGATCTCGCCGCGCTCCGCACGGTCCCGCAGCCCCGGCACCTCATCCAGCAGCCAAGCCGCCTTGGGCCCGGAGAAGTAGCTGGCCAACGGCAGTCCGGTGGCGTCCCGGAAGCGGTCCTGGCCGTCCGCGCCGCCCAGTTCCGCACACAGCTGGGAGGTCCGGGTGTCCTGCCAGACGATCGCATGGTGCACCGGCCTGCCGGTGGCGCGGTCCCACAGAACCGTGGTCTCCCGCTGGTTGGTGATGCCCAGGGCGCTGAGCTGGTCCGCGCGCAGCCCCGCCTTGGCGAGTGCGCCCGCCACCACCGCCTGCACCTTCGACCAGATCTCGGTGGCGTCGTGCTCCACCCAGCCCGGCTTCGGGAAGATCTGGCGGTGCTCGCGCTGGTCGACGGCGACGATCGCCCCGCCGTGGTCGAAGATGATGCAGCGGCTGGAGGTGGTGCCCTGGTCGATCGCGGCTACATACTTCTCGGTCTTCCCGGTTCGCTCCATCATGCCGTCACGCCTCCTGAAGTCCTGGTGAGTGGGTGCAGCGGGCCCGGGGCCGTACGGGCAGGAGCACGGGTCAGAACGCCGCGAGACAGACCAGGCCGGACAGCACCGCGCCGATCAGCGGACCGGCCACCGGTATCCAGGAGTAACCCCAGTCGGAGGAACCCTTGTTAGGGATCGGCAGCAGGGCGTGCACCAGGCGCGGACCGAGGTCACGGGCCGGGTTGATGGCATACCCGGTGGGCCCGCCCAGCGACAGCCCGATACCGACGACCAGCAGCGCGACCAGCAGCACATTGATGCCGGAGCCGTAGACGCCCGCGTGCTCACCGGGGACCTGGCCGATGCCGATGCCCTTGTTCCGGCCGAAGAACAGCAGCGGCAGCACCAGGCCGACAGTGGCGATGATCTCGGTGACGAGATTGGCGGCCGGCTTGCGGATCTCCGGGGCGGTGGAGAAGATCCCCAGCGTCGGCTGGGCCTTGTCCCGGTCGGCGTTGGCCGCGAACTGCGCGTAGTACAGCGCCCAGGCCAGTACGGCACCGATCGCGGCGCCCACCATTTGCGCCAGGATGTACAGCGGCACCTTCGACCACTCGGTGCCGCCCGCGACCGCCGAGCCGAGCGTCACCGCGGGGTTGAGATGCCCGCCGGACAGCGGTGCCGCGGTGTAGGCGCCGGCCAGGACGCCCATGCCCCAGCCGAACGCGATCACGACCCAGCCGGCGTCCTTCGCCTTGGAATGGTGCAGGGTGACGGCGGCGCACACACCGGTCCCGAAGAGCATGAGTACCGCGGTGCCGATCACTTCACCGGCGATGATGTCCCCATTGGAATACATGGCGGCTCCTTGGCCCTCGCCCGGGGACGTCCCCCGGTCCTCCGTGCAGGGTGCGTGCCACCGGCGGGCAGCGGACAGCCGCTGCCACCCGGCCGGGGTGCCTGAGTGCGGCGATGCCGACTGGCATCCGGAAGTGTTCACCGGCGGTGAGGGGGCGTCAAGGCCGCGCACGGCAGAGGATGCCGGGACGCGGACGGCCGGTGGCCCGGGATCCGTGCCGCCCCGTCAGCCGTGGGCCCGCACACCCTCCTGACCGGGCGGAGCGGTGCCCGCCGGGCCCGCCGGGTCCGGCACCCCGGCCGCGTTGCCGCGGCGGATCTCGGTACGCTCCGAGTCGGACCGGCCCAGCACCCAGCTCCCCCCGGCGCCTCCGGAGTGTACGGATCGTGGCCGCGGGAGGTGCACACGACCTTCGAGGGGGGACCCGGCCCCGTCCCGGTGGCGCTGCGGCGGCGGCCCGCAACGGGGCCGCACGGCACAGGAGCGCACCCGTGTTCACCGCACCGCGACGACGGCCGACCCGTGCCCGAACAGCCCCTGGTTGGCGCTCACCCCCACCCGGGCGCCCGCCACCTGCCGCGCGCCCGCCTGCCCCCGCAACTGCCATGTCAGCTCACAGACCTGGGCAATGGCCTGGGCCGGTACCGCCTCGCCGAAGGAGGCCAGCCCACCGCTGGCGTTCACCGGCAGCCGCCCGCCCAGCGCCGTCACCCCGTCCCGCAGCAGCTTCGCCCCTTCGCCGGGGCCGCACAGCCCCAGGTCCTCGTACCACTCCAACTCCAGTGCGGTGGACAGGTCGTAGACCTCGGCCAGCGAGAGGTCCCCGGGGCCGATCCCGGCCTCCTCGTAAGCGGCGTGGACGACCGACGCCCGGAAGCCGGTCTCCGGTTCCGGTACGGCGGCCGCGGAGTCGGTGGCGATATCCGGCAGATCCAGTACGGTCCGCGGATACCGCGGGGTGGCCGTGGAGACCGCGCGGATCCGGACCGGATCCGTGGCACCGTGCCGGCGCGCGAAGTCCATGCTGGTCAGGACCAGTGCCGCGGCGCCGTCGGAGGTCGCGCAGATGTCCAGCAGCCGCAGCGGATCGCAGACCACGGCCGACGCCGCGACCTCCTGCGCGGTGACCCGCTTGCGGTAGCGGGCATACAAATTGGCCGCGCCCGCCGCCGCGTTCTTCACCTTCACCCGCGCGAAGTCGTCGGCCGTATCGCCGTACAGGGCCATCCGGCGCCGCGCGAAGAGGCCGAAGTACGCCGGGTTGGTGGCTCCGAGCACCCGGAACCGCAACCAGTCCGGGTCGTCGGGCCGGTCGCCGCCCGCCGGGGTGAAGAAGCCCTTGGGTGCGGCATCGGCGCCCACCACCAGGGCCACGTCCGCCATCCCCGAGAGGATCTGCGCCCGCGCGGCGCCGATGGCCTGGGCGCCGGACGCACAGGCCGCATAGACGCTGGTCACCCGGGCGCCCTGCCAGCCCAGCGCCTTGGCGAAGGTCGCGCCGGCCACATAGCCGGGATAGCCGCCGCGCACCGTGTCCGCGCCGACGATGCTCTGTACGGCGCGCCAGTCGAGCCCGGCGTCCGCGAGCGCCTCCCTGGCTGCCTTCGTGCCGTACTCGACAAAGCTGCGCCCCCATTTGCCCCAGGGGTGCATACCGGCACCGAGCACGGCCACCTCACCGGCCGCGGGGCTTCCCGGGCTTCTCCCTACCCGCCGCCCACCCGCGCCTGATGTTTTTTCCCCGCCGCCCACCCCCCTTCGGGGGGTGGGCGGGTGTAGTGATGCGGATTCCGCTTCCGTGGCCGCGGCGTCGGCGGCCGCCGCTTCCGCCCCGGGGCCGGCGGGCACCGCTTCGCGGAGGCCCGGCGGCAGCGGATCAGGTACCTCCCCGGCCCCCCGCCCGCTCCCGCACGGCCGCCAGTGCCACGTCGTCCGGGGGTGCCCGTCACCCCCGTTGAGGATCCCGGGGACCAGCTCGACCTGCATGCCCACGGTGAGTTCCGCGGTGCGGACTCCGGGCGCCGCCTGCCCGAGGACGACCATTCGTTCCTCCGCCAGCTCCACGGCGACCAGGGCGTACGGCTGCCACTCGGCGTCCGGGTCGACGACGTAGGGGGCGGGCGGGCGATAGCGCGCGTCGGTGTACGACCAGACCGTGCCGCGCCGGGACAGCGGCACCTCCGCCAACTCCTCGCCCCCGCACGCGGGGTTGCGGCAGAAGGCGTCCTCGCGGGGGAAGAACACCGCGCCGCAGGCCCGGCAGCGCGTCCCCAGCAGCCGGAAGTCCGCCGCGTCCGGATCGAACCACCCCGGCACCACCGGCTCGTGCGTATGTGCCACAGACCCTCCCGACCGTGGACCGGCAACAGCAAAACTGACGGAACGTCAGGAGTGTGCCACGCTGCCGCTCCGTGCGGAACCCCGGTACGGTCGCCGGGCGATCAGGCCGTTCACGAGGGGAGCGCCCGTGACCGAAGCCGCCCGCACCGATGCCGCCCGCACCGAGCCGCCCGCACCGAGCCGCCCGCACCGAGCCGCCCGCACCAATGCCCGTCCGGGCCGCACCACCGCCGCGCCCGCCGTACGGCACACCGCCGTCACCAAGGAATTCGGCCCGCTGCGCGCCGGGGCCCTGCACCTCCTGCTCGTCGAGCGCGGCGGCCGCCCCTTCCAGGGTGCCTGGGCGCTGCCGGGCGGCTTCGTCCGCGCGGGCCGGGAGTCGCTCGACGCGGCCGCCGCCCGCGAACTCGCCGAGGAAACCGGGCTGGACGCCGTGCAGCTGGAGCGCGTCCACCTCGAACAGCTCGGCTCGTACGGCGATCCCGGCCGCGACCCGCGGATGCCCGTCGTCACTGTCGCCTACCTCGCCTTCGCGCCGGATCTCCCCGCGGCCCGGGGCGGCGGTGACGCCGCGTCCGCGGCCTGGGTGCCGGTCGCCGCGCTGGATCTCGGGGACCGGTGCGACGGCCGTACGGAGGCGCAGGACCCCGAAAGGATGACTCCGCAGACTTTCGCCGAACCGGACGCGGCCCGGCCGCGTCCCCCAGAACAGGGTCGGCGGCACGGGACCGACGGGGGTGGTTCCGTGCCCCGGCCCGCCGACGGCGCGGCGGTAGGGCGGCCCGGTCGGCGGGCACTCCTCCCGCTCGTGTTCGATCACGCCCGCATCGTCGCCGACGGACTTGACCGCGCTCGGGCAAAGATCGAGTACACCTCGCTGGCCACGGCGTTCCTCGCGGAGGAATTCACCGTCGTCGAGCTTCGTGGGGTCTATGAATCCGTCTGGGGCAGCCCGCTGCACGCGGGCAACTTCCACCGCAAGGTGCTCTCCGTCCCCGGCTTCGTCGAATCCACCGGCACGACGGCGGCCCGCGGGGGAGCCCGTGGCGGCCCGCGCGCCCGCCTCTACCGTGCGGGCGGCGCCCGCCTGCTGCACCCGGCGCTGCTGCGCCCCGGCCGGGAGGAGAGCGTGAGCTGACGGCCACGGCCGCCGTACGCGCCGCCGCGCCCCCGCACCGCACCGGCCGCGACGCCGCACCGGCCGCGACGCCGCACCGGCCGCGACGCCGCACCGGCCGCGACGCCGCGACGGCCGCGACGGACGAGGCAGGGCCGCCGGGAGGGCCGCAGGCAGGGCCCCCGACAGAGCCGCCGGCGCCGCGGCCGGTCAGTGCCGGACGACGAGCGACCGCCGGGCGACCGGGAAGTCGAAGTAGGTGTCAGGAAACGTTTCCGGTGTGAAGGTGTAATGCCACCACTCGTACGGGTAGTTGACGAATCCGGCGCGCTCCAGGCCGTTCTTCAGCAGCAGTCGGTTCGCCCGCTGCTCGCCCTTGATCCGCGGGTCGAGGGTGTGCGCCAGGGTGTCGAAACAGTCGAAGCCGGTGCCCATGTCCAGCGAGTTGTCCGGGAAGCGGGCCGCCTTGGGGCCGTAGCACGACGACAACGGCTCGCCGGGGATGTATGGCCGGGTCGGCAGCGCCGGCAGCCGCACCAGCGTCAGATCCAGGGTGCTGCCCCTGCTGTGCCCGGACTTCTCCGCGATATAGCCGTCCCGGAAGAGCGTCGACTTGTCGACCTGTGGAGAGAACTCGGCCTTCATCCGCTGGTCGCCGAGGTCCTTGGCCCAGGCCACGAAGTGGTTCACGGCGCGCTGCGGCCGGTAGCAGTCATAGACCTTGAGGGAGTATCCGCGGCGCAGGAACGAGAGCTGCGCCCGGTGCAACGCCCGTGCTGTGTCCCGGGTCAGCAGGCACATCGGCGCCCGGTAGCCGGTCACCGGCACCCCCATGAAGTCGTGCGGGGTGAAGTACCGCATCTCCTGGAGGATCGTGGGATCCACGTCCCGCAGCGCGACGAACTCCCTGGGCGGCTTGGGGTCGTGGGCCGGATACGACGACGGCGCCGGATGCGGGGCGGTGCCCGCCGCCGCGCTCGGAGGGGCGGCGGTGACGGTGATCAGTGCGGCGGCAGCGGCAGCGAGGCCGCGCAGCGCGGCAGCAAGTCTCGGCATGGCCTTCGTCTACCAGGCGTGGCGGCCGGAGGGGAAGACCCACAGGGCCGTCGGCCGCCCCGCCCGCGGTGGTCCCGTACCGCGCGAGGGCGCCTCCCGCCCCGCACGCCCGTCCGCGGTGGTCCCGTACCCCGCCCTGCCGCCGCCGGCCATACCTCCGCCCGGCGACGCTCGCCGCCGCCCGCCCACTTGCCCCGCTACGCCTCCACCCCGTCGTCCAGCCCCCGCACCCGTACCGGATACCCCACCGTGCCCCCGTCCCGCCGCTCCACGACCACCCGGCCGCCCTCCCGCCGTGAGGTGAAGCGCTCCACGGTCGGCCGCCGCCAGCCGTCCCCGGCGTCCGGCACCACCAGCCCGCTGCCCCCGCGCCCGGCCACCGGCGCCCACACCTCCAGCTCCGTCCCGCCGCTCGCCCCCGTCACCGGCACCACCGCACCGGCCCGTGCCAGCACCGGAATCCGCGACAGCGGCGCCTCCACCCACACCTGCCCGGGACCGTCGTACGCCCGCCCGGTCACGGTGTCGTACCACCGGCCGCGCGGCAGCCGCACCGGCCGCCGGGTCACCCCCGCCGCCAGCACCGGCGCCACCAGCAGCGCATCCCCCAGCAGAAAGGCGTCCTCGCAGTCCCGCAGCGCCCGGTCGCGCGGCGTGTTCCACCACACCGGCCGGATGTACGGTGCCCCGGTCAGCCGCGCCAACTGGCCCAGCGTCTCGAAGTACGGCAGCAGCCGCTGCCGTTCGCGCAGCGCGGTACGGGCGGCTTCGAGCACCTCGGTCCCGTACTCCCACGGCTCCCGCCGCCCCGCTCCGACCGCCGAATGGGTACGGAACAGCGGCAGACAGGAACCCAGCTGGAACCACCGCAGATACAGCTCGGGGGACGGCACCCCGGAGAACCCGCCGATATCGGGACCGCTGTACGGCACCCCGCACAGCCCCATGCCCAGCACCAGCGACAGCGAGGCGCGCAGCCCCGGCCAGCCGGTCGCCACATCCCCCGACCAGGTGCCGCCGTAGCGTTGCATCCCGGCCCAGCCCGAGCGGGAGAAGAGGAACGGCCGCCGGTCCGGCCGCAGTTCGCACAGCCCCTCGAAACCGGCCCGCGCCATCGCCAGGCCGTAGACGTTGTGCGCCTCCCGGTGGTCGCCGCCCCGCCCCTCCAGCGCATGCCGCGCCGAGCGCGGCAGCGTCCGCTCCCCGAACGCGGCAAAGGAGACCGGCTCGTTCATGTCGTGCCAGAACCCCGCGAAGCCCTGGGCCAGCCGCTCGGCATACAGCGCACCCCACCACTTGCGCACCCGCGCATCGGTGAAATCCGGGTACACCGACTCGCCCGGCCACACCACCCCGCGTACCTCCCGCCCCCGCGCGTCCCGGACAAAGGCGTCCGCCGCCGCCCCGCCCTCGTAGACCGCGTCCCCCGGCTCCGCCTTCACCGCCGGATCCACGATCGACACCAGCCGCACCCCGTCCGCCCGCAACTCCCGCGCCAGACCGGGCAGATCCGGATAACGCTGCCGGTCGACGGTGAAGACCCGGTGCCGGTCGTAGTGGTCGATGTCCAAATGGAGTGCCGACAGCGGAAGTTCACGCTCCTGGTAGCCCGCCACCACCCGGCGTACCTCGGCCTCCCCGCCGAAGCCCCAGCGGGCGTGCTGGTGGCCCAGCGCCCACTGCGGCGGCAGCGCGGGCGCCCCGGTCAGCGCCGTCCAGACCTGCAACACCCGGGCCGGGGTGCCCGCCAGCACCCAGTAGCGCAGCGGTCCGCCGTCCATCCGCAGTTCACAGGTGCCCGGCCGGTCATGCCCCGAGCCCGCCCCCTCCGCGCCCTCGCGCAGCGTCACCCGGCCGTCCCACGAGTTGTCGTGAAAGACCAGATGGGTACCGGCGTCCGCCACCACCAGCTGCACCGGCATGGTCACCGACAGCGGATCGTCCCCCGGTCCGAAGGCGCCGCCCGGATCCGTGTTCCACAGCCGGTACGCCCCGTCCCGCAGCCGCGGCCCGTGCGCCCGGCCGCCCAGCCCGAAGAACCGGGCATCGGCCGCGACCTCCGACCGTTGCACCCAGCGCGAGGCGGCGCTCCCCTCGGGCCGCCCGTCCGCACCCTCCTCGGCTATCCGGTCCCACCAGCGCGGCGGCAACTCCCGCCGCAGCACCGCCCCGCCGGGCGTCCGCACCTCCACCGCACCGTGCCGGGAGACCACCACCAGCACCCGCTCGGAGACCACCCGCCAGCCGCCCTCCGTATCGGGCTCCAGCACCGCCCGCCCGTCCACCTCGGGACACGGCCCGGCCAGCGCGTACGACGGCTCCGGCCCGGCACCGTCCCAGCCGCAGAACACCGCACCGCCCGAAGCCACCCGGACCCGCAGCGACGACCGGGCGAAGTGGATCACTCCGCCGCCCGGCTGGGGCTCCGCGCCGCGCGCCGCCCCCGGCACCCGCGCCCGCTCGGGGGCGCGCCGCGGCAGCGCCAGCGCATCCGCCCGCCGTGTCCGCCACGCCGCACGCACGGACCGTAGCCCCTGCGACGGCCCGACCGCCTTGACCATCCGTACCGACCGCACCAGATCCCGCCCGTCCATGCCGGTCAGCCTGCCATTGACGACCGGGTGCGCGGGCACCGTTCAACTGCCGTTCACCTGCAAGGGGTCACGCTCGGCCACCTTCAGGCCCGTGGATCGCCGCCTGCTGGCCGAATTCCCGCCCCCGCACCGCCGCGTGCGCCCCGAACCGGCCCGCACCACAGGCCGGCACCACATCCGCCACCTGCCCAATGTGGGCAGCCCACCCTGGTGCACCAGTCGATCACATGGCATCGTCCAGACAAGCCGTGTCACGCGCACACGCCCACCCACTGGGCCGGGGGACCCCGCCGTGCGCGCCCGACGCCTACGACGCGTACCGCCCGGGAGCTGCATCATGACCACCGCACCGCAGTCCGCCCCACAGCCGGAACCTCTCTGGCAACCAGGCCCGGACCGCATCGCCGGCGCGCAGGTCACCCGCTTCCACACCTGGGCCGCCGAGCACCACGGCGCCCCCGCACCCACCCCCGGCGATCCCGCCGCGAGCTACGCCGCCCTGCACCGCTGGTCCGTCGACGACCTCCCCGCCTTCTGGCAGGCCACCGCCGAGTGGTTCGACGTCCGCTTCGCCACCCCGTACGAGACCGTCCTCGCCGACCGTACGATGCCCGGCGCCCGCTGGTTCCCCGGCGCCACCCTCAACTACGCCGAGCACGCCCTGCGCGCCGCCGAGGACCCGGCCCGCGCAGCGGCCCCCGCACTGCTGTACGTCGACGAGACCCATGAGCCCACCACCGTCACCTGGCGGGACCTGCGCGCCCAGGTCGGCTCGCTGGCCGCCGAACTCCGCCGCCTCGGCGTCCGCCCCGGCGACCGCGTCAGCGCCTACGTCCCCAACGTCCCGCAGGCCGTCGTCGCGCTGCTGGCCACCGCCGCGGTCGGCGGCGTCTGGACCTCCTGCGCCCCCGACTTCGGCGCCCGCAGCGTGCTGGACCGCTTCCAGCAGATCGAACCCGTCGTCCTGTTCACCGTCGACGGCTACCGCTACGGCGGCAAGGAACACGACCGCCGCGACACCGTCGCCGAACTCCGCGCCGAACTGCCCACCGTGCGCGCCGTCGTCCACATCCCGCTCCTCGGCACCCCCGCCCCCGAAGGTGCCCTGAACTGGTCGGACCTGACCTCGAACGACACCGAACCGGTCTTCGAACAGGTCCCGTTCGACCACCCGCTGTGGGTCCTCTACTCCTCCGGCACCACCGGCCTGCCCAAGGCCATCGTCCAGTCCCAGGGCGGCATCCTGCTCGAACACCTCAAGCAGACCGGCCTGCACTGCGACCTCGGCCCGGACGACCGGTTCTTCTGGTACACCTCCACCGGCTGGATGATGTGGAACTTCCTCGTCGCCGGCCTCCTGGTGGGCGCCACGATCGTGCTCTACGACGGCAGCCCCGGCCACCCCGACATCTCCGCCCAGTGGCGGGTCGCCGAGACCACCCGCGCCACCGTCTTCGGCACCTCCGCCGCCTACGTCATGGCCTGCCGCAAGGCCGGTATCCACCCGGCGCGCGACCTCGACCTCTCCGCCGTCACCTGCGTCGCCACCACCGGCTCCCCGCTCCCGCCGGACGGCTTCCGCTGGCTGCACGACTCCTTCGCGGAGAGCGGCGCCGACCTCTGGACGGCCTCCGTCAGCGGCGGCACCGACGTCTGCAGCTGCTTCGCCGGCGCCGTCCCCACCCTCCCCGTCCACATCGGCGAGCTCCAGGCCCCCTGCCTCGGCACCGACCTCCAGGCCTGGGACCCCCAGGGCAAGCCGGTCATCGACGAGGTCGGCGAGCTGGTCGTCACCCAGCCCATGCCCTCCATGCCCACCCGCTTCTGGAACGACCCCGAGGGCACCCGCTACCACGACAGCTACTTCGATATGTACCCCGGCGTCTGGCGGCACGGCGACTGGATCACCCTCACCGCCCGCGGCAGCGTCATCATCCACGGCCGCTCCGACTCCACCCTCAACCGCCAGGGCGTCCGGATGGGCTCCGCCGACATCTACGAAGCCGTCGAACGGCTCCCCGAGATCCGCGAATCCCTCGTCATCGGCCTGGAGCTCCCCGACGGCGGCTACTGGATGCCGCTCTTCGTCCACCTCGCCCCCGGCGCCACCCTCGACGACGCCCTGCGCGACCGCATCAAACGGACCATCAGGAAACAGCTCTCGCCCCGCCACGTCCCCGACGACATCATCGAAGCCCCCGGCGTCCCGCACACCCTCACCGGCAAACGCATCGAGGTCCCCGTCAAGCGCCTCCTCCAGGGCACCCCGCTCGAAAAGGCCGTCAACCCCGGCTCCGTCGACAACCTCGAACTGCTCCGCTTCTATGAGCGGGTGGCCCGCGACCGCGCCGCCGCCGACCGCGCGCAGTAACCACCGGCCGGGCGCCGGACCGGAGGGCGTGGATGCCCCGGCGGTCCGGCGCCCGGCCGCATTGTCAGACCCCCCGATTACTCTCAGTGACAAGTGATGTCCGGCCGCCGCCTCTCCCGCAGAGTCGGCGCATTTCACTCAGGGGGAGTCATGACATCCACATCCCGGCACACCGACCCGTCCACCGCCCGCCGCGCACTGCGCCGCGAAATCCCCAGCAGCGCCGCCGTCCTGGCCGACGAGCAGGACTTCACCGCGATGCGCCGCTACCCCACCTTCCCGTTCGACGACCACCGCAGCTATCTCCGGCAGATGGAGACCCTGCTGCGCAGCCTCGCCTCCCAGGGCGTGCTCACGACCGTCAGCCTCTTCGACCCGGCCGCCTACGAGAAATACTGCGGCGACCTCGGCCTGGACCCGGACCGCCCCGACAGCCGCAGCCGCTACACCGCCGAAGTCGCCCGCACCGGCGCCACCTTGACCTACCGGGGCGAGCCGATGTCCCAGCTGCTGCCGTTACTCGTCGAAGAAGCCGACCGCCAGGCGACCTGGGACCACGCCTCCGGCCTCCTGGCCCGCGCCGGCACCTGCGAGGAGTGCGGCGACGACCTCGCCCATGCCGCGTTCGCCCGCGCCACCCAGGCCCTCCAACAGCTCCTGGCCGCGCTCGGCGACGGCACCCACCACCTCGTCTGCTCCGTCGCGGCCGGTGAGCCACCCCTCCTGGCGGTCCTGCACGCCACCGGCCACGACGGCGCCCGGCCCCGGCTCGCCGAATCCGAGGCCCTCGTCTTCTGCACCGTCCTCGCCGCCGGCTTCGCCCTGCGCACCCCCGGCGGCCTCGTCTCCCGCACCACCACCGCCCCCAACGACCGCGCCACCCCCTCGGACGGCCCGCACGACACGGTCCGCGGCTGGTCCCTCAGCGACTCCTGGCCCCGCCCCCTCGGCGCCGCCGAGGTCTTCACCGCCTACTGCACCGACGCCGAAACCGGCGAACCGATCCCACCCGAGCACCGCGTCGACTACGCCCCCGGCCTCCCCCTGACACCCCCACCCGACCCCCACCACCACTGACCCCACCAACCCCGCCCGCTCCGCACGGATAACGGCCGCCCCGCCAAGAGGGCGGGACGGCCGTCAACACTCCTGCGACGCACCGCGCCGCGCGAGATCACTCCCCGGAGAGCACCGCCTGCGCGGCAGCCCGCGCATCATCGGCGGTGTCCGCGGCCCGCGCCGCAGCCGCCGCCCGCTCGCACTGCGCCATCGTGTGCTTGGACAGCGTCGCCCGCACGTACGGAATCGACGCCGCCCCCATCGAAAGGCTGGTGACACCGAGCCCCGTCAGTACACACGCCAACAGCGGATCGGAGGCCGCCTCACCACAGACACCACAGCTCTTGCCCTCGGCCTTCGCGGCCTCGGCCGAAGCCGCCACAAGATCCAGCAGCGCCGGCTGCCAGGGGTCCTGCAGACGCGCGACGGCACCCACCTGACGGTCGGCGGCGAAGGTGTACTGCGCCAGGTCATTGGTCCCCAGTGAAAGGAACTCGACCTCCTGCAGAATCGACCGCGCCCGCAGCGCCGCCGACGGAATCTCCACCATCGCGCCGAACTTCGCCCGCAGCCCGGCCTCCCGGCAGGCATCCGCGAACGCCTTCGCGTCGATCCGGTCCGCCACCATCGGTGCCATGACCTCGAGGTAGACCGGCAGCCCCTCGGCCGCCTTCGCCAGCGCCGTCAGCTGCGTCCGCAGCACATCCGGGTGATCGAGCAGCGTGCGCAGCCCCCGCACACCCAGCGCCGGGTTCGGCTCATCGGCCGGCGTCAGGAAGTCCAGCGGCTTGTCCGCGCCGGCGTCGAGCACCCGCACCACGACCCGCCCCTCGGGGAAGGCCTCCAGCACCTTGCGGTACGCATCGACCTGCTTCTCCTCGGACGGCGCCTTCTTGCTGTCGTCCAGGAAGAGGAACTCCGTACGGAACAGACCGACACCCTCGGCCCCGGCCTCGACCGCCGCCGCCACATCCCCGGGACCACCGACATTCGCCAGCAGCGGCACCTTGTGCCCGTCGGAGGTGGCACCGGGACCGGTCGTCGCCGCCAGCGCCGCCTTGCGCTCCGCGGCGGCCTGCTCCAGCACCGCCCGCTTCTCGGCACTCGGCTCGACGAACACCTCACCGGTGCTGCCGTCGACCGCGATGACCGTGCCCTCGACGAGCTCACCCGCACCGGGGAGCGCGACAATGGCCGGCACCCCCAGCGCCCGCGCAAGAATCGCGCTGTGGCTGGTCGGCCCGCCCTCCTCGGTCACAAACCCGAGCACCAGCGTCGGGTCGAGCAGCGCGGTGTCGGCCGGCGCCAGATCACGCGCGATCAGCACATACGGCTCGTCGCTGTCCGGCACCCCCGGCATCGGTACACCCAGCAACCGGGCGACGATCCGGTTGCGCACATCATCGAGGTCCGCCACCCGGCCCGCGAGATACTCCCCGGCACCCGCGAGCAGCGCCCGGTAGGAGGCGAACGCGTCATACACACCGCGCTCCGCGGTGGAGCCGACGGCGATCCGCCGCTCGACATCAGCCATCAGCTCGGGGTCCTGAGCCATCAGGGCCTGGGCCTCCAGCACGGCCTGGGCCTCGCCGCCCGCCAGGTTCCCCCGCGCTATCAGGTCCGCGGCGACAGCGTCCACGGCCTGACGGGCACGCCCCTGTTCGCGCTCCGCCTCATCCGCCGGAATCTGCTTGGCCGGCGGCTCCAGGACCGCTGTGCCCATGTGCCGCACCTCGCCGATCGCCACACCGTGGCTGACGCCGACGCCTCGCAGCGTTGTCTCCATTGCACCCGTCTCCGGTTGATGCGACGGTCCGGGCCGCCGCGATGGATGTCGTACCTGCCGTCCGGGACGGCGCCCGGCTACTGCCAGGAGAAGAGCTGGTCGCCCGCCTTGACATCGCCGTCCTCGCGCACCTCACCGAGCGAGTCGGCTGTGGCCTCCAGCGCGACGACCGGGCACACCGGCGACTTTCCGGCCTCCTCGACCGCGGCCGGGTTCCAGCGCACGACCTCCTGGCCGCGGGTGACGGTGTCACCCTTGTTCACGAGCAGCTCGAAGCCCTCGCCGTTGAGCTGAACGGTGTCGATACCGAGGTGGGTGAGCACGCCGTGCCCCTCCGGGTCGACGACGACAAACGCATGCGGGTGCAGCGAGACGAGAACACCGTCCACGGGTGAAACAGCAGCAGACGGCTCACGCACCGGATCGATGGCGGTACCGGGACCCACCATCGCTCCGGAGAACACCGGGTCGGGCACAGCCGCGAGTCCGATGGCGCGTCCGGCAAGAGGGGACGTCACGGTGGTCATGGGAAGCCTCCCAGGGGTGGAGATTCATCAGGCCGCCGTCACTACCTGTCCTGGACGGCGCACCGTTCAGAAGCGTAAGTCATAAGAACTGACGGTTCCGCATGAGAGACGCCGGTTGCGGACCGCGCGTCCTGCTGAATCGATTTGCCTCGCCCACAGCAGAGCTGTACTGTCTGAGACCTGCCCCGGACAGCCAGGACGCAATCAACTGCGTCCGGTTGATGGTGGGCGGCACTCCCAGCGTCTTGATCGCGATTCGAGAATTGCGCGCTTCTGTATGTCTGCAGAAAAGCAGCGGTTCGGAAGACGAAAAAGGCCTGATAGAGTGTGAAACACCGAAGGGAAGCGCCCGGCGGAAACCCGAGAGGGAATCCTAAGGAAGCGTCCGTTCCTTGAGAACTCAACAGCGTGCCAAAAGTCAACGCCAGATATGTTGATACCCCGTCCACCGGAGACACTCCGGAGGATGAGGTTCCTTTGAAAGTCCACCACGGCCCGAGCGGTCGGGGTGGCACACACAGCGAGGACGCTGTGAACGACCGGACCTATTCCGTCTGGTTGTTCCGCTCTCGTGTGTGTTCACCGGATTACCGGTAAACATTCACGGAGAGTTTGATCCTGGCTCAGGACGAACGCTGGCGGCGTGCTTAACACATGCAAGTCGAACGATGAAGCCCTTCGGGGTGGATTAGTGGCGAACGGGTGAGTAACACGTGGGCAATCTGCCCTTCACTCTGGGACAAGCCCTGGAAACGGGGTCTAATACCGGATATGACACACGACCGCATGGTCTGTGTGTGGAAAGCTCCGGCGGTGAAGGATGAGCCCGCGGCCTATCAGCTTGTTGGTGGGGTGATGGCCTACCAAGGCGACGACGGGTAGCCGGCCTGAGAGGGCGACCGGCCACACTGGGACTGAGACACGGCCCAGACTCCTACGGGAGGCAGCAGTGGGGAATATTGCACAATGGGCGAAAGCCTGATGCAGCGACGCCGCGTGAGGGATGACGGCCTTCGGGTTGTAAACCTCTTTCAGCAGGGAAGAAGCGAGAGTGACGGTACCTGCAGAAGAAGCGCCGGCTAACTACGTGCCAGCAGCCGCGGTAATACGTAGGGCGCAAGCGTTGTCCGGAATTATTGGGCGTAAAGAGCTCGTAGGCGGCTTGTCACGTCGGATGTGAAAGCCCGGGGCTTAACCCCGGGTCTGCATTCGATACGGGCAGGCTAGAGTTCGGTAGGGGAGATCGGAATTCCTGGTGTAGCGGTGAAATGCGCAGATATCAGGAGGAACACCGGTGGCGAAGGCGGATCTCTGGGCCGATACTGACGCTGAGGAGCGAAAGCGTGGGGAGCGAACAGGATTAGATACCCTGGTAGTCCACGCCGTAAACGTTGGGAACTAGGTGTGGGCGACATTCCACGTCGTCCGTGCCGCAGCTAACGCATTAAGTTCCCCGCCTGGGGAGTACGGCCGCAAGGCTAAAACTCAAAGGAATTGACGGGGGCCCGCACAAGCAGCGGAG
>NZ_JBSHBP010000059.1:0-48268 GCF_053612065.1 Streptomyces sp. NPDC054765 | reverse complement strand
CCCTGGTGCCGTCCGGCGGCCGCCGCTCCCGCTTCCCCGACCGTGTCGTCTAGGCTCCCCCGGAGCGCAGGCAGGGGGCCTGCACGGACGCGGCCGGATCCGGCCCAGGTGTGGGGAAGTGGTTCGATGCGTGCACTGCGGGTGCTGTTGATCTTCATCGTCATATTCGGCGGGCTGTTCGTGGCCGCCGACCGGGTGGCGGTGAACCTCGCCGAGAACATGGCCGCGGACAAGATCCGCAGCAGCCAGGGTCTCGACAGGACGCCGGAGGTCTCGATCAAGGGCTTCCCGTTCCTGACCCAGGTCGCCGGCCGCAGCCTCCAGGAGGTGGACGCCGACCTCGGGGGCATCGAGGCCCGCGCCGAGGGCCACTCGCTGCGCATCGACCAGTTGTCGGCGCAGTTCCACGATGTGGGCCTGAGCAGCGATTACACCTCCATCCAGAGCGCTGCCACGGCCACCGGCAACGCCCGGATCAACTACGCCGACCTGACCAAGGCGGCGGGCGGCGGCGTCAAGATCACCTACGGCGGACAGAAGAACGGCCGCAGCCAGGTCAGGATCTCGCCCGACCTCCCGGTCCTCAGCTCGCTGGACGTGACCGGCTCCCTGACGATCGTGGGCGGCAACACCGTGCGGCTGCGCGCCGACGGGCTCCCCGGGATGTGCAAGGCCCTCCCGGGCTGCGAGGCCAAGGTGCGCGCCCAGACCGACCACGACTGGAAGCTGGACCAGCTGCCCGGCAACCTGAAGCTGGAGAAGGTCGCGACGATGCCCGACGGCATCTCGATCTCCGCCGTCGGCAAGGACGTCAGGCTTCCCGGCTGACCGGAGGCCGCCGGCGGGCCGCCCCACCAGCCCGCCGGCCCGCCGGCCGGTCCGCGCGCCGGCCGGTCCGCGCGCCGGCCGATCCGCACGCCGTCCATTTCCTGAGACGCCTAAGTCCGTACGCCAGACCCCCCACCGGCGTACGGGCACCGGGGGCCCGTGCGGCAGCTGCCTCGCGAGCCCCCGGTCTCACATCACGGACAAACGCGTCTCGCCATTCGACACGCCGGTGACACGCCCCGCCCCGCGTCCCTACGATCGGTGGCATGCAGAGCTCATTGAGCGGTCTCCGTCCGCGGGGACGTGCGGTACTGACGAAGCGGCGGGCAGTAGACCTGTGCCGCGTCGCCGCCATGCTCTGTCGCCCTGTCTGACGGGCCTTTCGCACCCTCCCCCGGCCACCGCCGGGAGGTGCCCCGGCCCCAGCCCCCGGCCGGCCCTGCAAGCCGCGCCCCCACGCGTCCCGGCGCAGCGCCGCCCCGGTACCCCCGTCCGGAAGTCACCGGCGCACACCCGGCATATCCGCGTGCCACTCTGCCACCGCCCCCGCAACTGCCCCGGAGGAGAACACCATGAGCCGTAGCGACGTCCTCGTAGACGCCGACTGGGTCGAGGCCCACATCGAGGACCCGAAGGTCGTCCTCGTCGAGGTCGACGAGGACACCTCGGCCTACGACAAGAACCACATCAAGAACGCCGTCCGGATCGACTGGAAGCAGGACCTCCAGGACCCGGTGCGCCGCGACTTCGTCGACCAGGAGGGCTTCGAGAAGCTGCTCTCGGCCAAGGGCATCGGCAACGACGACACCGTGGTCCTCTACGGCGGCAACAACAACTGGTTCGCCTCCTACGCCTACTGGTACTTCAAGCTCTACGGCCACGGCAGCGTCAAGCTGCTCGACGGCGGCCGCAAGAAGTGGGAACTGGACTCGCGCGACCTGGTCGACGGCTCCGAGGTCCCCCGGCGCCCGGCCACCGCCTACCAGGCCAAGGCCCAGAACACCGCCATCCGCGCCTTCCGTGACGACGTCGTCGCCGCGATCGGCAACCTCAACCTGGTCGACGTGCGCTCCCCCGACGAGTTCAGCGGCAAGCTGCTCGCCCCGGCGCACCTCCCGCAGGAGCAGTCGCAGCGCCCCGGCCACGTGCCCAGCGCCCGCAACATCCCGTGGTCGAAGAACGCCAACGACGACGGCACCTTCAAGTCCGACGACGAGCTCAAGGCGCTCTACGAGGCGGAGTCCGTCGACCTCGCCAAGGACACCATCGCCTACTGCCGCATCGGTGAGCGCTCCGCGCTGACCTGGTTCGTCCTGCACGAGCTGCTCGGCCAGACCAACGTCAAGAACTACGACGGTTCCTGGACCGAGTACGGCTCGCTGGTCGGCGTCCCGATCGAGCTCGGCGCAGCCAAGTAACCCCGCAAGCTTCTTCTTCGAACCCTCAAGGAAGTACCCCTATGTGTGGAGCACAGGCAGGCGGCCCGGACGCCTCGACCATCAAGCCCGGTGAGACCACGATCCAGGGCAACGTGACCCGCGACGGCGAGCCCGTCACCGGTTACGTCCGCCTCCTGGACAGCACCGGCGAATTCACCGCCGAGGTCCCCACCTCCGCGACCGGACAGTTCCGCTTCTACGCGGCCGAGGGCACCTGGACGCTGCGCGCGCTCGTCCCGGGCGGCACCGCGGACCGCACCGTCGTCGCCCAGAAGGGCGGCCTGGCGGAGGTTGCCATCGCTGTCTGACGGCGGAAGTGGCCTGCGCTCCGCCCGGGGCCCGTCGCCACGATCCGTACGGCCGAAGGGCCGTACCCCGGAGGTTTGGACGCCTTGGCCGGGGTGCGGCCCTTCGTGCCGTGCACGGCACGGGCAGCGTTTCCTGCGCCGGCTTCTGTCCTGCCGCGCGCGGACTTACCGTGGATTCATGGACGCGCACCGCCGGTCGCCCGTACAGCGCCGTCATCGCAGGTACTTCGTCCTGATGGGCGTGTGCCTGGTGCTGTTCGTCCTCGCGTGGGGTGTGGTGCGGCTGTGGTCGGTGCCGGCCGCGGTGGGCATGTGCGTCGTCGCCATGGTCATTCCGCCCGTCGCGGCGATCGTCGGCAACCGCCGCGAGCCCGGTGAGCGCTGGTGGGACGAGTCCGGCGACCCCGAATCCGACCGCTGGTGGCGCGAACTGGACGACCGGGGCGACGACAAGCACCCCCGGTAGCCGCGCCGGGCGCCCGGCGGGTTCCGTACGCCGGGCGCCCGCGGACCAGTACGCCGGGCTCAGTACGCCGGGCGCCCGCGGACCAGTACGCCGGACTGCGGGCTCAGTACACCAGCGCCTGTACGTCGTCCGGCATGATCTCGCTGACGAACACCTGGGCTCCGGCGATCCCGGCCCCCTCGATCAGATCCTTCTGCTCGACGTCACGCCGGGCCGCGCACTGGGTGCAGACCGTGATCGCGCCGCCGCCCGCGCGGATCCCGTCGATCAGTTCCGGCAGGGGAGCGGCATGCGGCAGCTCGAACTCCGCCGCCCGCCCCGGCAGCGCGAACCACACCGACTCCCCGGTCAGCCACAACGACACCTCGACGCCGCTGGCCACCGCCACCGCCGCCACTGTGAACGCCTGCGAGCACCGCTCGGGCGCATCCGCACCCGCCGTCACCTTGATCACGAGCTTCTTCGCCATGGGGCAAGAGTAGGCGCGGTGGACCTCACAGCGCCGTTGTCACCGCCGCCGACTAGACTCTCAGGCGGTCCGTTACACCCTCACTCCGTTCAAGGAGCGCGCTCGTGCTTGAGGCATTCTTCACCACCCTGCTGGTTCTGGTCGCCGTCGGCGTGATCTCGTTCGCCGGTCTGACCTGGAAGAAGCTGTACCAGGGCCAGCGCTGAGCCGTCGCTCCCCCAGCTCAAACCGGGTGGCGGCCCACCCAGCAGCCTCATGGGAGCGCCTCGCGCGCCCCTGCCGATTCCCCTCCGCATAGATCGTCTGAGCTCTCATGATCGAGATCCCGTCCGACCTGAACCCGGCCCTGGTGCCGCTCGCCTTCCTCCTCGGCAACTGGGAGGGCGCCGGCGTCGCCGACTTCCCGGGCACCGAGAAGTGCAACTTCGGGCAGGAGGTCAGCTTCACCCACGACGGCCGTGACTTCCTCGAATACACCTCGCACAGCTGGGTGCTCGACGCCGAGGGCAAGAAGGTCCGCCCGCTGGAGACGGAGACCGGCTTCTGGCGCATCGACGCGGACCGCAAGGTCGAGATCGTGATGTGCCGCGACCAGGGCGTGGTGGAGGTCTGGTACGGCGAGCTGGCCGACCGGAAGCCGCAGATCGACCTGGCCACCGACGCCATCGCCCGCACCGCCGCCTCCGGCCCGTACAGCGGCGGCAAGCGGCTCTACGGCTACGTCAACAGCGACCTGATGTGGGTCGGCGAGAAGTCCACCCCGGACGTGCCGCTGCGGCCGTACATGTCGGCGCACCTGAAGAAGGTCGCCGACCTCAAGGAGTGGGCGGAGAACCTCCCGGACGAGATGCCGGACGGCGTCTCCTTCTTCCGGCCGGACGGCACGCCCTACACCCCGTAAGCAGCACGCCCCGGCGACGGGCGACCGGACCGCCGCCGGGCACCGGCCGTAGCGCCGCTGCCCGGTGGCGGTGCTGCCCGACGGCGGTGCTGCCGGTATGGGGGGTCTGCCCTGCCGGGTGCCGTCGGCGCCCGTGGAACTGCCGGCCGGCATACGGACCGCAGGCTGACGCGGCAACCCACGCACACCCGCCGCCCGGCCTCCTACACTGGGCCTGTGGTGACCACCGACTGGCAGAGCGACCTCCGCAGGCGCGGATACCGCCTGACCCCGCAGCGTCAGCTCGTACTGGAGGCTGTGGACAGGCTGGAGCACGCCACCCCCGACGACATCCTCACCGAGGTGCGCAAGACGGCGGGCGGGGTGAACATCTCCACCGTCTACCGGACCCTGGAGCTGCTCGAAGAGCTGAGCCTGGTCAGCCACGCCCACCTGGGACACGGCGCACCCACCTACCACCTCGCCGACCGCCACCACCACATCCACCTGGTGTGCCGGGACTGCACGGACCTCATCGAGGCGGATCTGTCGGTGGCCGAGCCGTTCACGGCGATGCTGCGCGAACGATTCGGCTTCGAGACGGACATGAAGCATTTCGCGATCTTCGGGCGCTGTGCGGCCTGCCGCGACAAGGCCGCCGAGGGCGACGGCTGAGGCTGTCGCCGTCGGGTCGTAGGCTGGCCCCATGCTGCGACATTCACCCGCCAGCCCCCTGCTGTCGCTGCCCGGCGCAGTCCCCGCCGAGGCCCCCGACGAAGGCGTCGCTGCGCACTACGGCGACCTCTTCCGTGAGCAGCGCGCCCTCGCCGACGGCTCCGGCTTCGTGGACCTCTCCCACCGCGGCGTGGTCACCGTCACCGGCCCCGAGCGGCTGAGCTGGCTGCATCTGCTGCTCACCCAGCACGTCAGCGAACTCGCGCCCGGCCACGCCACCGAGGCGCTGATCCTGTCCGCGCACGGTCACATCGAGCACGCCGTCTACCTCGTCGACGACGGCGAGACGACCTGGATGCACACCGAACCCGGCAACCAGGAGGCGCTGGTCGCCTACCTGGAGAGCATGAAGTTCTTCTACCGGGTCGAGGTCTCCGACCGCACCGACGAGATCGCCGTCGTCCATCTGCCGGCCGGCTCCATCACCGAGGCGCCCGGCACCGCCGTCGTACGCGAGACCGCGCACGGCCGTGATCTGTTCCTGCCCCGCGCCGGGCTGGAGCCCTTCGCCGCGGAGCACGGCCCGGCGATCGGCGTCCTGGCCCTGGAGGCGCTGCGCGTCGAGGCCCACCGCCCCCGCCTGGGCCTGGAGACCGACCACCGCACCATCCCGCACGAGCTGGGCTGGATCGGCACCGCCGTACACCTGCAGAAGGGCTGCTACCGCGGCCAGGAGACCGTCGCCCGCGTCCACAACCTGGGCAAACCGCCGCGCCGGCTGGTCTTTCTGCACCTCGACGGCAGCGAGGTCCATCTGCCGCCGCACGGCACCCCCGTCCGCCTCGCCTCGGACGGCGAGGAGGGCCGCCAGCTCGGCTTCATCACCACCTCGGCCCGCCACCACGAGCTCGGCCCGATCGCGCTCGCCCTGGTCAAGCGGAACGTGCCGGTGGACGCACAGCTGATGGCGGGCGGCACGGCGGCGGCGCAGGAGGCCGTCGTCGAGCCGTAGGGCCTGCCGGGGGCGCGGCGCCCGGCGTACCGGCGACAACCGGACACCTGGACACCCGGACCGCCTGCGCCCGCGCCCCCGCCTCCGCCCGGTCCGTCCCGGCTACACCTCCACCAGCACCGTGAACGGCCCGTCGTTCGTCAGCGACACCTTCATGTCCGCGCCGAAGCGGCCGGTCTCCACCTGGGCGCCCAGCGCCCGCAGCTGCGCGACGACCTCGTCGACCAGCGGCTCGGCGACCGGCCCCGGGGCCGCGGCGTTCCAGGTGGGGCGGCGACCCTTGCGGGCGTCACCGTAGAGAGTGAACTGGCTGATCACCAACAGCGGCGCCCCGGTGTCCGAGCAGGACTTCTCGCCCTGCAGAATCCGCACCGACCACAGCTTGCGGGCCAGCTGCGCCGCCTTCTCCGGGGTGTCCTCGTGCGTGACGCCCACCAGCACGCACAGCCCCGCACCGACGATCTCTCCGACCGTCTCGCCCGCCACCTCGACGCGTGCGCCGTCAACCCTCTGCACCACTGCTCGCATACCCGCCATCATGCCGGGCGGTCCCCCGCCTTCGGACAGCCGTGCCCCTACGGGGGCCGTTCGGGTGCCATGGCCCTGCAGAAGGACCGCCCAGAGTGGCACGATGCGTGCACGTGGTGCGTTTCATGGACAACATGCCCAAGAAGCGGCACCGGACGAGGGGACGGAACGACCCATGAGCACTCCCGGCGCCGGACAGACACCCGGTCCCGTACCAACCGCCCGTACGACACCGACCGGCCGGACGGCCTCCACCGCCCCCACGACAGACACCACCCGTCCGGCACCCGGCGCCCCACCGCCCCCCACCGCCCTGACGACCACCACCACGGCAACGGCTCGCGTCGAGCCCCCCGGCACCGAGGACGGCCCCATGCTCCAGGCAGGCCAGGCCCAGCATCCCCGCCCCCCGCAGCAGCGTGACCACTGCCGGCCGGCCACGACGCCCGAGCTGTCCGGTCTGGGACTTCCCGAGCTGCGGGTGGTACGGCGCGACTCACAGCAGGAAGAAGCCGATCTCAGCTATCTGCGGCGGCTGTTGCAGGGCCGGATCGACATCCTGCGGGCCGAGATCGCCCGCCGGACCGCGCAGCACTCCCCCTTGCTCGACCGGCTGCCGGAGATCCTGACCGACCTGCCGTCACGGCACCGCTCCTCGGCACGGCACGTCACGGTCGGCACGCCGCACAGCGAGGAGTACCGCAGGCTCGCCGAGGAAATGCTCGGCGAGGTGGAGCTGTCCGACCTCACCGCGCGTACGGACCAGGAGCTGCACGACGCCATGGGCCGGCTGATCCGCTACGAACAGCAGGTATCGCGTCGCCGCCAGTCCTTGCAGCGCACCACCGACGAGTGCAGTGCGGAAATCGCCCGCAGGTACCGTGAAGGCGAAGCACAAGTAGACGACCTGCTGTCCTGACCGGGCCACAAGCCTCCGGGGGGGCGCCAGGCCACTCCCCCGGAAGGCTGCCGATGACCTCGCCCACGCCGATATCCGAACCGACCCCGGAAGCCACCGCGTCCCCGGGTTCCGCGGTGGTTGCGCCTCCTTCGGTTCCCCCCGTCCTCGCCGAGGTCGTCCGTTCCGGCTTCGTCGAGGGCCGGCACCGCGGCTCGCTGGTGGTGCTCGCGGCCGACGGCAGCGTCGATTGGTCACTGGGCGATGCGGCCGCCCCGGTCTTCCCCCGCTCCACGAACAAGCCGATGCAGGCCGCGGCGGTACTGCGGGCGGGCCTGGACCTCTCCGGCGAGCGGCTGGCGCTGGCCGCCGCGAGCCACTCCGGCGAGCCCTTCCACCTCGCCCTCGTACGGACCATGCTGGCCGAGCACGGTCTGACCGCCGGCCATCTCCAGACGCCGCCGGACCTGCCGCTGGACCCCGAGGAGGCGGAGGCGTACCTCGCCTCGGGCCAGGTCCGCGACCGCCTCACGATGAACTGCTCCGGCAAGCACACGGCGATGCTGGCCGCCTCCGCGCTCAACGGCTGGCCGCTCGCGTCGTACCTCGACCAGGCGCACCCGCTGCAGCAGCTGGTGGCCGACGGCGTCCGCACCGCGAGCGGCGAGGACGTCGCGCACATCGGCACGGACGGCTGCGGCGCGCCCCTGCTCTCCCTCTCCCTGACGGGCCTGGCCCGCGCCTTCCGGTACTTCGTCGCGGCCGGTCCCGGCACCCCTGAACGACGGGTCGCGGACGCGATGCGCGCCCACCCGGAGTACGTCGCCGGCACCCGCCGCCCCGACACCTGGCTGATGCAGGCCCTCCCGGGCACCCTCGCCAAGATGGGCGCCGAGGCCGTCCAGGCCCTGGCCCTCCCCGACGGCCGCGCCCTCGCCTTCAAGATCGACGACGGCGCCACCCGCACCCTCGGCCCGGTCCTCGCCCGCACCCTGCGCCTCATGGACATCGACTCCCCCGTCCTGTCCCGCCTGGAGGACGCCCCGCTCTTCGGCGGCGGCGCACGGGTGGGAGAAATCCGGGCCACGTTCTGACGGCGGCGGGTGTGTGACGCGATGGGGCGGAGGGGACGCACCGGAACCCTCCGCCCCCACCCACAACGCATAAGCGCACCGCCCCCGGCCGCACCCCACACGCATCAGCCCCCACCGCGCGAAGCGACAACGCACCACCTCCAGCCCCAACCGGCGCCCGCCGCACGCGAATTCACAGCCGAGGTGCCGCCGCCCCCACCAGCCGGACGCCGCACACAAGGCGCACGGCCGACACACCGGCGACCAGTCCGGCCCAGCTCAGCTCACCTCAGTTCAGCTTGTTCTTTATCTACCAAGATCTTCCAGGCTTGCCGATGGCCTTGAGTGTCTCGGGGCGGTTCGTCCACCTGGTACAAGAAGACTGGCGGCTCCGGTATCACGGCTCGCGTCGGTTTCAACCGGGCGGGATCGACCTCCTGGAGCGGCTGGTTCAGTCAGTCCAGCGGGACGACCAAGACAGGTAGCTGGAACAACGTTTCCTACTGCTCGAGCACCGTGGGCCTTCTCCAGGTGCAAGGCCAGCAGACGTTCCAGACACCCCTGGCCGACTGCAGCTGACCGTCCGTCCGTGCCCGCCCGCCGCGGGGCAAGCGGGCACGGACCACCTTCTGCCAGCTCTCCAGGATTAGGACACTGCGTTCGTGTTCTCCGCGATATTCAAAAACCAGACCGGCTTCATCGTCACAGCGGCGTTAGCTGTCCTTCTTGTCGCCGCCCTGTGCTTCTGGCTCGCGCACCGGGCCGGCAGACGCCCGTGGTCCCACGCCGCGCTCGGCGCGGCCGTCACGGCGGAAGTCGCTCTCACCCTGTTCCTGCCAAGCGGGGCAGCAGTCACCGAAGCCAGCCGAGTCTGCGTGATCAACCGCAACTACGCTGAGCCGTTCGCCACCCAGCAAGGACTGCTCAACCTCTTGCTCTTCGCGCCCATCGGCTTCTTCGGGCTGATGGCCCTGCGCACGCTCTGGCCGGTCGTCGCGGGCAGCATTCTGCTCTCCCTTTGCACCGAGCTCCTGCAAACCCTGGTCCCCGGCGTCAACCGGGGGTGCGACAGCAGCGACGTGCAGATGAACGCCCTGGGTGCTCTCGCCGGCACGGCAATCGCCTGGGGTGCCCTGCGGCTGGCCAAACGACCCGCCATCCCGCCCCGCCGCCACGCCCGGGTCACCGCCATCACCTCCGCAACCATCCTCGCCGCAGCAGGCATTGCCGCAGCCACCTGGATCACCCCCATCGCAGTCGATGCCACCAGCCTCCAATTCACCGGAGACAAGGAAAAGGCAGCAGCTCACCGAGCCATCCGCCAAGCCTTCGGCGAGCGCTACAAGATCAGCAACGTACAGCTGCAAGCAGGCGTCGACGACAGCCCCGACACCCTGCTCATCGCCCTCAACGACGGTTTCGCCGAGCTCACCTGGCCAGATGCCTCACAACTCAACGTCAGCCTCGAAAGGTCCAGCAAGACCACCTCGTCCAGCTACCCCGTCCCAGGCGTCACCCGAAAGCCCGGCAGCGAGAAGGACGCACTCCCCATCGCACGCCGCTACGCCCAAGAGCACTACCCACGCGAGCTGCGCGGCTCCGAGCCGCAGGTATACCCCGTAGGGGACCGGGCCGAGCTCGGGTGGATCGTCAGCTGGCGGCGGCGCAACAGTGACGGCGTCTTGATGCCCATGCGTCTGGATGTTCAGGTCAACACCGCCGGCCGAGTCTCCCAGCTCCTGGTACGCACCGAGCAAGACCCGCATGACCTGCCGGCGCTGACCGTCGACAAGAAGACGGCCCAGCGCACGGCTCTCAAGGCCCTGCAACAGCCCAAGGGGCACAAAGTGCGCACCACCGACAGTGAACTGCTGGCCGTCCAGCGCGCGGGAAGGTGGCGGGCTCAATGGCTGACCGGCTTTGAGACCGACGACAAGAGCATGGTGCTCGATCCCGTCTACGTCGATGCGAACACCGGGAAGGTCGACCCCCGCGCGAGCAGGAACGAAAAGATCGAAAACCCGGAAGAAGACGGCGGCGGCCAAGTGGACACGACGCAGAACTGAAGTACTGCCGCCGCCGAACCGGCCGCACACCCTTCTCCATCGCACGTGGAACATCCATCCATCCAGCGTTCCCTCAGGGCACATGCCACCACCGTCGGGAGAATCACCATGCGCAAGTGTGATCGCTGGGGAGACCTGTGCCTGCCTCGTCTGCTGGGGATCAGCCGATGACGTTGAGGCCGAGGGCGGTGCAGATCTGGGCGGCTTGGCTGGGGGAGATGACGGCGCCGCGGAAGTGTGCGGCGGCGGTGAGGGTGAGTTCGCCGAGGTCGGCGCCGCGTAGGTCGGCGCCGGTGAAGTCGGTGGCTCGTAGGTTGGCGTCGGCGAGTCGGCAGTCTTCGAGGGTGGTGTCGCGGAAGTCGACGCCGCCGAGGTCGGCTTCGGTGAAGCGGATGCCGACGAGGTGGGTGCCGCGCAGGCTCAGGCCGTTGAGGTCGGCGACAGCGAGGTTGCAGCGGGTGAGGTTCAGGCCCAGTCCGCGGTGGCCGGTGAGGCGGGCGCCGATCATGCGGCAGCCGGTGAAGGTGGCGTCGGTGAGCAGGGCGCCGCCCCATTTGGTGTTGGCCAGGTCGGCGCCGTCGCAGGTGAGGTCGCCGCAGTCGGTGTCGGTGAAGTTGGCTTTAGAGGCGCTGCCGCCCTGCCAGCGGGCCTGGTCGAGCAGGGCGCCGGTGAAGTCGGCTGCTGTGGCGGTGCAGTCGGTGAAGACGGTCTCGGCGAGGTGGGCACCGCGCAGGTTGGCTTCGGTGAAGGTGCAGCGGGTGAATGTCCGGGGACGTTGATGGAGCCTCAGGGCCGGGCGCAGGTCCAGGCCGGTGAAGTCGAGACCGGTGAGTTCCGTTTCGGTGGCGAGCAGTGTCAGCGGGTCAGCAGTGGGGCGGGCCGGGTCGGTGTCGTGGCTGTTGAAGGGCGGTGGTGCGTCGGTCACGGGTTCAGCCTCGTTCAGGGTGTTGGGGCGTGCGCCGGGGTGCGGTCAGCGGGTGGCGGTGAGCTCTGTGGTCTGGCGGGGCAGGGCGGGTGTGTTGTCGTTGCGGTGGGTGGTGTGGCGGGCCTTGATGGCGTCGTAGGCGAGGGTCAGGGCGAGGCCGGTGATGGTCCACAGAGCGAGGGCGAGCCAGTAGCGGCCGATGCCGTCGCCGGCGAAGTACATGATCTGGCGCAGGCTGCCGGCGGTTGAGGTCATCGGCAGCAGGTCGTGCAGGGCGCGGATGGGCGCGGGCATGCTCGCGATGGGCAGGGCCGCTCCGGAGGCGGGCATGCCCAGGAACATGAAGATCCCAACGGCGGGCAGCGCCGTCATGCGCCCGCAGAAGCGGGACAGGAACAGGGTGGCCATGGCGACGGCCAGCACGGTGAGCCAGCCGGTGAGGAGGATGGCAACGGCTGAGCCGTGCACGGCTCCCAGGATCGGTCCGGTGATGAGCCAGACGGCGGTGGCGGCGACGGCACCGAAGGCGGCGAGCGCGGCCACCGTGTGCCTGCGGGTGAGGACGGTGCCGAAGACGGTCGAGAGCATGACCGCCGACAGGTAGCCGGCGAGGGTCAGGCCGATCGCGGCGTACATGGTGCTGGTGTCGCTGGTGTCGTGGGCGCTGAGCGGGACCAGGTCACGGACCTGCAGGAACTGGTGCTGCTGGACTGCGGCGTTCTCGAACGGCAGGGCGGCCAGGCTGACCTGGGCGGCACCGGCGGCTGACGCGATGTAGAGCACGGGGCCGTCCGGCTGCGGCGGTTGGGCGAAGGCCGTGCCAGCCGTACCGGCGCTGCGGTCCTGGGGCGTCGGTGTGGGGACGTAGGCGGCGGCCACGGCCCGGTGCGCTACCAGCTGCCGGGCCTGTTCGGTGGTGGTGACGGTGCGCACGTCGTAGGCGTCGCCCAGACTCTGGCGCAGGGTGGCGGTGAGCGGATCGGTCCGGGCGGGTGGTCCGGCGACCGCGATCTTCAGGTGGTGCGGGGTTGGTGCGTGCATGGCGGCGGTGTAGATGCCGACCAGCAGTGCGGCCATGGCGAGCGGGAACAGCAGTACGCGGGCTATGGGCCGGGCCATGTCTTCTCCTCGGGATGTCTCGGCGGGTGGCAGGGGTGCGCCTCCGGAATACGTCTCTCAAGATACGTCACTTGTGACGCATCAGAAAAGATGTATTATTGGAGACGTTCCGGAGGAGGACGCACATGGCATCGCCGACCAGTTCCCTGAATCTCGCCGAGCTGCACCATCTCGGCAGGCGGCTCACCGCTGCCGCGACCTCGGCGATGAAGGACGGCTCCGACCTGGGGTCGACCGAGCTGCTGGTGCTGGAGTGCCTGTACACCACCGGCCCGCAGCCGGTGGGGTCCATCGCCGAGCGCACGGGCTTCGCCCCGAGCCGGGCGTCCACAGTGGTGGCGGCGCTGCATAAGCGGGGCCTGGTCGAGCTGGGAGTCGACCCGGCCGACCGGCGCCGGACCATCGCCAAGATCGCCGACCATGCCCGCAGCCAGGCCCGGGAAGCCAGAAGCCGGGACGCCGAACCGACGCTGCGGCAGCTGCTCCCCGAGCTGTCCGACGCGCAGGCCGAGGCGGTGATCGCCGCACTGGGAGCGTTCAACGACGCCCTGGCGGAGGCGTCGCCAGGTGCCTCCGGTGGTACCGACTCCCAGTCGAACGGTCGGCCTGGGTAGGGGTGCGGGTAGGGCACGTGCTCATGGGTGACGGCTCGGCCGTTCGTCCCAGCGGCGGGTCGTCCATGCCCTCCGGATCAGGCTACGCACGATGATGATGGAGTCGGCGAGGTCGAAGAAGGCGTTGATGACGGTGGCCCGGCGCTCGTAGCACCGGGCGAGGCGGTGGAAGGCGTTCTGCCAGGCGTGGGTCCGTTCGACGTGCCACCTCTGACTTGCCTGGATAGGTGCCTCCTCGCCCTTGTGCGCGATGCGGCCAACCCGGCAGCCACAACAACCCCACTCCTCACTCCCCACACCCCCGCCGCCCACACCCGCACTCGCGCCCGCTGCCACCACGGCGTCGGCCTGCATAAGGTGGCGATGACAGTGCACGCACGCACCACCCACCACAGCAGGAGGCCGGCGACCATGAGCGACGCGAATTCCGAGCCGCAGGGGCCCGAGGCGATCGAGCACGCGCACGACCCCGAGGTGCTGCAGCTCGCGGCGAAGGTGTTCGACCTGGCACGGAATGGCGACACGGACACCGTCGCCGCATACGTGGACGCGGGCGTCCCCGCCAACCTGACGAACGACAAGGGCGACTCGCTCGTGATGCTGGCGGCGTACCACGGCCACCCCGCCACCGTGGAGGCCCTGTTGCAGCGCGGCGCCGACGCCGACCGTGCCAACGACCGCGGCCAGACCCCGCTCGCCGGCGCCGTCTTCAAGGCCGAGGACGAGGTCGTCAAGGTCCTGGTCGCACACGGCGCGGACCCGTCGGCGGGCACCCCCTCGGCGGTCGAGACGGCCCGGATGTTCGAGAAGACGGAGCTGCTGAAGCTGTTCGGGGCGGAGTGACCCGGCAGGGGACCCGGAAGGGGACCCGGCGGGCAGTCCGGCAGGCGCCCTGACCGACGCCCCGGCCGACGCCCCGGCAGATGCCGCGGGCCGCGGCCCGGCCCGCGGCCCGATAGCGAAGACCCCGACCGGCGGCCCGGTGGAGCGAGTGCCCCACCGGGCCGCCGGTCTGCAAGCCGGGCAAGACCCAGGCAGGACACCCCCACGCTTGACCTCAAGTTCGCTTGAGGTCCTAGCGTCGAGCCCGACGGCGCCCCCGCCGCTCACCGACTCACGTGTCACGCCACGAAGGGCCCCGCATGTCCGAGCACCCCTACCGCCTCGCAGTGATCATCGGCAGCACCCGGGAGGGCCGGTTCGCACCCGTCATCGCGAACTGGTTCACCCGGCACGCCGAAACCCACCCGCACATCGCCCTGGACATCATCGACCTCGACACCGTCCGCCCGTACGAACTCCGTTACGGCAGCGAGGAGTACGAGTCCTTCGCCAAGCGCGCCGCCGAGGCGGACGCCTTCGTCGTGATCACCCCGGAGTACAACCACTCGTTCCCGGCCCCGCTCAAGCACGCCATCGACCTGCTGCACCGCCAGTGGCAGGCCAAGCCGGTCGGCTTCATCTCGTACGGCGGGATCTCCGGTGGCCTGCGCGCCGTCGAACAACTGCGGCTGGTCTTCGCCGAGTTGCATGCCACCACGGTGCGCGAAACGGTGAGCTTCGCGCTCGCCGGCAACCTCTTCGACGACGCGGGCCACCTGCACGACCCGGTCCCCGCCACCCAGGCCGCCGACACCCTGCTCCACCAGCTGACCTGGTGGGCGGTGGCCCTGCGCGAGGCCCGCGCCACCCGCCCGTACGGCGGCTGAGCCCCGCACCCCACAGGCCGTTACCCCTCACCCGCCATCACCGAGCCCCTACGGGATGAGCCGTGGGGGGCAACCGCCGCCCACCCCCGGAACTCCCCGCCTTGCTTCCGGCGCCATCCCCTCAGGGTTCCTGCCGCACCACCGTCGCGACATGAACATTCATCGCACACGGAATGCGGCCGTCCGGCAGCGCCACCGCTGCCGACTCCTCCTCAAAACGGGCCCGTAGGTCCGCGGTGACCGCGGCATCGAGCGGCCCCAGGTCATAGAAGGAACCGACGGTCCGCCAGATCTGTTCGGGCGGGCCGGACAGGTCGATCCGTACGGTCTGCCACTCCACGGGGCCGAATCCGGCCGCACGGAACACCGCATCGAAGCCCTCGCACCTGCGCAGCCGCGGATCCCCGAGCGGCGGCGTCCGCTGCTCCGGCGGCGCCGCCTTGAACAGCGGCTTCGCCAGCCGCAGAAACCCTTCGTAGGCCTCGCCGCCGGCCGGCCCGCCACCCACGGCGACGGCCAGCGTCCCGCCGGGCTCCAGCACCCGCGCCAGCTCCGCCGCCACTTCTTCCGCATCATCCATCAGCATCAATGCCATGTGCGATACGCAGCCGTCGAACTGGCCTTTCTGGAAAGGCAGTTGCTGCGCACGCCCCAACCGGAGGTCCGCCCGACCGACACCCGTACGCCGGCGCGCACGCGCCAACTCCTCCGCGGACAGGTCGAGCCCGGCCAGCGCACGCCGGGCACCCGCCTCACCCGCGGCGAGGAGTTCCAGCAACAGCCCGTCGCCACAGCCGAGATCCAGCACCCGGCCGCACGCCGCCACCCGGTCCCGGAGGATCTCGTAACTGGAGCGGCCGTCCTCGGCCCGGCCATGAGCCATCGCCCGCACGGTCACCGCGGGGCGCCTGGCGTGAAAGGTCCGCAGAAAGTCTTCCTGGATCGTCGCCATCCACCGATCCTAGGAGCCCGCAGCCGCGCATCCGTCAGCTTTGCCGCGCACCCCTCGGCTTTGCCGCGCATCCCTCAATTCTGCCGCGCATCCGTCAGCTCTGCCGCACATCCCTCAACTCACCGGGGTCACTCAACTCACCGGGGGTCGCTCAACTCACCGGGGGTCGCTCCTGCAACGCCCAGCCGTTGCCGTCCGGGTCGCTGAAGTAGACGAACGAGTTCCACGCCCCACCGGGACCGTCGGCCATTGCCCCGTTCTCGACATGCTGTACGGGGCCGGCGGGCACGCCTCGTTCGACCAGTTGCGCGCGGGCCGCGGCGATATCGGAGACCACCAGCTGGAGTCCCTGCACCGAACCGGGCCGTATGTCCGTCACACCGCCGCCCGCGCCGATGACGATCGAACAGCCCGAGCCCGGCGGCGTCAGCTGCACAATGCGCGCCTCGTCGCCGACGCACATGTCGTGATCCACGGCAAAGCCCAGCTGCTCGCTGTAGAAGCGCTTCGCCCGTTCCACGTCGGCAACCGGAATCGGCACCAGTTCGAGCTTCCAGTCCATGGCGCGCCGCCCTTCCGTAGGGGAGACGGCCCCGAACAGCGGCCGTCGGCACCGGCCTTGTCGCGCTGCAAGAAGTCTAAGGAGCGGGGAGCGGATGCGCGCATCCATTGACGGAGTGAGTACTCACTCCGTAGCGTGGGGCCATGACATCACCTTCCCGTCGACGGGCCCCCGGCATGAGCGTCGAGCAACGCCGGGCCATGATCGTGGCCGCCGCACTGCCGCTCGTGGCGGAGTACGGCGCGGCCGTCACCACCAGCCGGATCGCCCGCGCCGCCGGCATCGGCGAGGCCACGATCTTCCGGGCCTTCAAGGACAAGGACGAGATGCTGGACGCCTGTGTCGCCGAGGCGGTCGGCACGGATCACGTCCTGCGCGAGCTCGCCTCGATCTCGCTGGACGAGCCGCTCGCCGTACGGCTGACCGAAGCCGCCGAGGCGCTGCGCGCCCACATGGAACGCCTGGGCACCGTCCTCGGAGCCCTCCACGCCTCCGGACACCGCCGCGGCCGCGAGCCCGGAGCCGGGGCCCGGGACGGCGACGGTCCGCCGCGGGACAGCCGGGCGGAATCCGCCACCGCGCTGCGCAATGCCGTCGTCGAGCTGATCGAACCCGACCGGTCCGCGTTCCGTCTGTGCCCCGAGAAGGTCGCGTCCGCGTTTCTGGGCCTGCTGTTCACCCGGCTGCAGACTCCGGTGTCGGAGGCCGATGCCCCGCTCACGCCCGACGAACTCATCGACGTACTGCTGCACGGCACCCTCCACCCCGGGAGCGCCGGATGAGCGTGACCCTCAACCACACCATCGTCCCGGCCGCCGACCACCGCGCGGCCGCCCACTTCTTCGCCTCGGTCATGGGCTTGCCGGAACTCCCGCCGGCCGGCCGTTCGGGGCACTTCGCCCCGGTCCGGGTGAACGAGACGCCCACCCTCGACTTCATGACCGTGCCGAACGCCGAAGGCCATCACCTCGCCTTCGACGTCGACCCCGAGACCTTCGACGGAATCCTCACGCGCCTCCGGGCCGCCGGCATCCCCTACGGCAATGACCCCGCCGAGCCCGACAACGGCCGCACCGACCATCCGCTGTGCGCCCGCGGCCTGTACTTCCGCGACGATTCCCACCACCTCTACGAGGTCATGTCGGGCGACGAGGCCGGGGCGCGCGAGAAGGCCAGGTCGGGCAATGACGTCGGGGCGGGCGACGAGGCGCCGCCGCCGTCACCGCCACCGCCACCGGTTGGCGTCACCTGTTGACGAAGGTCATGCTGGCGTCGTCGTACCGCGTGCCGGCGATCCGGCCGGCCGGTGCCACGGCGTCGATCGCGGCGAGTTCTTCGGCGGTCAGCTCGATGGCGAGCGCCCCGAGGTTCTCCTCCAGGTACTTCTCCCGGCGGGTACCGGGTATCGGTACGACGTCGTCCCCGCGGTGCTGCACCCAGGCCAGCGCGAGCTGTCCGGCGCTGACGCCCTTCTCCGCGGCGAGTTCGTCGAGCTGCTCCACGATGGCCAGGTTCTGTTCCAGGTTGCCGTCGGCGAAGCGCGGCTGGCTGCGGCGCAGATCGGACTGCGGCAGCCCGTCGACCGAGGTGTAGCGCCCGGTCAGGAAGCCGCGTCCGAGCGGAGAGAACGGCACCAGGCCGATGCCGAGTTCCCGGCAGACCGGCGCGATCTCCTGCTCCAGATCGCGGGTCCACAGCGACCACTCGCTCTGCAGCGCGGCGATGGGGTGCACCGCATGCGCCCGCCGCAGGGTGGCGGCGCTCGCCTCGGACAGGCCGAGGTGCCTCACTTTGCCCGCCGCGACGAGTTCGGCCATCGCGCCGACGGTCTCCTCGATCGGTACGTCGGGGTCGACCCGGTGCTGGTAGTAGAGATCGATGTGGTCGACGCCGAGCCGGCGCAGCGACGCGTCGCAGGCCTCCCGCACGTAGGCGGCGTCACCCCGGATCGCGGTCGGCTCGCCGAGCCGGTTGGCGAACCCGAACTTCGTCGCCAGCACCACCTCGTCCCGCCGGCCGGCGATGGCCCGGCCGATCAGCTCCTCGTTGTGCCCCGCCCCGTAGAAATCGGAGGTGTCCAGCAGGCTGACACCGAGGTCGAGCGCCCTGTTGACGGTCGCGATCGACTGCGCGTCGTCCGACTCCCCGTAGCCGTGGCTCATCCCCATGCAGCCGAGCCCCTGCGCGGAAACCACCAGCTCGCCGAGGTGACGCGTCGGGATGTTCGTCGTGGTCATGCTGCTGCTACCTCCTGGACGTACGGCGGACGGCTCCGGAGCCGGAGCCGGAGCCGGAGCCAAACGGAACCCGCCCCTCCGGATCCGGACGGAACCCGCCCCCTCCTGATACCTGGCTCTCCGGCGCCCTCTTGGCAGACCTGCTCCGGAATCCCGTTTCGGACGGTAGGGGTTGAAGCGCGCTCGAAGTCAACCAGTCTTTTCGGAGGGTGCGTTGAGGACGGGCGCGCCGTCGCCTTTCCCTCAGCCGACGTCGCCCGCTATCGCCCGCAGGGCCTGGCAGTGCGCGGCGAAGGCGGCGCGGCCGACGGACGTCAGGGCGAGCCAGGAGAGGGCCGGAGGGATGGAGCGAGGAGGGGCAGGAGGTGCCACCCGGCCGCAGCGAACCATCTGTGCACCTCGGACCGGTCCGGTAGTGTTGCGCCCCCAGTAGGGACCGACCGAGGAGGTGAGACCGATTCCCCGCCAGATCAGGCAGGCGCTCCCGGCTCACGCCCGTACGGTCCACCCGACGCAGGTGACCGCCCGACACCAGTGACCCGGGAAGCGCCCTCGGCGCCCCGAAAGGCTCACATGCCGTCGTCTCCGATGTCGTCCCAGCCGTCACCCTTTTCCTCCCCTCACCCTCACCCTCACCCTCCCCCTCTCCCTCTCCCTCTCCCTCCCCCTTCACCTCTCGCCTCGCCCCAGCCGTCACCTCTCTCCTCATCCCTCACCCCACCCCTCCCGGCACCCGTTTCCCCGCCACTGTCCCGCTCGGCCGTCGTCACCACGCTGCGCGCCGCCGGCTGCGTCTTCGCCGAGGACGAGGCGGAGCTGCTCTTCTCCACCGCGCGTACGGCGGACGAACTCGCCGCCATGGTGAGGCGTCGCGCCCTCGGCCTTCCCCTGGAACACGTCGTCGGCTGGGCGGAGTTCCACGGGCGGCGGATCACCGTCGATCCCGGGGTCTTCGTGCCGCGCCGCCGCACCGAGTTCCTCGTGAGCCAGGCCGTCGGGCTCGGTCCGCGGACCGTCGAGGGCACCGGGCGGCCCACGGTCGTCGTCGACCTGTGCTGCGGCTCCGGCGCGGTGGGTGCCGTACTGGCCGCCGTCCTGGACCGGGTCGAGCTGTACGCCGCCGACATCGAGCCCGCCGCGGTGCGCTGCGCCCGCCGCAATCTGGCCGCCGCCGGGGGCGAGGTGTACGAGGGCGATCTCTTCGAGGCGCTGCCCGCCCGCCTCCGGGGCCGTATCGACATCCTGGTGGCCAACGTGCCCTACGTACCGACCGAAGAGGTCGGGCTGCTGCCGCCCGAGGCCCGCGACCACGAGCCGCGGGTGGCGCTCGACGGCGGCGCGGACGGGCTCGACATCCTGCGGCGGGTGACCGCGGCCGCACCGCAGTGGCTGGCGCCCGGCGGGCATCTGCTGGTCGAGACAAGTGAACGGCAGGCACCGCGGGCCGTCGAGGCCTTCACCCGCAACGGGCTGCTCCCCCGGGTGGCCGGCTGCGAAGAGCTCTACGCCACGGTCGTCATCGGGACCCGTGGGCCTGCCGAGAGGAGCGAACGCCCTTGCTGCCCGTGCTGACAAGTTCCTCGCCCGTTCCGGGTTCAACAGGCATCACGTCCGTCTGCTCGCGAACACGCCGCAGTTGTCCGAGCGCATGCGCAGCAGGGCGTAGGCGTGGACCCAATTGGTGACCAGGGTGACTACACGGCCTTGGCCTTTGGGCGAGTGGCTCCGTGGCATCCGGCCACGGAGCCTCCGCAAAAACCCGTTGGCGGACCACGGCGACCACTGCTACTTTTCCGGAGACCGTGCGAGAGAACGAGGAGGTGGTACCCGTGAACGTATCGACGTGGGTGCTCTCCTCCGGGGTCACGGTCGGGCGATAGGTCGTCCGGGAGCGCCGTTCAAGCGCACTCCCGAAAGGCACGACCATGGCCCTTCACTTCACTTCCGAACAGCGTCTCGACGACGGCGTCCTCGAACGCGAATTCACCCTCGGCGAGATCCCCGGCATCCTGTGGACGCCGGCATCCGCATCCGCACCGGTGCCGCTGATCCTGCTCGGCCACCCCCCGCTCGGACTGCACAAGATGTACCCCCGACTGGTGGCGCGGGCCCGGCGCGCCGCGGCGGATGGCTTCGCCGCGGCCACCATCGAGCTTCCCGGGAGCGGTGACCGGCCCCGTTGGGCCGCCGCCGAGCAGGCCCGCGCCGACCTGCGCCGGGCTGTGGAAGCCGGCGATCCGGTCAGCGACGAGATCATCGCCGCCCTCATCCTCCCGCTCGTCGAAAAGGCGGTCCCGGAATGGCAGGCCGCCCTTGACGCCCTCCTGCCGCTGCCCGAGATCGGCGGCCCGGTCGGGTACTCGGGGGGAGTGATCTCCATCGGCGTTCGCCTTGCGGTGGTCGAGCCGCGCATCGTGGCCGCCGGTTTCTTCGCCGGGAGTTTTGTGCCTCGCGCCATGTTCGAGGAGGCCCGCCAGGTCACCATTCCGCTGCATGTCCTGCTGCAGTGGGACGACGAAGGGAACGACCGGCAGGCGGCCCTGGACCTGTTCGACGCCTTCGGCTCCCGGGAGAAGTCCCTGCACGCCAATATGGGCGGGCACACCGGCGTCCCGCAGTTCGCGGGGGACGCCGCGGCCCAGTTCTTCACCCGGCACCTGAAGTGAGGCCGGGCCGCCAGGCCATCAGCAGACGGTAAGCCATGTTGGCCAGGATGCTGCTCGTCGAGGGCAGGTCCCGGCATTCCTCTGCTGCTTGTGCCGCGGGCCCCTGCCAACTCGGCAGGGGCCCGCGCTGCCCGAAGCCATGGACGGTCTCGTGTCCAGGTGCTGTCGGCTCTCGCGGACAAAGCCACCAAGTGAAGCGCGTAAGTCGCGGCAGTGACAACAAGCGCTGAAATGTGACGACTAACCCTGGAAGTCACCATTCCACACCCACCCGACCGGACCACTCCTGCTAGCACCTTGCTTGCAATAGTTAGCACTTCCGGGCACCATCGGGATATGGCATCACTCAACGTCGGCAATCTCGGCGAGTTCCTGCGGGAGCAGCGGCGCACCGCGCAGCTGAGCCTGCGACAGCTCGCGGATGCCGCCGGGGTGTCCAACCCGTACCTCAGCCAGATCGAGCGCGGCTTGCGCAAGCCGAGCGCGGAGATCCTGCAGCAGCTCGCCAAGGCGCTGCGGATATCCGCCGAGACGCTGTACGTCCAGGCCGGGATTCTGGACGAACGGCACGGTCTGGACGGGGTCGAGGTGCAGACCGCGATACTCACCGACCCGGCGCTGAACGAGAGACAGAAGCAGGTCCTGCTGCAGATCTACGAGTCCTTCCGCAAGGAGAACGGGCTCGGGAGCAACGGCAAGGACGCCGCTACGAGCAGACCTGAGGACGGGCGCGGCACGGACTCCCTTGAGACAGAGGCCGACGGCGGCCCGCACGCCACCTGAGCAACCGACTTCGTTTCCAGGAGGAATAACGTCATGGCCATCAAAACCGATGACCTCCGCAAGGCTCTGACCGACGCGACCCCGCTGTACGCCCTGGCCGGCACCGTCGACCTGGCTGCCGAGAAGCTCGGCGAGGTGCCGCAGTTCGTCGAGCGGA
Organism: Streptomyces sp. NPDC054765; assembly: GCF_053612065.1. Lineage (NCBI taxonomy): Bacteria > Bacillati > Actinomycetota > Actinomycetes > Kitasatosporales > Streptomycetaceae > Streptomyces > Streptomyces sp. NPDC054765. Next base: position 25,902 of record NZ_JBSHBP010000059.1, on the reverse strand, counting down.
TCCGGGTCGAGGCGCCCAAGCGCTTCGACTCCGTCCGCAGCACCGACCCCAAGGACGTCCAGGCACTGGTCACCAAGCAGGCCAAGGACGCCAAGGAGAAGCTGACCGAGCTGCTGGGCTCGCTGGACGGCGACATCAAGAAGGTCCGGGACCAGGCGCAGGAGCTGGCGCTGCAGGGCGTGGGCCGCGCGGCCGAGGCCGTCGTCCGGACCCGTGAGGGCTACGAGGAGCTGGCCGTGCGCGGTCGCGGCGCGGTGGCGACCTGGCGCGGCGAGGCCGCCGACCAGGTCGAGGACCTCGCGGTGGCGATCGAGCCGGAGCCGGCACAGAAGCAGGCACACAAGCCGGCGCAGAAGCCGGCGGGCAAGACTGGTACGAAGCCCCAGGCGGCGAACGGCGCCAAGGCCGAGGCCAAGGCCACCCCCTCGACGCAGCCCAAGCCGGCCACGGCGAAGAAGCCCGTCGCGCAGCGCAAGCCGGCGCCCGCACCGGCGAAGAAGAGCACCCCGCCGTCCTCCAAGTAAGGGCGCGGGGCACACGGGGCGAGGACGTGAGCTCGCTCACCTTTCGCCGAAGGACCCGTTTCACCGGCCGGGCCGGGCACGCTTCGGGTGCCCGGCCCGTTGTCCGGGTACGGTGGGGCCGCACGGCGGCGGACACCGTCAGCAGACCGAGAACGACACGACTGGCGAACGGGCGGTGTAGGGCGTGCTGATTTACGGGTTCCAGAGCATTCTGAGCTGGGTGCAGCTCGCCCTGGGCGTCTATGCGGCCGTGATGCTGATCGATGCGGCCGTGCGCCGTGACGACGCCTATCGCGCCGCCAGCAAGCAGACCAAGGGCATGTGGCTGATCTTCCTCGCCCTGGCCACGGCGCTGCTGTTCATTCTCCCGATCATGTCGTTCCTGCCGGTCATCGGTGTGATCGCGGTGATCGTCTACACCGTCGACGTACGCCCGGCGCTCCGGGAGGTCTCCGGCGGTGGCCGCGGTCCGCGCCGCGGGGGCTCCAGCTCGGACGGGCCGTACGGGCCCTACAACGGCGGACGCTGAGCGGGACCGGGAGCACCGGGCCCCGCCGGTAGCGGACCCACAGCCCCACGGCCCGCGGACACCCGCGGACCGCGGCCACCCACGGACCCACGGCTCCGTCAGCGGCGGCCAGCAGCAGTCCAGCGGCAGCGCAGGAGCAGCCCGGCTCCGGTACAGCAGCGGTCCAACGCGCGTCAGCGGCAGTTCAGCGCCGGTCCAGCAGCAGTACGGCCACGTCGTCCGTCAGCTCGCCGCCGTTCAGGTCGCGTACTTCCCTGACCGAGGCGTCGAGCAGCTCCTCGCCCGTGAGGCCGGCGGCCATCTGCCGGCTCACCAGCTCGGTCATGCCCTCCTGGCCGAGGCGCTGGTTCCCCTTGCCGATCCGGCCCTCGATCAGGCCATCGGTGTACATCATCAGGCTCCAGGAGCCGCCCAGCTCCACCTGCCGGCGCGGCCAGCGGGCGTGCGGCAGCAGGCCGAGCGCCGGGCCGCCGAATTCGTACGGCAGCAGCTGCGGGCTCCCGCCGGCCTGGGCCAGCAGCGGTGCGGGGTGGCCGGCCAGGCACAGACCGGCGCGGCGGCCGTCCGCAGAGATGTCGACGGTGCACAGGGTCGCGAAGATCTCGTCGTCCGCGCGCTCGTGCTCCAGGACCTTCTGGAGCGTGGCGAGCAGTTCGTCCCCGGACAGGCCGGCGAAGGTCAGCGCGCGCCAGGCGATGCGCAGCTCGACGCCGAGGGCGGCCTCGTCGGGGCCGTGGCCGCAGACATCGCCGATCATCGCGTGGACGGTGCCGTCCGGGGTGCGGACGGTGTCGTAGAAGTCGCCGCCGAGCAGCGCCCGGCTGCGGCCGGGGCGGTAGCAGGCGGCGAACCGCAGATCGGAGCCGTCGAGCAGGGGCGTGGGCAGCAGGCCGCGCTCCAGCCGGGCGTTCTCCTGGGCGAGCATCCGCGACTCGGTGAGCTGGCGCTGCGCGAGGTCGGCGCGTTTGCGCTCGACGGCGTAGCGGACCGCGCGGGTGAGCACCGCGCCGTCCAGTTCGTCGCGGAAGAGGTAGTCCTGGGCGCCGACCCGTACGGCATCGGCGGCGCGCTCGGCGTCCGTCTCGTAGGTGAGGACGAGGACGGCGTGCGAGGTGGCCATCCGCAGGACGTCGCGCAGCATGCCCAGCTCGTCGTCGGGGGCGGCGTCGCGGTCCGGGTCGCGGTCCGTGCGGTCGCTGTGCTCCCTCGGGGGCAGGTCCAGCAGGATGCAGTGCACATCGTCGGTGAGCAGCCGCCCGGCCTCGGTGAGGTTGCGGGCGGTCCGCAGGCGCACCTTGCGGCCCGCCCAGTCCCACATGTCGGGGACGTGACTATTGGGGTCCTCGCCGATGAGGAGCAGGGTCAGGCCCTGGTGGACCGGTCCCTGGTCGGCTGAAAGTCGCTGCTCGGACGGCTGCGGCTGCGCGGACGCCGGGAAGCTCTGCGAGGCCAGGTGGGCCATCGGCCGGACGGCGGCGGTCTCCGGGACGCGCATGCCCCGGTCCGTCGTGTCCCCCGCGCCCGGCGCGCCGGCGACCCGCGCGGTATCCGCGCAGGCGTCGTCCACCGGTCCTGCCTGGTGCGGCAGCACGACCGTCCGCTGGTGCGGTACGGGTACGGGCATTGGTCTGCTTCCTTCCCTCCCCCCGAGGGGTGCGGCGGGACGCCGACGGCGCACCACCGTGCCCGGCTCCCCGCCGCTCGTCGGTCAATGGAGCGGGGGCGCACACCGGGCACTGCCAGGCGACCATAGCGCCAGTACGGAGGGGGATGGAATGCCCGACGGCAATCGGCCATCGTCATATGCCGCACCCGATAGGCCATTTGACCTGGGGAGGGTGGAATACGGAATGACGAACATCACCCCGCTCGAGTGCATTCAGCTACGCGCCGGCGACCCTCAGACAACAAACAATCCGGTCATTTATCGAGTGTGTGAGGTGCGCCATCGTGTCAGCTCTCACCGTCGGGGCGGACGACTCCGAGGATCGGCATCGTGCCGGCGCCGGTGACCGTCACCTGCCGGCCGGGCCGTGGCGCGTGCACAATCGCGCCCTGACCGAGATACATCCCGACATGGCTGGCATCGGAGAAATAAATGATCAGATCGCCCGGCCGCATGTCCTTGAGAGCGACCCGGGGCAGCAGTCGCCACTGCTCCTGCGACGTCCGCGGAATGGTCCGGCCGCCGGCCTGCCACGCCCGCAGGGTCAGCCCGGAGCAGTCGAAGGTGTCCGGCCCTTCCGCACCCCACACGTAATCCTTGCCGATCTGCGCGGTGGCGTACGCAATCGCCTTCTTGCCGAGGGCCGACGCTTTGTTGCTGATGTCTTTCAGGACGCCCGAGTCCAGCCACTTCTGCTGCTGTTTGAAGGCCAGCTCGTCCTCCAGCTTCTTCAGCCGGTCCTTTTCCTTGGCGGCCAGCCGGGATTCCAGCTCCTTTGCCGCGTCGATCTTTTTCTTGATGTCCCGCTGGGCGCTTTCCTTCTTCTTGCGGTTCGCCTCCAGCTTCTCCCAGCGGTCCGTGGCGGAGTCCGCATAGGTCACCAAGTCGCCCTTGAGGCGCGAAAGTTGGCTGATCACCCGCTTGGCGGCCAGCTGCCCCTTGCGCGCCAGGGTGGCGTTGTCGAGGAAGCCCTCCGGGTCGACGCTGAGCACCAGCTTCGCCTCGGCGGGCAGCCCGCCGCCGCGATACTGGGCGCTGGCCAGCGCGCCCGCCTGCCGTTTGAGGGCGGCCAGCCGGTGCTGAGTGGTGTCGATGCTGCGCGCCAGCTTGACGATCTCCTTCTGCTGGAGATCCACCTGTTCCTTGGCGGCGTTGTAGGCATCGGTGGCCTGCTCGGCCTGGCGGTACAGGGCATCGATCTTCTTGCGTACGTCGTCCAGGCGCCGGGCGTCGGCGTCCGGGGCCGCTCCCGCGCCACCGGCCCGCCCCGGGTCCGCGGACGGGTTCTTGGGGTCATCGGCGTAGGCGGCAGTCGCCGTACCGCCGAGCAGTCCCGTCACGCACAGGACGACGGCGGTGCACGCCACCAGCCGACCACCCCGTAAACCCCATGCTCCCCGCCCGCCCCGTACGCCCCGTACGCCCCGTACGCCCCGTACACCCTGAACGCCCTGCTGTGCCCCCTGGCTCCCCACCAGTCACCTCCGGTCGTTCCGCACCGATTTCGCGTGTTCCATAGGCGCGGATGCTGCCATACCGGCTGGTAATTCAACAGGGCGACGGACCGTTTCGCACAAGCCGGCGAGCACTTCTCCCGCCGCACCCAGCCGATGGCCGAGGTTCACCGTGCGTTCACTCTCCTCCATCGGCCGCTTCACCTGATCTGCCTAATTTCAGCCGTACCGAGTGCGCGTCATGCCCGAAACGCAAGCGCGACACGGCTAGCCGGCCTCGCAGACCGCGGTGGCCAGCGCCCCCTCATCACCTCGCACGCCGACGAAGCGGCGCGCCCCAGGAAGGAACTTTCGACAGTGAAGCTTCAGCGCAAGAACCGGGTTCGCGCCCTCGCCGTTGGCGCTCTCGCCGTCTCGGGTGCCCTGGCCCTGACGGCGTGCGGCTCGGATAACACCTCCGGCGCCGGCGGCGGTGCCGCCGCCAAGCCGTCGAACATCAAGTGCGAGGGCAAGGGCAAGCTGCTCGCGTCCGGCTCGTCCGCGCAGAAGAACGCCATGGACGTCTGGGTGCAGAACTACGCCGGCGCCTGCAAGGGCACCGAGATCAACTACCAGCCGACCGGCTCCGGCGCCGGCGTCACCACCTTCCTGCAGGGCCAGACCGCCTTCGCGGGCTCCGACTCCCCCCTCAAGCCCGACGAGGTCACGAAGTCGAAGCAGGTCTGCAAGGGCGGCCAGGCCATCGACCTGCCGATGGTCGGCGGCCCGATCGCGGTCGGCTACAACGTCCCCGGCGTGGACAACCTCGTGCTGGACGCCCCGACCCTGGCGAAGATCTTCGACTCGAAGATCGCCAAGTGGAACGACCCCGCGATCAAGAAGCTGAACCCGGGCGCGAAGCTCCCGGACCTCAAGATCCAGGCGTTCCACCGCTCCGACGACTCGGGCACCACCGACAACTTCACCAAGTACCTCAAGGGCGCGGCCCCCGGTGACTGGAAGCACGAGCCGGCGAAGAAGTGGGAGGGCACCGGCGGCCAGGCGGCCTCGGGCTCGGCCGGCGTCTCCTCGCAGGTCAAGCAGACCAGCGGCGCGATCTCCTACTTCGAGCTGTCGTACGCGACGGCGAGCAAGATCCCGACGGTCAAGCTGAACACCGGCGCCAAGGCCCCGGTCGACGCCACGGTCGACAACGCCTCCTCGGCGATCGCCGAGGCCAAGCAGGTCGGCAAGGGCAACGACCTGGCCCTGAAGCTCAACTACACCACCAAGGCCGAAGGCGCCTACCCGATCACCCTGGTGACCAACGAGATCGCCTGCGACAAGGGCAACAAGGCCGAGACCCTGGCCGCCACCAAGTCCTTCCTGACCTACATCGCCAGCAAGGACGGCCAGAGCGCGCTGAAGCAGCTCGGCTACGCCCCGCTGCCCGCCGAGATCGCCGACAAGGTCCGCAAGACCGTCACGACGCTCTCCTGACCCACCGGGCGGCGGCCCGCAAGACCGCCGTTGTACGGCCGAAGGGGCCCCTCACAAGGGCCCCTTTCGGGCCGCCGCCCGTCCGGTGCACCGCCGCGCCAGGAGTCCTCACCGGCTCCGCAGACCGGAGAATCCATGAAGACAACTTCGACAACCGCTCCACCGCCTGCCCCGGGCGACGACGGCCGCTCCGCCGTCGCCGGCAAGGCGGTCCACCCCGGCGACCGGATCTTCCTCGGGCTCTCCCGGGGCTCCGGTATCGCCCTCCTGGTGATCATGGCCGCCATCGCGGCCTTCCTCACCTACCGCTCCGTGCTCGCCATCTCCGGCGACCAGGCCAACTTCTTCACCACGCTGGACTGGAATGCCAGTGGGTCCGCGCCCAAGTTCGGCATCGCGGTACTCGCCTTCGGCACCCTCGTCAGCTCGGTGGTCGCGATGGTCATCGCGGTCCCGGTCGCGGTCGGCATCGCGCTGTTCATCTCGCACTACGCCCCGCGCAGGCTGTCCTCGCCGCTCGGCTACGTCATCGACCTGCTCGCCGCGGTGCCCAGCATCATCTACGGCCTGTGGGGAGCGCTCTTCCTCGTCCCGCACCTGAGCGGCTTCTACGGCTGGCTGAACGACTACCTCGGCTGGACCGGCATCTTCTCGTACGGCGGCGGCGCGGCCCGGTCACTCTTCACCGTCGGCATCCTGCTCGCGATCATGATCCTGCCGATCGTGACCAGCGTCAGCCGCGAGGTGTTCCTCCAGGTCCCGAAGACGCACGAGGAAGCCGCGCTGGCGCTCGGCGCCACCCGCTGGGAAGTCATCCGGATGTCGGTGCTCCCCTTCGGCCGCTCCGGAATCATCAGCGCCTCCATGCTGGGCCTGGGCCGTGCGCTCGGCGAGACGATGGCCGTCGCCACGGTCCTCTCGCCCAGCTTCCTGATCAACGCCAGCCTGCTGGACCCGGGCGGCGGCACGTTCGCCCAGAACATCGCCAGCAAGTTCAGCGAGGCCGATGAATTCGGCCAGGACGCCCTGATCGCCTCCGGCCTCGTCCTCTTCGTGATCACGCTGCTCGTCAACGGCGCGGCCCGCCTGATCATCGCCCGCCGCAAGGAGTACTCGGGAGCCGCCGCATGACTATCACCACCGACCGCCCCGCGGTCTCCAACGGCGGCAGCCCGCTCCCCCTCTCCCTCAAGCAGGCGCGGCTGCCCCGCTGGACCCCGCCGGTCCTCGCACTGGCCGCGGCCGGCGCGGGCTGCGGCATCGGGCTGGGCGCCGGCCTGGACAGCCCCGTCCAGTGGGGCCTGATCGCCGGCCTGCTCTTCGTCCTCGGTACGTTCGCGCTGGCCGTCGGCGTCGAGGGCACCCGGCAGGCCAAGGACCGGCTGGCCACCAGCCTGGTCTGGATCGCCTTCCTGACCGCCGTCATACCGCTGGCCTCCCTCCTGTGGGAGACCGTCTCCCGCGGCACCAAGGTCCTCAACGGCTACTTCCTGTCCCACTCGATGGGCACCACGCCGGACGCGCTGCCCGGCGGCGGTATCTACCACGCGATCATCGGCACCCTGGAGCAGGTCGGCCTGGCCACCCTGATCGCCGCGCCGATCGGTCTGTTCACCGCGATCTACCTCGTCGAATACGGACGCGGGCGGCTCTCGCGCGCCGTCACCTTCTTCGTCGACGTCATGACCGGCATCCCGTCGATCGTGGCCGGCCTGTTCATCCTCTCCATATGGATCCTGATCCTCGGCTTCGGCCCGTCCGGCTTCGCCGGCTCGATGGCCCTGGCGATCCTGATGATGCCGGTCGTCGTCCGCTCCACCGAGGAGATGCTCAAGCTCGTCCCGAACGAGCTGCGCGAGGCGTCCCTGGCCCTCGGGGTGCCCAAGTGGCGCACCATCCTCAAGGTCGTCCTGCCGACGTCGATCGGCGGCATCACCACCGGCGTGATGCTCTCCATCGCCCGTATCACCGGTGAGACGGCGCCCGTGCTGCTCCTGGTCTGGGGCGCGAAGACGATCAACAACAACCCGTTCCAGGATGCCCAGCAGTCGCTTCCGCTCTACGTTTTCCAGCAGTGGCAGCAGGGTTCCGAGGCCTCCTACGACCGCGCATGGGCCGCGGCGCTGGTCCTCATCGCCTTCGTCATGATCCTCAACCTGGTGGCCCGCGGCATCGCCCGTTGGAAGGCCCCTCGCGGAGGACGGCGTTGAGCTGCGGCGGAGGCCGGGTGCCGCCTTTGGGGAACGAGCGCGCGACACCCGGCCGGCACGGAAGCACCACGAAGTCCGACATACCACGCAGACCGGCCGCTGACCAAGCCGCCAACAGAAAGAAGCAGTGATTTCCATGGCCAAGCGAATCGACGTCAGCGGCCTCTCCGCCTACTACGGCAGTCACAAGGCCATCGACGACATCTCGATGACCGTCGAGCCGCGCTCCGTGACGGCCTTCATCGGCCCGTCCGGCTGCGGCAAGTCGACCTTTCTGCGCACCCTGAACCGGATGCACGAGGTCACCCCCGGCGGCCGCGTCGAGGGCAAGGTGATGCTGGACGACGAGAACCTCTACGGCTCCGGGGTCGACCCGGTCGCCGTCCGCCGCACCGTCGGCATGGTCTTCCAGCGCCCCAACCCGTTCCCCACCATGTCGATCTTCGACAATGTCGCGGCCGGTCTGCGGCTGAACGGCTCGTACAAGAAGAGCGAGCTCAAGGGCATCGTCGAGAAGTCCCTCAAGGGCGCCAACCTCTGGAACGAGGTCAAGGACCGCCTGAACAAGCCCGGTTCCGGTCTCTCCGGCGGCCAGCAGCAGCGGCTGTGCATCGCCCGCGCGATCGCGGTCGAGCCGCAGGTGCTGCTGATGGACGAGCCGTGCTCGGCGCTCGACCCGATCTCCACCCTCGCCATCGAGGACCTGATCGGGGAGCTGAAGGAGCGCTTCACGATCGTCATCGTGACGCACAACATGCAGCAGGCCGCGCGCGTTTCGGACCGTACGGCCTTCTTCAACCTCGCCGCCGTCGGCCGGCCCGGCAAGCTGGTCGAGATCGACGAGACCGAGCGGATCTTCTCCAATCCGTCGGTCCAGGCCACGGAGGACTACATCTCCGGACGCTTCGGCTGAGCCGCGAGCGCGCCCCGGCCCAAACCCGGCCGGGGCCGCCCCCTCCACGTCCTGCGGTGCTGCATGGCGGTGCCACCGCACGACGAAGGGCCCGCCCCTCTTCCCGGGGGCGGGCCCATTTTCTGTCCGGTGGCCGGTGTCCGCCGCTCCGGGGCCTGCGGCCCGGCCTGCGGAGTCCTCGGCCGCGCGGGCCGGGGTCCGTCAGCCGAACACCAGCTGGATGAGCCAGTACGCGAGCGCCGCGACCAGCGCCGCCGCCGGCATCGTGATGAACCAGCCCATCACGATGTTCTTGGCGACGCCCCAGCGCACCGCGCGCGGGCCCTTGGTCGAGCCCACGCCCATGATCGCGGCGGTGATGACATGCGTCGTGGAGATCGGCGCCTGGAACATGAACGATGCGGTGTACATGACCGAGGCGGCCGTGGTCTCCGCGGCGAAACCCTGCGGCGGGTCCAACTCGATGATGCGGCGGCCCAGCGTGCGCATGATGCGCCAGCCGCCCGCGTACGTACCGAGCGAGAGGGTGAGCGCACAGGCCAGCTTGACCCAGATCGGGATGGCGTCGTTCGCGTCCTCGACATCGGCGATGACCAGGGCCATCACCACGACACCCATGGTCTTCTGGGCGTCCTGCAGACCGTGGCCGAGCGCCATACCGGCGGCCGAGACGGTCTGCGCTATGCGGAAGCCGCGCTTGGCCTTGTGCGGGTTGGACTTACGGAACATCCAGAGGATGACGACCATCACCAGGTAGCCGAGCACCAGGCCGATGACCGGCGAGATGAACATCGGCAGGACGACCTTCTCGATCACCCCGCCCCAGATGACCTTGGTGCCACCGGCGAGCGCCGCCCCGACCATGCCGCCGAACAGCGCGTGCGAGGACGAGGAGGGCAGGCCGAAGTACCAGGTGACGAGGTTCCAGACCACCGCGCCGAGCAGCGCGGCGAAGAGAATGCCCATCCCCTGGTTGCCCTGGGGAGTGGCGATCAGCCCTTCGCTGACCGTCTTGGCGACCCCGCTGCCGAGAAACGCACCGGCGAGGTTCATCACGGCGGCCATCGCCAGCGCCGCCCGGGGGGTCAGTGCCCGCGTCGAGACCGAGGTCGCGATGGCGTTCGCGGAGTCGTGAAAGCCGTTGGTATAGGTGAATCCGAGCGCGACCGCAATGGTCACGACGAGCGCGAAGGTCTCCATGGGCGGCGCTCAGGACTCCTTGACCGCGATGGTCTCGACCGTGTTGGCGACATGCTCGAACGCGTCCGCCGCCTCTTCCAGGATGTCCACGATCTGCTTGAGCTTGAGAACCTCGATGGCGTCGTACTTGCCGTTGAAGAGCTGTGCCAGCAGCTTGCGGTGGATCTGGTCGGCCTGGTTCTCCAGGCGGTTGACCTCGATCCAGTACTCGGTGAGGTTCGACATGGTCCGCAGATTCGGCATGGCCTCGGCGGTCAGCTCGGCCGCCCGTGCCAGTACCTCGATCTGCTGGTCGATGCCCTTGGGCAGCTCCTCGACCTTGTAGAGGACGACCAGGTCGACCGCCTCTTCCATGAAGTCCATGATGTCGTCGAGCGACGAGGCGAGGTTGTAGATGTCCTCGCGGTCGAACGGCGTGATGAAGGAGGAGTTCAGCTGGTGGAAGATCGCGTGGGTCGCGTCATCACCCGCGTGCTCCGCCGCCCGCATCCGCTCGGCGATCTCTGCGCGAGCGGAGGTGTCCGCCCCGAGCAGTTCCATCAGGAGCTTGGAGCCCGTGACGATGTTGTCCGCGGAGGCGGCGAACATGTCGTAGAAGCTCGTCTCCCTGGGGGTCAGACGAAAGCGCACGTGAAATCCTCGGGGTGCATCGGATTCGGTCGAGTTGATGCTAGGCGCATCATCCAGCCACAGCTAACCGGCATTCCTTCAGTGTCGCCCATCGGGCAGCATGCTCTGCACGGGGTACCGCGGGTGCCCGCAAAGTTCGGTACCATATACCCACCAGGGGTATATAGATCGCCTAGATACCACGGGAGACGGCCATGACGACCACGGACGCCGACACCAACGGCAGCGCCGCAGCCGCCGCGTCCCGCCACCCCCGGCGGCCGGAATCCGACGCCCGGGACGACGCTCAAACCGTGACCGATCACGCAGCGGCCTCGCCGGCACCGGGCCCGCACGGCTACGCACAGCAGAAGGACGCACACCTCAAGCGACTGCGCCGGATCGAGGGCCAGATCCGCGGACTGCAGCGGATGCTCGAAGAGGACGTCTACTGCATCGACATACTCACCCAGGTCTCGGCGAGCACGAAGGGCCTGCAGTCCTTCGGCCTCCAGCTCCTGGAGGAGCATCTGCGGCACTGCGTCGCCGACGCTGCCGTCAAGGGCCCCGAAGCCATCGACGCCAAGGTCCAGGAGGCCACCAAGGCCATCGAGCGGATGCTGCGCACCTGAACCGTCCGGCCCCCGCACCCCGCGCTAGCCGGGGCAGCGCCTCGCGGGCCCGGCCCCCCGCGGCACCCGGTCCACGCCGTCGCCACCCTCCCCGTCGACCTCCAGCACCTCGTCGATGCGGTCCGGGCTGAGCCGATCCTCGCTTGCGGCCGCGGCCGCGATCATCAACTCACCGGTCAGGTCGATCTCGACGAGGGCGACGTGGTCCTGAACCGTCGTAGGGCGGTGTCCGGCCACGTACAACACCTCCTCCTTCGAGCGCCTTCCCACGCCTCCGGTGGTTACCGCCAGCGTAAGGACGGGCGCTCGCTCCGCGCATGGCACGGATGGACCATTTCCGCCATCCGGCAAGCGCCCCCGTCACCTGCCCGGCCGCCCCGCGGCGCCCGGCCCTACGACGCGGGCGAAGCGATCTTCCCCGCGTAGATGTCCCGTTCGTCCGGCAGCTGCACCGCAACCTTCGTCCCGAAACCCGACAGTTCCATGGTGGATGTCACCGATGCCCCCTTCGGCGCACCGTTGGCGAAGTGGAACCACTGACGCACCTTGCGCAGCCGGCCCTCCTCGTCCAGATACACCTCGAACGGCACCGCGTCGGTGGTGAAGCCCTGCTCCGCGGCGACCAGCGCGGGCCTCGAACGCGGCGACGCCGCACGCGCCGCCGTCGCGATGTCCGTGATCCCGCGGTAGTGCCGCACCGGGACGCCGTCGAGCCGTTCCTCGCCCAGATAGCTCACCTCCCGTGCACCGCACAGCAGTTCGGCGGCGGCCAGCGGATCGGTCGCACCGCCGGTGACCAGATTCCCGTCGGCCAGCGCGGCGGTGTACACCCGCACCCACTTGTCGGCGGGCACCCCCGCCCCGCGGTTCTTCATGAACAGCGCACCGGGCGCGAGGATTTCCGTGACCGGCTGACGGCCGCCGCCCCGCCGGCCCGCCGGGTCGGGCAGGACGACCCGCAGCCGTCCGGTGCTCGTGGCGAAGTCATAGCCGCCGGTACCGCGGATGGCGACCCGGGTGCCGCCGCTCACCGTCTCCATGGACGTACGGACCCTGGCGGAGCCGGCCCGCAGCAGGGCGGCGGCGCTGCTGCGGACCTCCGCGGCGGCAGTGGTGGCGGCCCGGCCGGACGGATCCTGGTCGTCGGCCGCGGCACCGTCCGGGGAACAGCCCGTCGTCAGCAGCCCGACCGCCAGACCCGTCCCGCACGCCACAGCCACGACGACCGCGCCGCCGCTTCGCCTGTCCTGCACCACCATCGCGTACGAGCCCCCTCGGCCGCTGTCTTCGGGACCGGCCTGGGCCGGCCGGTCCGCTCGGGAGGGTCAAACGTTCCGCCACCGCCGCATCTGACGTTCCGTCGACCGACCGGTTCAACGACCGTCCAGGGGGCTCGTCACGCAAGGGCACCTGGGACGCGTAGCGTGACGGGGTGCCCGACCGAGCCCCCCATGCGACCTCCACCACCGAGCGCGGTTCCTTCTGCACGGCCCGCTGCACCTGCGGCTGGCGGGGACCGGCCCGCCGCGCCCGCTCACAGGCGCGTACGGACGCGGAGCGCCATCTGGCCGAGACCGGAACGGACCCGGAACCCGAACCCGGGCGCCCCCTGGAATGAGCGAGTCCGTTCCGGGAACCCCCCACGCCCGTACGGCATCTGCCTAGTGGGGGAAGCAAACGCGCCGCGCCGGTAACGGACTTCGAGGACGACACCGGACAGCGCGCGGCAATACCGGGCACAGCGGAACGCGAGGGCAGCGCGCCGCCACGGCCGCCCGGTGCGGCACTCCCGGCACATGCCCCGTGGCCGGCGGCCGGCCATCGGCAGACGGGGCAGGACCGTACAAAAACATCGAGGGGGATTCATCCCAGTGAAGCGGCGCACACTCCTGCAGGCGGGCGGCGGACTGGCGGCGGCCTCGGTCGCCTTGACCACCGGCTGCGACAACAAGACCGGCAAGGCGGGCTCGGCGTCCGCCACGGGGGCCACGTCCGGCGCCGGCACGGCACAGACCAACGCGGCCGCCGCGGCCGCGGGCGCCGTCCGGGGACAGGCCTCCGAGTCCTCCTGGACCGCGCTGGGCAAAAGCCTGGACGGCAAGCTGATACGGGCCTCGGACGCCGCCTACGCGACCGCCCGCCGCCTCTACAACACCCGCTACGACACGCTGAAGCCGTCGGCCATCGCGTACGTCGAGCACCCCGCCGACATCGCCGAATGCCTCACCTTCGCCCGGCGTCACGACACCCCCGTCGCCATCCGCAGCGGCGGCCACTCCTACGCGGGCTGGTCCAGCGGCAACGGCAAGCTCATCATCGACGTCTCCGCCCTCTCCAAGGTCGGCGCACCGTCCGGCGGCACCACCCGCATCGGCGCCGGCGCCAAGCTCATCGACATCTACGAGGGCCTGGGCGCGCACGGCGTGACGATACCCGGGGGCTCCTGCCCCACCGTCGGCATATCCGGTCTCACCCTCGGCGGCGGCCATGGCGTCGTCTCCCGCGCCTACGGGCTGACCTGCGACAGCCTCGTCGGCGCCACCCTCGTCACGGCCGACGGCAAGACCGTCGACTGCGACAAGAACCAGCACTCGGACCTGTTCTGGGCGTTGCGCGGCGCCGGCAACGGCAACTTCGGCGTCGTCACCGAACTCCGCTTCCGTACGCACCCGGCGCCCCGCGCGGTCATGGGGTACATGACCTGGCCGTGGGCCAAGGCGGCGAAGGTCGTGGCGTCCTGGCAGAAGTGGGGACCGGTACAGGCCGACGAGATCTGGTCCACCTGCCATCTCGACGCCCGCCCCGGCAACACCCCGTCCGTCTCCGTCGCCGCCTTCTCCCTGGGCAGCTACCACGAGCTGCAGAACGCCGTCGACAAGCTCGCCGACCAGCCCGGCGGCCCCGGCCCGGCCACCTCCGTCCATCTGACGCCCATCGGCTACCTGGACGCGATGGAGTCCTACGCGGGCTGCTCCTCCAAGTCCACCGCGCAGTGCCATATGCCGGGTTCGCTGCCCGGCCACACCGGCTCCGGACAGCTGGGCCGCGAGACCTACGCAGCCCGCTCGCACTTCTTCGACCACGCGCTGTCCGCGACCGGTATCCGCACCCTGATGGACCAGATCGAGCGCGGCGGCCGACAGGGCGTCAACGGGAACGTGGCGCTGACGGCGCTGGGCGGCGCGGTCAACCGCGTCGGGCGCACCGACACCGCCTTCGTCCACCGCGGCTCGCAGTTCCTCGCCCAGTACCTGACGTCGTGGCCGGCGAACGGCTCGTCCGCCACGCGCACAGCGTGGCTGAATTCCTTCCATGACGCGATGCGCCGCCACTCCTCCGGCGCCGCCTACCAGAACTACACCGACCCCGGCCTGTCCGACTGGAAGTCCGCCTACTACGGCGCCGCCGCGACCCGTCTCGCCCAGGTCAAGCGGACCTACGACCCGCAGCGGCTGTTCAGCACCTTCCCGCAGGCGCTCTGACACCGGCGGACACACGGACGGCCCGGCCCCCGCATGGGGTCCGGGCCGTCCGCATCCGCCAGGTCGTCACGTGCCGAAGCCGTCGGGCCGGTCCGTCCGGCCGGCCGCCGCGGCCCTCAGGCCGCCAGATCCTTGTCCCGGTCCTTGCTTCCCCGGGGCATCGCCGATCCCGTGGCCACCACCCGGCCACCCTCGGCATCCTGGGTGAAGCCGCCCGTGCCCGCCGCCTCGACGCCCCGCGCCCGCACCAGCCAGGCCGCCTTCGACCGGCCGACGGCCGTCGTCAGCGGCACCAGCAGCGCCTGCGCAAGCGGCGCGAGCAGCAGGGCGACGGCGGTGCCCAGGGCGAACCCGCCGACCACGTCGGTCGGATAGTGCACGCCCATGTAGACACGGCAGAAGCCCTCCGCGAGCGCCAGCGCGATCCCGATCAGGCCGTACTTCCGGTGGGCGAGGAACAGTCCGACACCGACCGCCATGGTGAGCGTCGCGTGATCGCTCACAAAGGAGAAGTCACTCTTGCCGGGGATCAGCACTTCCAGCCCGGCATGGTCCTTGAACGGCCGCGGCCGCTCGACGAAATCCCGGATCGGGATATTGGCCAGCAGCGCGATGCCCGCGGCCAGCGGCGCCCAGACCAGGCCCGCGACGACGGACGGCGCGCCCGGCCGGCGGCGCGCGGACCACCAGGCGATCAGACAGAGCACCGCGAGGCCGGCGATGATGCCGTACTCGCCGATGTACTCCATGGCCTTGTTGACCCAGTGGGGGGCGTCCTTCGCGAGGCCGTTGATGCCGTCGAGCACGTCGACGTCGGGGTTCGGCCCCTCGAGTGCGAGTCCAGCCATCTGCCGCGGCCCCTTATCTTTCGCGCGCGCGAGCGCCGTCGTGTGCTGCCTGCCCCCGTGGTCGTCGAGCCTGTGCTGCGCCGAGCTCTGCTACGTCCGCACTCCCAGAAAACGCCATGCCCACCCCCGGCGTTCCACTCTCCACCGGATGATCACCAGGACGTTATCGAAGCTTGATTCATCACCGCAGTTCAGGGCCCTATGTTCACGCAGCGTTCGTGCCGGGCAGCGCTTTTGCGCCATCGGACGTGACGCGGGTGGCACCGATGTAGTCCGGCGTATCGATTTTGTCGAACCGGATCACGGCCCCGGTGTACGGCGCGTTGATCATGTACCCGCCGCCCACATAGATCCCCACATGGTGGATCGACCGCGGGTCCTTCAGGTCGTAGGCGAAGAACACCAGGTCACCCGGGAGCAGCTCGTCCCGCTTCGGATGCGGCCCGGCGTTCCACTGGTCGTTCGCCACCCGGGGCAGATCGATGCCCACGGAGTGGTACGCGGCCTGGGTGAGCCCCGAACAGTCGAACCGCCCGCCCTGCTCCGCCGTTCCGGTACCACCCCACAGATAGCGCGTGCCGAGCTTCTCCTGCGCGAAGTAGATGGCCCCGGCGGCCTGCTTCGACGGCGCCACCGGGCCGGCCGGCGCCTCGAAGCTCTTCGCCAGGGTCGTGATGGTCTTCACATAGTTCTGCGTCTCGCGGTACGGCGGCACACCGTTGTACTGGATCACGCGGTACGCCCCCGCGTTGTACGCGGCGAGCATGTTGTGCGTGGCGTCGCCCGGCGCACCCTTCACATAACTGGCCAGCTCACAGTCGTACGAGGCCGCCGACGCGATCGCGTCCTGCGGGTCCCACACGTCCTTCTTGCCGTCGCCGTTCCCGTCGACACCGTGGGTCTGCCAGGTCCCCGGGATGAACTGCGCCATGCCCTGCGCGGACGCCGGGCTCTGCGCCCTGGGGTTCCACCCGCTCTCCTGGTAGAGCTGCGCCGCCAGCAGCGCGGGGCTTATCGCCGGGCAGAGCGCCCCCCACTTCTGCACCTGCTGCTGGTACTCGGCCGGCACCGCGCCCTTCGCCAGCCCGAGCGCCCGCCCGCCGGCCCCGGCCAGCCCGGCCGCCACCGTGTACGTACCGATCACAAGCAGCCCGAGCAGGCAGAGCACCAGCCCCACCCCGAGCCCACCGGCCACCCAGAATTTCCGCACCCCCCAACCCTCCCCCATTCAGCCGCGGTTCACTGCCTTTTTCCGGTCGCTCCCCGCGCGTTGCACCACCCCCGGCGCGTCACGACGGCGCACGGCACGGCGCAGGGGACGCTCCGCAGCGGGGTGCGATGCCTCTCACGACGGCACCCGGCACACCGCCGGATGAGCGACACCGCACAAGAGCCCCGGGACAGGACGAGAACCGCGGACCCGGACAATCAGAAGCAGATGAGCCGGCACCCGTGGTGGCGCGTCGGGCATTTCCCGTTCGCCCTCCACCTCGTGGCGCTCGTCATGATATTCGCCATGTCACACGCCCCGAAGTGACCCCGTACGGCCCACCGCCGGCACCCGAACGGCCCCCGGCCGGCACGGCGCGCCGGACCGGCCACCGCTCATTCCGATGATCATTGCTCAGGGTTGACCCCCGTGATACACACAGTGAGACCAGTCGGTTCAATGGACGGCCTGCGCCCACACGCACACGCCACTCCCACGGGATCCGTCAAAGAAAGCCGCCAAGTCGACAGCTGATGGCCTGTTTGTCAGCGAAGATAGAGACTGATCTGTGCCACATCGGCACGGGAAGACAACTACCCATCAAGGGGCGGTGAGTTCACACATGTTCATTGCGGCCGAAAAAGGCGACATCACCACCATCATCGGCGGAATCGCCCCGGACTGGGGGCCGTTCGGGAGCCTGGGCAACGAAGCCCGCGTGATGATCGAAGTGGTCATGGCGGTAGCGATCCTGCTGTGCCTCGGCATCGCGATCTGGGGCGCCGCGAAACAGCGCATCGGCGCCACCGCGCTGCGCGACACCTTCAGCGCCGAACAGGGCAAGGGCCTGATCGTGGCCGGCCTGACCGGCGTCTTCATCATCGGCTCCCTGGGGACGCTGTTCACCATCGTCTACGGAATGGCCGTCTAGCGCGGCCACTTTTCGGGACGTACCACCGCCCCGCCCGGCCGCCCGCAGGGTGCACCGCCCCTGGCACGCACCCGTTCCGGGCCGCCCCATGCGCCCCCGCCCGCCATCTCTCCGCCGCCCCGTGCCCCCACTCGCCCCCACCGGCCCCACCTCCCCTGCCGAGGCCACATGCTGACGCCCCCTCACGCCCGGCCCGACGGACCCGACCCCGTGCCCTCGGCACCCCCGCCACCAGCGGACGGGTTGGGCGGGCCGCCGTGCGGGGACAGGTGGACCCGGAGACATGAAGGCGCAAGAAGGCGACGGCAACCGCGGAGCGGGCGATGAACACAAATGACCCACAGTCCCCCATTCGCCTCTGCCGTACCCCATCTGAGGACCCGTCACGGTGAGATGTACTCGTACCGCTGCACCCGAGTCGCCGCCCGCGCGGCTACGGTCATATGAGGGCGGCACAACTACGGCACGCACGGCGACGGCGGCAGAGGGGGCACAGGCGCGATGAGTCTCAGTGACGACGGCGGCTATGGCGGCGACGGCCACCACGGTCCCGAGACGGGTCAGACCCGGACCAGACTTCCCGGCAACGACGGTGACCTCTACGGCTCGGGACGGCGGCCTCGGTCAGGCATGTCCAGCCGCAACCTCATCACCATCGTCGGCGTGGTCGTCCTGCTGCTCGCGGCCATCGCCTTCGCCAACCGCGGCGGAAGCGGCAACAGCGAGACCCCCGCCGGCGACTCCCCCAAGGACGCCGGCCAGGCCCAGCCCACGGCCCCCACCGGCACCAAGCCGGTCACCGGCAAGAACGGGGGGATCGCGTCGGGGTTCGCGAAGACGGAGCAGGGGGCGCAGTCGGCGGCGGCGAATTATGCGGTGGCGCTGGGGTCCACCGACATGTTCAACGCGGACAAGCGGCACAAGATCATCGCCACTGTCATGGCACAGTCGGCCGCCGCCGCGTTCCAGAACAAGCTCGATAGAGCCTACTCGTCGGGCTTCTTCAAGAACGTGGGACTCAAGGCGGACGGAACCACACCTCCTGGATTGACCTTCGTCTCACGCACCGTCCCGATCGGCACCAAGGTCACAGCATTCTCCGCTGACCAGGCAACCGTCGAAGTGTGGTGCACCGGTCTCCTCGGCATGGCCGGCGAGGGCTCAACCAAGCCGGTCACCACCAGCTGGTTCACCATCACCATGAAGCTCGCGTGGACCAACAACGACTGGAAGTCGCTCACGCACTCGCAGAAAGACGGCCCGGCACCGGTCAGCGGGGACGTGCCTGCTTCCGGAGCGAAGGAGATCGCGGGTGCAGTCCAGGGGTACGGAGGTTTCACCTATGCGCGGTAGCCCACGGAACCGAGCTTTCTCGCTCTCGGTCGCCATTACAGCCGTTCAGGTTACGTCCGTCCTCGTCGCGACACGTGCCTTTGCCGCGCCCCACCCAACGCCCAGCAGTGATCCTTGCGACCTCATCCACGGCCCCGCCAAGGACTACTGCCAATCCGGCGACAAAGCCGGCTCCGGCGCCCCCAAACCCCCCGGCGGCCTCACCGACAACAACCCCCTGGACCCCCTCGATTCCCTGGCCAGGGGCTGTGCCAAGGCCGCCTCCTGGATCGTCACCAAGCTCTCCGACGCGGTGCAGGCCACCTCCCAGGTGGACTTCACCAACACCGCCTTCCTGCGGCAGTACGCCGTCGTCTTCGCCGCCTCCACCATCCTCACCCTCGTCCTGTGGCTGCTGGCCGTCGCCAAGCGCGCGGTGCGCGGCGTGCGGCTCACGGAAGCGATCAGCGAGGCGGTCGGGTTCCTGTGGCTGACCGTCCTCGCCTCCGCCTTCACCCCGCTGATCCTCTACACGATCGTCTCGGCGACCGACGGGGTCACCGAGATCATCGCCAAGGGGACCGGGGCGCAGACCGACACCTTCTTCGGCGCCTTCTCCCAGGCGCTCACCAAGGGCACGGACATCGGCGGCGGCCCGATCATGCTGATCGTGGTGTCGCTGGTGTCGGTCCTCGCCGCCGGTGTGCTGTGGCTGGAGCTGGTGATCCGGGCCGCGCTGCTGTACGTCGGGGCGCTGCTCGGCACGGTCGTCTACGCCGGGCTCGTCGACAAGAACATGTGGGGGCATGTGCGGCGCTGGGCGGGCATCATGATCGCTGTGATCATGGTGAAGCCGGTCATTGTGATCGTGCTCGGCATCGCCGGTGCGCTGTCCCACAACAAGGGCCCCAACGCCTTCTCCGCGGTCGTCTCCGGCCTCGCGATCATCGTCCTCGCCATCTTCGCCAGCGCGGTGATCTACCGCTTCGTCCCCGGCTTCGGCGACGAGATGGTCTCGGCCCGTACGAACAAGGGCCGGGCCACCGACGGCAGCCAGGCCGCCGCAATGATCTCCTCGCCCGCCGCGCTGGTGTCCCAGGGCATCAAGACCCACAGCTCCCGCAGGTCCGGCGGGGACGGCGGCGGGCAGCCACAGGGCGCGCAGGGCGGCCAGTCCCGGCCGGCCGACGCGGTGGCCGGCGGTGTCGCCGCGCACAGCTCCCGCACCGGCGGCGGCCGCGGCCCGGCACCCGCCACCCCCGCCCCCCGTACGAACCCCGGTCCGGGCAGCAGCTCCCGCACCGGCAAAACAGCAGGAGGTGAGGGGCGTTGAGCACGCAGTCCCACCCGATCGCGCCACGTCGCACCTATCTGATCGGCCGCGCCCGGCCCAACGCGATCGTCGGCAAGAACCGCGAGACCGGTGAGATCGCACTGATCATCGCGGGCGCGTTCCTCGGCATGATGTGCGGGCTGCTGGTCCCCATGCTGCCGCTGCGGATCGTGTCCCTGACGGGCTTTCCGATGCTGGCGCTCGCCGTCGTCTACGTGCCGTACAAGGGCCGTACGTTCTACAAGTGGTTCGAGATCCGGCGCAGCTTCCGCCGTACGCTCCGCCGCGGTGCCACCTACCGTTCCGGCGTCGCCGAGGCGGGCATCCGGATGGACGGCCGGGAGGTCGAGATCGGCCCGCCGCCCGGTATCGGGCGGATCAACTGGCTCTCCGCCCCGTTCGGCCCGGACGAGATCGCGGTGCTGCTGCACGCCGACCGCAAGACCGTGACGGCCGCCATCGAGATCGAGGGGCCGGGCGTCGGCCTGCGGGACAGTGAGGACCAGGAGGCGCTGGTCGACCGCTTCGGGACGCTGCTCAAGCATGTGGCCAACGGCGACGGCTTCGTCACCCGGCTGCAGATGCTGGCCCGTACGCTGCCCGCCGACCCGGACGCGCACGCCAAGGACGTCTCCCAGCGCGGCGACCGCTCCTCCCCGGCCTGGCTCCAGGAGTCCTACGACCAGCTCCAGTCGATGGTCTCCACCTCCTCCGAGCAGCACCGGGCCTACCTCGTCGCCTGTATGCACTACACCCGCGAGCTGGCCGCCGAGGCGCACACCATGGCGCGCGCCGCCCGGATGCACCAGGGCGGGCTGCTGCGCAAGAAGCTGGACCGGGACGCCGGTCTCGCGGTGGTGATGGCCCGTGAGCTGACCGATATCTGCGCCCGGCTCGCCGAGGCCGACATCCGCGTCCGCCAGCCGCTGGGCCAGGCCCGGCTCGCCTCCCTCGTGCACTCCATGTACGACCCGGACCACCCCATCGACCACATCCAGGCGATGAGCAAGCGCAACACCTGGCCGGCCGAGCTGGACGCGATGGAGCCGACGTATCTGCAGGCCAAGACACGGGAGTCGACGACTCGCGCGCCGTGGTGCCACGCCACCGCCTGGGTCAAGGAATGGCCGCTGACCCCGGTGGGCGTCAACTTCCTCGCGCCCCTCCTGGTGCACACCCCGGACGTGATCCGCACGGTCGCGGTCTGCATGGACCTGGAGCCCACCGAGGTCGCCATCGAGCGGATGCTGACGGAGAAGACGAACGACGACGCGGAGGCCAGCCGCGCGGCGAAGATGAACCGGGTCGTCGACCCACGGGACGTCGCGCACCACGGCCGGGTGGACCAGCGCGGCGAGGACCTGGCCTCCGGCGCCGCCGGCGTCAACCTCGTCGGCTACCTCACGGTCTCCTCCCGCTCCCCCGAGGCGCTCGCGCGCGACAAGCGCACCATCCGCGCCTCGGCCGGCAAGTCCTACCTCAAGCTGGAGTGGTGCGACCGCGAGCACCACCGGGCGTTCGTCAACACCCTGCCGTTCGCGACCGGGATCCGCCGCTAAAGCCGCTGGGAGGCGCGTACGTCATGGCCATGCTCGATCCGCTCGGAGCACTCACCGACGCGTTCACCAGCTTCCTGTTCGGGAAGGTGGAGACGACCCGGCTGCCCGTACGCACCTCCACCGGCCAGGCGCAGGCGGTCTATCTGCCCACCGCGGCCCCCGGCCTCGGCGACTCCGGCGTGATCATCGGCCGTGAGGTCTACAGCGGCAAGGGCTATATCTACGACCCCTTCCAGCTCTACGGCCAGCAGCTGCCCGCCCCGCACTGGCTGGTCCTCGGCGAGTCCGGCAACGGCAAGTCCGCGCTGGAGAAGACCTACGTCCTGCGGCAGCTGCGGTTCCGCGACCGGCAGGTCGTCGTCCTGGACGCCCAGGGCGAGGACGGCGTCGGCGAGTGGAACCTCATCGCCCAGCAACTGGGGATAACCCCCATCCGCCTGGACCCGACCGCCGCCCTCAACGGCGGCATCCGCCTCAACCCCCTCGACCCGTCGATCACCACCACGGGCCAGCTGGCCCTGCTGCGTACGATCATCGAGGTCGCGATGGGCCACGGCCTGGACGAGCGCTCCGGCTTCGCCCTCAAGGTCGCCCATGCGTATGTGAACGACACGATCACCGACCGCCAGCCCGTCCTGACCGACATCGTCGAGCAGCTGCGGCACCCGGAGGCGGAGTCGGCGGAGGCGATGAACGTCGACATAGACGACGTCCGGGCCTGGGGTCTGGACGTGGCGCTGGTCCTCGACCGCCTAGTCGACGGTGACCTGCGCGGCATGTTCGACGGGCCCACGTCGGCGGGCATCGACCTCGATGCCCCGCTGATCGTCTTCGACCTCTCGCACATCGACCGCAACTCCATCGCGATGCCGATCCTGATGGCGATCGTCGGCGTCTGGCTGGAACACACCTGGATCCGCCCCGACCGCAAGAAGCGCATCTTCCTGGTCGAAGAGGCCTGGCACATCATCAACTCGCCCTTCGTCGCCCAGCTCTTCCAGCGGCTGCTGAAGTTCGGCCGGCGGCTCGGCCTGTCCTTCGTGGCCGTCGTCCACCACCTCAGCGACGTGGTCGACGGCGCCGCCGCACGGGAGGCCGCCGCGATCCTCAAGATGGCCTCGACCCGCACCATCTACGCCCAGAAAGCCGACGAGGCACGCGCCACGGGGCGGGTGCTCGGCCTGCCCCGCTGGGCCGTCGAGATCATCCCCACCCTCACTCCCGGCATCGCGGTCTGGGACGTCAACGGCAATGTCCAGGTCGTCAAGCACCTCATCACCGAGGCCGAACGCCCGCTGGTCTACACCGACCGCGCGATGACCGAGGCCTCCGCGATGTCCGAGGCTTCCGCGATGCCCACGGACGAGGCGCGCGCCCTCCAGGCGGCGGCGGACGCCGAGGCCGAGGCCCGCGCCGAGGCGATGGCGATGGAGCGGCAGTGGAGAGACGAGTCGAGCGAGACGGTGGCGTGACCCGCGGATACGACGACGAACGAGGCGGCCGTGGCCCCCGCGACGCACCCGGCGGGCGGGGGCGCGGCATCCCCGACTCCCTGCTGGTCGGACTGCTCGCCTTCCTGCTGGGCCTGACCCTGCTGGTGTGGACCGCGACCGGGCTGGCCGGGCTGTTCACCCACGGCGCCTGGCCCGACGGCGTCACCTACCCCGGTACGCCGATGGCACTGCGTCATCTGGTCGCCGCACCGCACGACATGGCAGCCGCCTGGCCCGACACCCCCAGGGGCCAGCTCTCCGGATACGGCCTGTTCTGGGGCATCCTCATCGGCGAGCTGATGGTGCTGCTGGTCCTGACGATCTTCACGCTGGGGACGGTCACCCGCTACCGCGCCCTACGGGCGGCCCGCCGGGCGAAGGCCGGGGAGGCCCGCGAGGCGGCATACGAGGCCCTGACGGCGGAACGGGACGCACGGCGGGCCGGAAAGGCACGGGCGGCCCGGAAAGCGGTCCGGGAGACGGCCCGCACCGCCCCGGAGCCCACCGCGCCCCCGCAGCCCCCGCAGCCCCCGGCACACACCGAGGACGCACCGGCCCGGCCGGCCACGCCCGCCACACCGGCCCCGCCCCTCGAACCCGCCACCACCACCGCCACCGGCCCCGTTCCCGAGCAACGCACCGCGCCCCCCACCACCCCGGCGCCCCCCGGCACCGGCACGACCGACCCCCTCGCCGAACCCGCCCTCCCACGCCTCCAGTTCGCCACCGACCGAGCCGTCACCCTCGCGGCGTCCCTCACCGCGGCGACCGCCGCCGCGGGCCCCCTGATCGTCGCCACGACGGACCCCACGGTCTGGTCCGAGACCAAGGACGCCCGCGCCAAGCTCGGCCCGCTGCTGACCTACGACCCCACCCACCGCCTCGACACCCCGGCCCGGCTGCGCTGGTCGCCGACTTCCGGCTGTACGGACCTCGCCACGGCCACCGCCCGCGCCACCGCCCTGCTGGCCCCCGTACGCCCGGCCGGGGCGCTGGACTCGGCCGTCGCGGACGCCGCCCAGACCCTGCTGCGCTGCTGGCTGCACGCCGCCGCGGTGGACGGCCGCCCGTTCCGCCAGCTGCACCGCTGGGCACACACCACCGGCGCCGCCCAGGAACCCGTCCGCATCCTGCGCACCAGCGCCAAGGCCTCCGCCGGCCAGGCCGGCGAGCTGGAGTCCGTCCTCACCGCCCACCCCGAACGCCGGGAAGCGGCACAGCAGTTGGTCGGCCGGACGCTGACCGCCCTCTCCTCGATCCATATCCGGGATGCCTGCACTCCACATCGAGCAGATTCGGTCATCCTTGAATCATTTATCGATGAGGGGGGAACGCTTTACGTGGTAGGCGATCCCATCGAGGATCCGCGTACCGACCCGGGTGCGATGCCCTTGCTCACCGCACTCCTCTCGAGCGTGGTCGAGCACGGCCGCCGCATGGCCGAACGGTCATCTGACGGTCGGCTCGACCCACCACTCACCCTCGTCCTGGACGACATCGCGGCGCTCGCCCCCCTGCCCGCGCTCCCCGGCCTCCTCGAAACGGGCCGCAGCCGCGGCCTCTTGACCCTGGCCACCATGCGCTCCCAGGAACAGGCCCGCGCCCGCTGGCCGCACCACTCCCTGTCGCCCTGACTCCTGCCCGGGGTCTCCCGCCAGTTCCGGGCAGGACCCGCCGCCGGAGAGGGTCCGTGCCCTACGAGGCAGAAGCGACCATCGCATCGAACCGGGCCGAACCGGCCAGGGCAGGGCGAGGCGGGGCGGGGCGGGGCGAGGCGGGGCGGGTACACCGTTACCCCCTGGCCAGCGCCATCTCCCGCTCCACCGCGGCAGGGTTCTTCGGATCGGCCATGAGCTGCCCCGTCGCGACAAAGCCCAGCCCCCGATAGAACGCCTCGGCCCGCTGGTTCTCCTCGTGCACCCACAGCCGAACGCGCTCCACCACCGGCTCGACGAGATCCCACGACCATCTGATGGCTGCCGCGAACAACTCCCGCGCGAGCCCCGTCCCACGGTGCTCCGGCCGCACATACACCCCCACCAGCTGCGTCTGTGCCACGTCCCCCGCCCCCTCGACCACCACGACCACCATGCCGCCCCAACTGCCGTCCGCTGCCACCCCGACGAACGTCAGCGCCGAACCGCCGGCCGCCCTCCGCTGCCAGAATTCGTCCGGCCGGCCGACCGCGCTCTCCAAGGTCTCGGTGAACGCCACCCGGGCGACCGGATCAGCCAGGGCCGTCAGCCGCAGCTCCCTCAGCCGCTCCCACTCCCGCGCCCGCACCGTCCTGACCGCATATCCCATGCCCCCAGCATCACAGCCCCCGGTCACCATCCCGGGAAACCCGACGCACAGCCGGCGACGCCCACCCGGAAAAGAGAACAAACGCAAAAAAGCTCCGGCCCCTGAACCATAAAGGTTCAGAGACCGGAGCTGAAAAATTGTTCGGCGGCGTCCTACTCTCCCACAGGGTCCCCCCTGCAGTACCATCGGCGCTG
>NZ_JBSHBP010000058.1:0-48579 GCF_053612065.1 Streptomyces sp. NPDC054765 | reverse complement strand
GCGGGACCTCCCTCGGAGGTCCCGCCCCGCCTGCGTCTTCGGGACCGGTCCGGTGCCCATGACCGGCCGATGACCGATTGACCGGCCGATGACCGATCCTGCTGATAGCGTGCTTCTGCACATCGATTGCAATAAGAAGTCGTAAGCAGTTGGAGAGGCTCGGCATGGCCACCTACACACTTCCGGAACTTCCGTACGACTACTCGGCGCTGGCCCCGGTCATCAGCCCCGAGATCATCGAGCTGCACCACGACAAGCACCACGCGGCGTATGTGAAGGGCGCGAACGACACCCTGGAGCAGCTCGCCGAGGCGCGCGACAAGGACGCGTGGGGCACCATCAACGGCCTGGAGAAGAACCTCGCGTTCCACCTCTCCGGCCACATCCTGCACAGCATCTACTGGCACAACATGACCGGCGACGGCGGCGGTGAGCCGCTGGAGAAGGACGGCGTGGGCGAGCTGGCCGACGCGATCGCCGAGTCTTTCGGCTCGTTCGCCAGGTTCAAGGCCCAGCTGACCAAGGCCTCGGCCACCACCCAGGGCTCCGGCTGGGGGGTGCTGGCCTACGAGCCGGTCTCCGGCCGGCTGATCGTCGAGCAGATCTACGACCACCAGGGCAACGTCGGACAGGGCTCGGTCCCGGTCCTGGTCTTCGACGCCTGGGAGCACGCCTTCTACCTGCAGTACAAGAACCAGAAGGTGGACTTCATCGAGGCCATGTGGCAGGTCGTGAACTGGCAGGACGTCGCCAAGCGGTACCGCTTGGCCCGGGAGCGCGCGAACAACTTGCTGCTGGCGCCGTAACGCCGTGAGACGTCCCGCCTCGTGATCGTCTTCTCACCTTTCGCCTGGCGGGCGGAGAAACGGCCGGGCCCCACGAGGACGTGACTCGTGGGGCCCGGCCCCTGTCCGGCGGCGGACCGGCGACGGCTGGTCCGTGCCCCCGCTCCGCCGGACGGAACGGGGGCACGGGCCCGGTGTCACTCGAAATTCGGGCCCTGCGTCCGGGTCCGCTTGATCTCGTAGAAGCCGGGGATGGAAGCGACCATCAGCGTCCCGTCCCACAGCTTGGCGGCCTCCTCGCCCTTGGGGGCCGGGGTGACGACCGGGCCGAAGAAGGCGATCTGCCCCCCGTCGTGGCCGGGGACGGCGATGACCGGAGTGCCGACGTCCTGGCCGACCAGGTCGATGCCTTCCTTGTGGGAGGCGCGCAGCTGAGCGTCGTAGGTGTCCTTGTCCGCGTACTCGATCAGGCCGGCGGGCAGGCCCGCGTCGTCGAGGGCGGCGGCGATGCTCTCGGGGGTCACCCCCAGGCCCTCGTTGTGGATGCGGGCGCCGAGCGCGGTGTAGAGCTTGCCCAGGACCTCGTCGCCGTGCAGCTGCTGTGCGGCGATCACCACCCGGACCGGGCCCCAGGCCTTGCCGCCGGGGCGCATGTTCTCGCGGTACGCCTCGGGCAGCTCGTCGAGCTTGTCCTCGTTCAGTACCGCCAGGCTCATCACATGCCAGCGCACCTCGACCGGGCGGACCTTCTCCACCTCCAGCATCCAGCGGGACGTCATCCACGCCCAGGGGCACAGCGGGTCGAACCAGAAGTCTGCGGGGGTCTTCGCGGTGTCGGACACGGGATCTCCTCATAAGAGCTG
Source organism: Streptomyces sp. NPDC054765 (assembly GCF_053612065.1). Taxonomy (NCBI): domain Bacteria; kingdom Bacillati; phylum Actinomycetota; class Actinomycetes; order Kitasatosporales; family Streptomycetaceae; genus Streptomyces; species Streptomyces sp. NPDC054765. Next base: position 46,931 of record NZ_JBSHBP010000058.1, on the reverse strand, counting down.
TGCTACGTCGGTCGGCGGCGCTGTTCCGTGGCAGGTTCAACCGACAACGGGCATGCCATGATTCCCGGTGTTCGATATTCGAGACGAGGACAAAGGAGTCACGTCGTGCCAGGTGAGAATCTGTCCCGGGACGAGGCACGGGAACGGGGCCGGCTGCTGCGCGTCGACGCCTACGACGTGGCGCTCGACGTCCGCTCAGCGGTCGCGTCCGGTACGGCCGCAAAGACCTTCCGCTCCCGGACGACGCTGCGCTTCCGCTGTGCCGAGCCCGGCGCCGCCACCTTCGCCGACCTGCTGGCGCCGTCGGTCACCTCCGTCACCCTCAACGGCCGGGAGCTGGACCCCGCCGCGGTCTTCGACGGCACCCGGATCGCGCTGGACGCCCTGGCCGCCGAGAACACCCTCGTCGTCGACGCGCAGTGCGCCTACAGCCGCACCGGTGAGGGCCTGCACCGCTTCGTGGACCCCGAGGACGGCGAGGTCTACCTCTACACCCAGTACGAGCCGGCCGATGCCCGCCGGGTTTTCACCACCTTCGAACAGCCCGACCTCAAGGCCCCGTTCACCTTCGAGGTGACCGCCCCCGAAGGCTGGCGGGTGCTCAGCAACGGTGCGCAGGACGGCGAGTCGGAGGGCGGCCGGCACCGTTTCGCGGTGACCGAGCCGATCTCGACGTACATCACGGCCGTGGTCGCCGGCCCGTACCACTACGTGTCCGACCTCTACCGCCGCACCTTCGAGGACGGCACCGAGCTGGAGATCCCGCTCGGCGCGCTGTGCCGCAAGGGGCTGGCCAAGCACTTCGACGCGGACGACATCTTCACCGTCACCAAGCAGGGCCTGGACTTCTTCCACGACCACTTCGACTTCCCCTACCCGTTCGGGAAGTACGACAGCGCCTTCGTCCCGGAGTACAACCTCGGGGCCATGGAGAACCCGGGCTGTGTCACCTTCCGCGAGGAGTTCGTCTTCCGCGGGAGGGTGACCGAGGCGTCCTACGAGAACCGGGCCAACGTCATCCTGCACGAGATGGCGCACATGTGGTTCGGCGATCTGGTCACCATGCAGTGGTGGGACGACCTGTGGCTCAAGGAGTCCTACGCGGACTTCATGGGCGTCTTCGCGCTGGTGGAGGCGACGCGCTTCACGGGCGGCTGGATCACCTTCGCCAACCGCCGTAAGTCCTGGGCCTACCGCGCCGACCAGCTGCCCTCCACCCACCCGGTCACCGCCGACATCCGTGACCTGGAGGACGCCAAGCTCAACTTCGACGGCATCACCTACGCCAAGGGCGCGGCCGTCCTCAAGCAACTGGTCGCGTATGTGGGGCAGGACGCCTTCCTGGAGGGCGCCCGGCGCTACTTCCGGCGGCACGCCTACGGCAACACCCGGCTGACGGACCTGCTGGCGGTGCTGGAGGAGACCTCCGGGCGGGATCTGGCGGCTTGGTCCCGGGCCTGGCTCCAGACCGCGGGCGTCAACTCCCTCACACCACAGGTCACTTACGACGCCCAGGACCGGATCACCGAGCTGAGCATCCTCCAGGAGGCGGCGCCCTCGCACCCGCAGCTGCGGCCGCACCGGGTCGCGGTCGGCCTCTACCGGCGGCAGGACGCGGACTCCGCTCTGGTGCGCTACGCCCGCGCCGAGGTGGACGTCTTCGGGCCGCGGACCGCCGTGCCCGCGCTGACCGGCCTGGAACGGCCCGAGCTGGTGCTGGTCAACGACGAGGACCTGACGTACGCCAAGGTCCGCTTCGACGAGGGTTCGCTGGCCACACTGCGGGCCCGGCTCGGCGATCTGGCCGACCCGATGGCGCGGGCGCTGTGCTGGGCGGCGCTGTGGGGCCTGACCCGTGACGGGCTGATGCCGGCCCGCGACTACCTCGACCTGGTACGGCGCTTCGCCGGCCGGGAGACCGACATCGGCGTGCTGCAGTCGCTGCACGGGCAGGCGCGGACGGCGCTGGAGCAGTACTCCGCGCCGGACCGCCACGAGCGCGCCGCCCGGGAGCTTGCCGAGGGCGCGCTGCACGAGCTGCGGGTGGCCGGGCCCGGCAGCGACCACCAGCTCGCCTGGGCCCGGCACTTCACCGCCCTTGCCGCCGGCCCCGCCGATCTCCAGCTGCTCCAGGGCCTGCTGGACGGTACGGCGAAGATCGACGGCCTGGACGTGGACCAGGAGCTGCGCTGGACGATCCTGGAGCCGCTGGCCGCGCACGGCATCGTGGACGAGACCGTGATCGCCACCGAGCTGGCGCGCGACAACACCGCCTCCGGCAAGCGCCACCAGGTGCGCTGTCTGGCCGCCCGCCCCTCGGCCGGGGTCAAGGCGCAGGCGTGGGCACAGGCCGTGGAGTCCGATGCGCTCTCCAACGCCCTGGTGGAGGCGACGGTCGCCGGTTTCGGGCAGTTCGGGCAGCAGGAGCTGCTGGCCCCCTACCGGCCGCGGTACTTCGCGGCGATCGAGCGGGTGTGGCGGGAGCGTTCCATCGAGATCGCGATGGCCGTGGTGCACGGGCTGTTCCCGTCCTGGCTGGTGGAACAGGCCACGCTGGACGCCGCGGACGACTGGCTGACCGCGCACGAAGGGGCGGCACCGGCGCTGCGCCGGCTGGTCCTGGAGAAGCGGGACGACCTGGCCCGTGCGCTGCGTGCACAGGCTTGTGACGAGGCGGCCGGACCGAGGCCGTAACCCCCGTGACGACCAGCCCTTTTCGGCAGTCGAACGCCCGTACTTTAGTACAGGGTTGTCCGGTTTGTGGTACGGGCATGTAACAGCGGTTAGGGAGTGGAGCGGGCGCGGGAATCGACGGGTCATGAACCACGACACCCCGCTCTCCCCCCTCCCCCTCCGCCACCTCTCCGACGCGCAGTGCCGGGTGATGAGCACCCGTCAGCTGCGGGAGCACGGCATCCCCGCGCCGGAGGCCGCCGAACGCTGCCGCCCCGGCGGCCCCTGGCAACAACTGCTCCCCGGTATCTATCTGTTGCACCCGGGGCCGCCCACCGGCGAGGAACGGCTGCGGGCGGTCCTGTTGTACGCCAGTCACCGGGGGCCGGCGGTGCCCCGGCAGGCGGCCGAGTCCCAGGACGCCCCCGAGGCAATGATCACCGGCCTGGCGGCGCTCGCCCTGCACGGCTTCACGGAGGCACCCCCGCTGCTCGCCCTGGACCGCATCGACGTGCTCGTGGCCCGTACCCGGCGGCTGCGCTCGACCGGTTTCGCGCGGATCGTGCGGACGGTGGAGCTGCCCGTCGCGCAGGAGATCACCGGGGTGCCGGCCGCGCCGGTGCCGCGCGCGGTGGCGGACGCGGTCGGCGCGCTCACCGACGCCACGACGGTGCGCCGGCTGCTGACCGAGGCGGTACGCGGCGGCCACTGCGAGGCGACCTCCGTGGTGCGGGAGCTGAGCCGGGCCCGGCTGCTGTCCCGGCCGCACGTGGTGGACGCGGTGGACACCCTGCTGGCCGAGGGCCGGGCGCTGGCCGAGCAGCGGCTGTATGCGATGGTGCGCACCCACGGCCTGCCGGACCCGCTGTGGAACGTCGAGCTGCGGCTGCCGGGCGGGCCGCAGCTGGGCGGTGTGGACGCCTTCTGGCCGGAGCACGCGGTGGCCCTGGAGATCGACACCCGGGCCGCGCGCCCCGAGGAGGACCCGCTGCAGTCGCCGTTCTTCCACAAGCGCGAGCATCTGGAGCGGCTGGGCATCACCGTCGTGCGCTGTCTGCCGCGCACCCTGCGCACGGCCCCCGAGCAGCAGGCCGCGGTGATCCGTACGGCCCTGATGGCGGCGGGGGACCGGGAGCCCAGCGCGTATGTGGTGGTGCTGCCGCGCTGAAGCGTGCCCGGCCGGTCCGGGCGCTCAGCGCCGCTTGAGCAGCAGCTCGACGTTGCGGTCCCGGGCCGCGCCGGCGAGGTCCGTGCGGGCCTCGGGGGCGTTGAAGGACAGCTCGCGGTAGAGGGCGGCCAGTCCGGTCTGCGAGAGGTCGGTGAAGTCCGTGCGGTGCGGCGCCGCCGACTCGACCAGGGTGGTGAACAGCGACAGGGTGCCGTCGTGGTTGTCCACCAGCTCGATGACCCGGGCCAGCTGCGGAAAGTCGATGTGCGAGGCGGTGGAGATCTCCCAGAAGCTGCCGTGCGCGACGATCTCGTTCTTGTGGCTGTGGCCGTTGATCCAGCCGACGACGCGGGGGTGGGCGGCCAGCAGCTCCACCAGCTCCGCACCGCCGTGCCGCTTCTCGTGCGGGTGGGCCGGGTCGGGGCGGGTGTTGTTCATCGTCTTGCCGGTGTGGTGGCTGAAGACCAGCACATGTGCCTTCTCCCCCTTCTCGTTCTCCTGCAGGGTCCGCTCCAGCCAGCGCAGTTGCGCGTCACCGACCGAGCCGGTGTAGTGGCCGCCGGGGTCGGTGGTGTCCAGGCTGATGCCGAGGACGTCGTCGGAGACCCGGAAGGTGTAGTAGAGGCGGTTCGCGTCGAGATGCGCGGAGGTGTAGCCGTGGCCGTGCGGGCCGGGGCCGGTGTGCGCCGGGTCGAGGTGGGCGCGCAGATACTCGGCCCGGGTGAAGGGGGCGCGCCGCTCGTCGGGGGTGACCCTCCTGGCCTGCTTGGCGTGGGCCTTCAGCAGCCGCTTGAAGTCCGCGCCCTTGGGGTCGAGGCCGTCCTTGACCGCCTTCCAGACCTTGGCGGCCTCGGCGGCGGGCAGCGTCTCCAGCTTGTGGCCGCCGGTGGCGATCTCGGTGAAGAAGGGGTCGCCGGGGGCATAGCAGCCGCCGGGCAGTGAGTCGTGGTTGCCGACCGTCGAGTACCAGGGCAGCCGCAGCCCCGGGCTGTGGACGGCCCGGATCGCGGCCTTCAGGAAGCCGTCGAGCTGTGGGAAGCCCAGGTTCTTGTCGGCGTCGCGCAGCGCGCTGTCCGGCTGCCAGTAGAGCTTCAGCCCGCTGTCCTGGACACCTTCGTAGCGGCGCGGGTCGCCGGAGTTCGGGGTGATCCGGCCGCCGCTCATCGCGGTCAGGAGCCACTCCAGCTCCAGCTTGGAGTTGTTGTCGGTGTTGTCGCCGGTGGTCATCACGAAGGACAGCGGGGCACCGGTGGCGGGCCCGCCGGGCAGCGCATTGACCCGCTCGATCAGCGAGACCACCCCGGCCACCGACAGCGCCTCCTGCGGCCGCCAGGCGCTGGCCGTCTCGGCGCGCAGGTACTCGTAGCGCAGCGGGTTCTGCACATCGACCAGGTGCAGGTCGGTGAACTGCACGAACGACGCCAGTGCGGTGCGCCGCCGCTCGCGCCCGCCGTGGGCCGTGGCCAGCTCGGCGCGTATGACCCGGTCCCAGGCGGGGCCGTCGGCGAGCCGGCGGTAGCCGCCGCTGCCGCGCGGGGCGGCCACGCTGCCGAGCGTGGTGCCCCGGGTGTACGGCGTACGGGGGACCGCGGGGGCATCGACCGGGACGGGCGCGGCCGGGGCCGGGCCGGAGGTGACGGTCGCGGCCTGTGCCGACCGGTCGGGGCCGATGCCGAAGGCGAGACCGAGGCCGGTGGCGGCGCCGACGGCTCCGGTGGCGGTGAGGAACGTACGGCGGTCAAGACGGGCGGCGGCGGACCGTATACGGGACATACGCAGGCTCCCCGGGTGCGAACGCGAAGGCGGCCGGGCAGCACAACTGCCCTGTCACCTGCGATGGTTGGCATCGGGGATGACCGGTGTGTGAACGCCACCGCAACGCGGGGAGCCCATCACCGCACAGGGATCTGCCGGCCACCGGCCGGTCATGGAGCCCTGCCCGGGGGTGCGGCCGCCGGTCGCCGGCCGTTCACTCCGCGGGGTAGCGGCGCGCTGCCCACCGGCCGGTCGGTATGTCCACGACCATGCCCACGACCACACCGGCCGGCCGGTACGCCCGCGAGCCCGCCGGCGCCGGTACGCCCCGCGTGCGCACCGGCACGCTCCGTCGCCGTCCGCCCGTGCGACCCGCCACGGAACGGAACGGATTGGACAAGGCGACGGGTGTCACACACATGATGGAGGCACTACTGAGCAGGTGTTCCGAGCAGACACCCGAGCCAGGCCAGAAAGAAGGAGTCCCATGAGGATCGGAATCGTCGGAGCCACCGGACAGGTCGGCGGCGTGGTGCGGGGCATCCTCGCCGAGCGGAACTTCCCGGTCGAGCAGCTGCGGCTGTTCGCTTCGGCCCGGTCCGCCGGACGCACCCTGCCCTGGCAGGACACCGAGATCACGGTCGAGGACGCGGCCACCGCCGACTACTCGGCGCTGGACATCGTGATCTTCTCGGCCGGCGGCGCCACGTCCAAGGCGCTGGCGGAGAAGGTCGCCGACGCCGGCCCCGTCGTGATCGACAACTCCTCGGCCTGGCGCCGCGACCCCGACGTCCCGCTGGTCGTCTCCGAGGTCAACCCGTCGGCGATCACCGAGCGCCCCAAGGGGATCATCGCCAACCCGAACTGCACCACCATGGCCGCGATGCCGGTGCTGCGCCCTCTGCACGACGAGGCCGGCCTGGTGTCGCTGGTCGTCGCCACCTACCAGGCGGTCTCCGGCAGCGGTCTGGCCGGTGTGGAGGAGCTGGACGGCCAGGTCCGCAAGGCCGTCGAGCAGGACGCCACCAAGCTGACGCACGACGGCGCGGCCGTGGAGTTCCCCGAGCCGGACACGTACGTCCGCCCGATCGCCTTCAATGTGCTGCCGATGGCCGGCTCGGTCGTCGACGACGGTCTGAACGAGACCGACGAGGAGCAGAAGCTCCGCCACGAGAGCCGCAAGATCCTGGAGATCCCGGACCTGAAGGTGTCCGGCACCTGCGTCCGCGTGCCGGTCTTCACCGGCCACTCGCTGCAGGTCAACGCCCGCTTCGCGCGTCCGATCAGCCCCGCCCGCGCCCAGGAGCTGCTGGCCGGCGCCCCCGGCGTCGCCCTCTGCGAGGTGCCCACCCCGCTCCAGGCCGCCGGCCAGGACGCGTCCTTCGTGGGCCGGATCCGCACGGACGAGACCGCCGAGAACGGTCTGTCGCTGTTCGTCTCCAACGACAACCTCCGCAAGGGCGCGGCGCTGAACGCCGTCCAGATCGCGGAGCTGGTCGCGGCGGAGCTGCGCGGCTGAGCTGCGCGGCCTAGCGCACCGCATGACGGCGGGTGCCCGTACGGAGTCTCCGTACGGGCACCCGCCGTTTTTCACGGCTGCCGTTTTTCACGGCCGGCGGCTCACGGCTTTCACGACTGCCGACGGCCGGCTTTCACGGCCACCGGCCACCGTGCCACCGGCTTTCACGACTGCCGACGGCCGGCTTTCACGGCTGCCGGACCTCGAACTGGAGGCACCCGTACTCCACGGCCCGGACCTGCACCAGAGCCACCTCCGGGTCGGCGAACGCCTCCGTGAGGGCCGCGTCGAACGCGGCCTCGGCGTCCTCGGGAACCTCCAGGAGCCGGCCGCCGGTGATCTGCCCCCGGTCGTTGTAGCGGCGCAGCGTCCGCAGCGCACCGGCCCGTACGGCCGGATACCGGCCGGCCGCACGGTCCGGGCCGCCGCACGCCTCGGCATGGATGAACACCGGCCCCTGCTCGTCATACGCCCCGGGCTTCGCCCCGGTCCCGGCCGCCCAGCGGCGCAGTGGCGCATACGAGACCAGCGCCACCCGCTCGCCGCTCCGGGCCGCACGCAGACAGCAGCGCAGCAGCGACCCGACGGCATCGTGCGGCACCCCGTCCGCACGGGCGGTGAACGGCTCGGCGGGCCACCCGGCGTCATCGGTGACCCGTAGCTCCTGGAGGGCGATTTCCGGGATGGGAAGAGCGGTGTGGGCCGTGGGGTGCGGGGACAGGTGCGGTGTGTGGGTCGTCATGGGTCCAGCGTCGGCCCTGGGGGCGAGGCCGGCTGGCGGGAATCGGACGCCGTGTTCGCGGCGGCGGGCGACGGGCGGCACCCCCGGCGGTGCCCGATCGCAAACCGCCCACGATCACCGGCCCCGCCCCGTGGAAGGATGGCGGAAACGCCGCATACGAGGCCGCTTACGAGGAGATGACCTGGTGCCTGGCACGAATCTGACCCGCGACGAGGCGCAGCAGCGGGCGCGCCTGCTGACCGTGGATGCGTATGAGATCGATCTCGACCTCTCCGGCGCGCAGGAGGGGGGTACCCCGGGCGACGCCGAGAGCGGGGGTGGCACGTACCGGTCGGTGACGACGGTGCGGTTCGATGTGGCCGAGGCGGGCGCGGACTCCTTCATCGACCTGGTCGCGCCGGCCGTGCGCGAGGTGGTGCTCAACGGCGAGGCGCTGGATCCGGGCGAGGTGTTCAAGGACTCGCGGATCGCCCTGCCGGGGCTGCGGGCCGGCCGCAATGAGCTGACGGTGGTGGCGGACTGCGCCTACACCAACACCGGTGAGGGACTGCACCGCTTTGTCGACCCGGTGGACCAGCAGGCCTATCTGTACACACAGTTCGAGGTGCCGGACGCGCGGCGGGTGTACGCGTCCTTCGAACAGCCGGATCTGAAGGCGACGTTCCAGTTCACCGTGAAGGCCCCGGAGGGCTGGACGGTGATCTCCAATTCGCCGACGCCGGAGCCCGGCGAAAACATCTGGCGCTTCGCCCCGACGCCGCGGATCTCGACCTACATCACGGCGCTGATCGCCGGTCCTTACCACAGCGTGCACAGCTCGTACGAGAAGGACGGCCGGACGGTGCCGCTGGGCATCTACTGCCGGCCGTCGCTGGCCGAGCACCTGGACGCGGAGGAGATCTTCGCGGTCACCCGGCAGGGCTTCGACTGGTTCCAGGAGAAGTTCGACTACGCCTACCCGTTCGAGAAGTACGACCAGCTCTTCGTGCCGGAGTTCAATGCCGGCGCGATGGAGAACGCGGGCGCGGTGACCATCCGCGACCAGTACGTCTTCCGGTCGAAGGTGACGGACGCGGCGTACGAGGTGCGCGCGGAGACGATTCTGCACGAGCTGGCCCACATGTGGTTCGGCGACCTGGTCACCATGGAGTGGTGGAACGACCTGTGGCTGAACGAGTCGTTCGCCACCTACACCTCGATCGCCTGCCAGGCCTACGCCCCCGGCTCGAAGTGGCCGCATTCGTGGACCACGTTCGCCAACTCCATGAAGACCTGGGCCTACCGGCAGGACCAGCTGCCCTCGACCCACCCGATCATGGCCGAGATCAACGACCTCGACGATGTGCTGGTCAACTTCGACGGCATCACCTACGCCAAGGGCGCCAGCGTGCTCAAGCAGCTGGTGGCCTACGTCGGCATGGACGAGTTCTTCCAGGGCGTACAGGCGTACTTCAAGGCGCACGCGTACGGCAACACCCGGCTGTCGGACCTGCTCGGCGCGCTGGAGGAGACCAGCGGCCGGGATCTGAAGACCTGGTCGAAGAAGTGGCTGGAGACGGCCGGGATCAACATCCTGCGCCCGGAGATCGAGGTGGACGCCGAGGGCGTGATCACCTCCTTCGCGGTGCGGCAGGAGGCCCCGGCGCTGCCGGCCGGCGCCAAGGGCACGGTGTCCGATGATGCGGCTCCGCCGCGTGGGGTGCTGCGGCCGCACCGGATCGCGATCGGCGCCTATGAGCTGCAGGGCGGGAAGCTGGTCCGCACCGAGCGGATCGAACTGGACGTGGACGGCGCCCTGACCCCCGTACCGCAGCTGGTGGGCACCCGGCGGCCCGCCGTCGTCCTGCTCAACGACGACGACCTGTCCTACGCCAAGGTCCGGCTGGACGAGGAGTCGCTGAAGGTCGTCACCGAGCACCTGGGCGACTTCACCGAGTCGCTGCCGCGCGCCCTGTCGTGGGCATCGGCCTGGGACATGACGCGGGACGGCGAACTGGCCGCCCGCGACTATCTGTCGCTGGTGCTGTCCGGCATCGGCAAGGAGTCGGACATCGGCGTCGTCCAGTCGCTGCACCGCCAGGTGAAGCTGGCACTGGACCTGTACGCGGCTGCGGAGTGGCGCGAGACAGGCCTGACGACCTGGACCGCGGCGGCCCTGGAGCAGCTGCGGGCGGCCGAGCCGGGCAGCGACCACCAGCTCGCCTGGGCCCGTGCGTTCGCCGCCACGGCCCGTACGGACGGTCAGCTCGACCTGCTGCAGGGCCTGCTGGACGGGACCGAGGAGATTCCTGGGCTCGCCGTGGACACCGATCTGCGCTGGACGCTGCTCCAGCGGCTGGCCGCCACCGGGCGGGCGGACGAGAAGGCCATCGCGGCGGAGCTGGAGCGGGACAAGACCTCGGCGGGCGAGCGGTATGCCGCGACGGCCCGCGCGGCACGTCCGACGGCCGAGGCCAAGGCCGAGGCCTGGGCCTCGGTGGTGGAGTCCGACCAGCTCCCCAACTCCCTGCAGGAGGCGGTCATCGGCGGCTTTGTGCAGACCGACCAGCGGGAGCTGCTGGCGCCGTACACCGCGAAGTACTTCGCCACCGTGAAGGACATCTGGAACTCCCGCAGCCATGAGATGGCCCAGCAGGTCGCGGTGGGTCTCTACCCGGCGCTGCAGGTCTCGCAGGAGACGCTCGACGCCACGGACGCCTGGCTGGCCTCGGCCGCGCCGAGTGCGGCGCTGCGCCGGCTGATGACCGAGTCGCGGGCCGGGATCGAGCGGGCGCAGAAGGCGCAGCGGGCCGACGCGGCGGCCTGACCGGCCTTGAGGAACGCATCCGCCGGGCCCCGTCCCTCCCCCGGGGCCCGGCGGAAGCACGTGGTACGGCTCAGCCGCCGAGTGCGTCGAAGCGGCGGACGAGGGCGGCGCGGCCGGCCTCGGTGAGCGCACCGTGCAGGCGCATCCGCGCGAGACCGCCGTCGGGGAAGACGTCGAGCCGTACGTGGGTGGCGGTGGCGGTCCGCGGCAGCACGAAGCGGTGCGGGGTATCGGGCTGGAGCTTCGTCTTCGGCAGGATCTCGTACCAGGAGGCCTGGTCACAGGGGTCGCCGTCGCACCCGTACAGGGCGGCCCAGCCCGCGGAGTTGCCCTTGAGGTAGGCGGTGTCGATCTCCACGGCACGGATCTCGCCCTGCGCGGCGAGACGGAAGCGGACCCAGTCGTGGGTGCCCTTGACCCGGCGGCGGCGGTTCTCCCAGCCGTCGTCCATCTTGCGGGACAGATCGGGCTGGATGATCTGGGCGGGCGAGGAGTAGAAGCGGTCGGAGGCGTCCTCGACGGTGCCGCCGTGCATGACGGAGGCCAGGTCGAGGGTGCCGAGCGCATCGAGCCACGCCGGGTCCGGCACGACCTCGCCGTGGACCCTCAGGCGGGCTATGCCGCCGTCGGGGTGCTGCTTGAGCCGCAGGTGGGTGAAGCGGCGCTGCACGGTGACCTCGAAGCCGTTGGCGGCGTGGCCGCGGACGGGGGTGCGCGGGACCAGCTCCTCCCACTCCACCTCGTCGGCGAGCAGCTCCTCGGGCCCGGGGCTGCCGGGGAGCGCGGTGGCCTCGAGGCTGACCTGCTGCGGGTAGTTGCCGCGGAAGTGGGCGGTGTCGACGACGACCCCGTGGATCACGCCGGGGGCGGCGAGGCGGATCAGCGCCCAGTCGTGCGCGTCGTCGGCCGGGAAGGGGTGCTCGCCGTCGGCGCCACGGCGGCGCCGGGTCTCCCAGCCGTCCATGATCTTGCCCTTGTGGCCGAAGTGCTCGGGGTCGAAGACCGCCGGGCCCGGCTTGAGCAGGTTCTCGCGCTCGGCGAAGAACTCGTCGTTCGCGGCGGTCACCCCGGCGCCGAAGCGGCGGTCGGCGAGATCGATCAGCGACGTGAAGGGGAAGTCCCCGCCGCGGTAGTCGGCGTAGGGGTCTCCGCCACCGTAGGGGTTCGCGTCGTTGGCGTGCGGATCAGTGGTGTCGGCGGCCGGCTGGGGGGTCATCGTTGCCTTTCGACGGGGCGGGAGGTGCGGTCCGCTCCACGGTCGCAGCGGGCCACCCCTCAGGTCCATCGAAAGTTTTTGAGGAATACGTTCAGCTGGGCTGAACGATGGGGCCCTCCGGTGTCTGGCCGGCGGCCGCCTGCCGGAGCGCGGCCAGCACCCGGGCCGGCCCCGGCGCCCCTTCGGAGCCGCGCCGGGCGGCGGCGATCACATGGCGGCGCGGCTGGTCGGCGTGCAGCACCCGCAGCGCCACCTTGCCGCCGCGCGGTTCCGCCCGTACGCCGCGCTCCCCCGCACCGTGCCCGACGGTGCCGAGGCCGCCCGCCATCGCCATCCGGGGCACCAGCGCCACCCCCATCCCCGCCGCGACCATGGCCCAGATCGCGCTCCAGTCGGCGGCGGCATGCGCCTGCTCGGGCACGAAGCCGGCGTTTTCGCAGGCGGTGGTGGTGATCTGCGACCAGGGTCCGCTGCTGCCGAAGATCCAGGGCTCGTCCGCCAGATCGGCCAGCCGCAGCCCCGGCTCCGCGGCCAGCGGATGGCCGGCCGGCAGCGCCACGTCCAGCGGGTCGGCGAGCAGCGAGACCCGGCTGAACTTGGGGTCGCGCGGGGTGGGGGCGTGCGCCGCCAGCGACAGCGCCAGGTCGACGCTCCCCTCCGCCAGCAGCTCGTAGGCGGCCTCCGCCTCCGCCTCGCGTACGGCGACCGACAGCCCCGGGTGCGTACGGCGCAGTTCCTGTACGGCCGGGACCACCAGCGCGGGGATGGCGGTGGAGAACGCGCCGACCCGCACCTGGCCCGCCTCGCCCTGGAGGTAGCCCAGCAGGTCCGCGTCCGCGCGCTCCAGCTGGGCGAAGACCGCCTCGGCGTGCCGCAGCACCAGCTGCGCGGCGCCGGTCAGCCGTACCCGCCGGCCGTGGGCCTCCAGGAGCGTGACCCCCAGCGCCCTGGCGAGCCCGGTCAGCTGCTGGGAGACCGCCGAGGGCGTCATGTGCAGCGCCTCGGCGGTCGCGGTGACCGTGCCCAGCTCTTGGAGGGTGCGCAGGATGCGCAGCTTCTTGAGGTCCCAGTCGGCCATGCGGGCAGCGTACGCACCCGCCGCCGCGGCCACCCGCCCGCAGGCGGCGGGAGAGCGAGCCGGCCGGGTCAGCCGCGGCGGTTGGCCTCGCGGCGGGCGAGGAGGGCGGCCTGGCGCTCGTCGAACTTCCGCGCCTGGCCGTCCAGCCCGTCCATGTACAGGCCCAGCTCCTCCTGCGCCGCCAGCCCGGCCGGGCCCAGCCCGCCGATCTCCAGCACCTTCAGATGGCGCAGCACCGGCTGCAGCACATCGTCGTGGTGGATGCGCAGGTTGTAGATCCCGCCGATGGCCATCCGGGCGGCCGAGCGCTCGAAGCCGGGCATGCCGTGGCCCGGCATCCGGAAGCCGGTGACGACATCGCGCACCGCGCACATGGTCTGGTCGGGCGCCATCTCGAAGGCCGCACCGAGGAGGTTGCGGTAGAAGACCATGTGGAGGTTCTCGTCGGTGGCGATCCGGGCCAGCATCCGGTCGCAGACCGGGTCGCCGGAGTGGTGGCCGGTGTTGCGGTGCGAGATCCGGGTGGCCAGCTCCTGGAAGGCGACGTACGCCACCGAGTGCAGCATGCTGTGCCCGTTGTCGGACTCGAAGCCCTCCGACATGTGCGCCATGCGGAACCGCTCCAGCTCGTCCGGGTCGACGGCCCGGCTGGTGAGCAGGTAGTCGCGCATCACGATGCCGTGCCGGCCCTCCTCGGCGGTCCAGCGGTGCACCCAGGTGCCCCAGGCGCCGTCGCGGCCGAAGAGGCTGGCGATCTCGTGGTGGTAGCTGGGGAGGTTGTCCTCGGTGAGGAGGTTGACCACGAGGGCGATCCGGCCGATGTCACTGACCTTGGACTGCTCGGGGTCCCAGGCGTCGCCGTCCAGCGGCCCGGGGAAGTTGCGCCCGTCGCTCCACGGCACGTACTCGTGGGGCATCCAGTCCTTGGCGATCTTCAGATGGCGGTTGAGTTCCTTCTCGACGACCTCTTCGAGCGCATAGAGCAGCTGGGCGTCGCTCCAGGCGGCCTGGCCGAGCTCTCCGTTATGGCGGGCGGGGGCGATGGTCACGGGGGAACTCCTGGGGACGATGACCTACGGGTCCGTAGGTTTGACCTACGGACCCGTAGGTTACGTCATCGTAGGTTAGGGCCGGTTAAACATCACCCCCCGTTCAAACCGGCCGAAAAGCGCTCGATAGCCGCCTCGCAACCCCTTTTCCACCCGCGGAAATATCCGGGTACGACAAAGGGCGCCCACCGGTTCTTGTCACCGGTGGGCGCCCTGGCCGGGGACGCTTCCCCCGGCCGGACACGACGAAGGGCGCCCCTCGGTCCTGTGACCGAAGGGCGCCCCGAAGGTGTCGCTGGTGCCCGGCGTCAGCCCTTGGACTTGGCCTGCTTGCGGGACTTGTCGCTCGCGACGACCAGCCCGGCGATGATCAGGAACAGCACGATGGGTGCAGCGACATAGAGGCCGAGCGTCTGGATCACGCTCAGGCCCGGACCCGGGTCGTCACCATCGTCGCGGGTGAGCGCAAACGCGGGGGACGACATCAGCAGCATCAGCGCGGTGCCGGCCGTGATGGTTCCGGCGCGCAGGACATTCTTATTGACCTTGTTGCTCACGAAGTCAACGTATCGGACGCCCTGCCGCCCCGCGCGCCCGGGGTGGCACAACCTGCGGCCCCGGCCGGGCCGGGCCGGCCCGGCCGTCCACGGCCCGGCTCCGGTGCGGCGTCACCCCCGCGAGCCGGACCGGCCCGCGGGATTCCCCGACGGGTGACCCGCACGGCGTCCGCGGCCACCGGCGCCGGGATCCGCCGGTGCCCGATGGCCGTGCCCCGGGCGACACTCGTCCGTGCCCCGCCGGTCCGCGCCTGTACCCAGAAGCGCTCACCCGCTTCTCATGGAGGTCCATCAGCTGCGCCCGGGGCCCGGAACCGGTCCGCGGCAGCGGACTGCCGCTGCCCGTCGGACAGTTCCCGCATCAGCGCATGCAGACGGGGCGAGGCGGCCAGCTCTTCCAGGGTCTGCGGACGCCCGTCGGGGCCGGCAATCGGAAGGCGCCAGTTCGGGTATTCATCCCATGTCCCGGGGAGGTTCTGCGGGCGCCGGTCCCCCACCGCGTCGGGCAGCCAGACGCCCACCATCCGCGCCGGGGTGCGCAGCAGAAAGCGGTGTACGGCCTTGACCGCCGCCTCTTCGTCGCCCGCCCCTTCGGGCAGCAGACCGCGCCGCACCAACTCCCGCAGCCACTCGGCGCGTTCGTACCGGGCGCGGGAGCGCTCGCGCTCCGGCGGCCCGGCGAGCAGTCCGAGCCGTTCGCGCAGCGCGACGTCCTCGCCGGCCAGCCGGGCCGCGGTGGGCGGCAGATCGTGGGTGGTGACGGTGGCCAGACAGGCGCTGCGCCACTCCTCGGGCGCCAGGATGCGGGCCACGGCGACGGACTCGGGGGCGGCCTTCCGGGCGGGCTCCGGAGCGGACTCCGGAGCGGACTGCGGGGCGGACTGCGGGGCAGGTTCCGGGACGGACTGCGGGGCGGACTCCGGCGGCGCCCCGGCCCCGTCCCTGCCCCTGCGCCGGTCCGCGTCCTCCCGTTCCCCGGCCGCTGCCTCCTGCCCTTCAGGTGCTGTCTCCCGCCCTTCAGGTGCTGTCTCCCGCCCCCCAGCTGCCGTCTCCCACCCCCCGGCTGCCGTCTCCCGCCCCCCAGCTGCTGTCTCCCGCCCCCCGCCCTGGTAGTCCCGCTCGAACCACAGCACCGAGGTCCCCAGGACGCCCCGTTCGGCGAGCGCGCCGCGGACGCCCGGTTCGACGGTGCCCAGGTCCTCCCCGATCACCGCGGCGCCGGCCCGGTGCGCCTCCAGGGCCAGCACCGAGAGCATCGCCTCACCGTCGTAGCGGACGTAGGCGCCCTCCGTCGGCGGCCGGCCCTCCGGGACCCACCACAGCCGGAACAGCCCCATCACATGGTCGATCCGCAGCGCCCCGGCGTGCCGCAGCAGCTGGCGCAGCAGTTCCCGGTAGGGGGCGTAGCCCGCGGCGGCCAGCGCGTCCGGGCGCCAGGGCGGCAGGCCCCAGTCCTGGCCGCGCGGGTTGAAGGCGTCCGGCGGCGCCCCGATGGACATCCCGGCGGCGAAGGCGTCCTGCTGCGCCCAGGTGTCGGCGCCGGAGGGATGGACACCGACGGCGAGGTCGTGCACCAGCCCGATGCCCATCCCGGCCTCTCGCGCGGCCCGCTGCGCGGCGGCCAGCTGCTGGTCGGTGAGCCAGACCAGCCGGCAGTGGAAGTCGATCCGGTCCAGCAGCTGCGGCCGCAGCCGGGCCGTGTCCCGGGAGCGGGGATCGCGCAGCCCGGCGGGCCAGCGGCGCCAGTCGGGGCCGTGCCGCTCGGCGATCGCGCACCAGGTGGCGTGGTCCTCCAGGGCCTCGCCCTGCTCGGCGAGGAAGTCGCAGTACGCGGCCCGCCGGCCCGGACCGAGCGGGACCGTCCACAGCAGCTCCAGGGCCTCGCGCTTGAGTGCCCAGACCGCGTCCCGGTCGATCAGCGCACCCCTTTCGAGCACCCCGGCGCACAGCGCACGGGCCTGCCCGGCCAGCTCGTCGGCCCGTAACCGCGCGGCGCCGGTGAGCTGGGCGTACTCCGGGATGTGCGCGATCCGCAGATGGACCGGGTCGGGGTAGCGGCGCGAGGAGGGCCGGTAGGGGGACGGGTCGGTGGGCGGGCCGGGGACGGCCGCATGCAGCGGATTGAGCTGGACGAAGCCGGTGCCCAGGGCGCGACCGGACCACGCGGCGAGTTCGGCGAGGTCACCGAGGTCGCCCATGCCCCAGGACTGCCGGGACAGCAGGGAGTACAGCTGCACCAGGAAGCCGTGGCTGCGGCCGGGCGGCGCAGGCACCCGGTCGGGCGCGACGATCAGCCGGGCCCGGTCGCTGCGGCCGTCGGGGGCCAGGGCGTGCAGCACATGGACCCCCAGGGGCAGCCGGGCGAGCGCCGCCGGATCGGATACCCCCAGGTCTTCCACGGCCCCGCCGCCCTCGGTCTCCACCCGCAGGACGGTGCCTTCGGGGAGACGCGCGAGGCCGGGCGGGCGGTCCGGGCGGGCGACGACGGTGCGGGGAAGCAGGCCGCGGCCCGCGCCGTCCTCGTACGCGGCCAGGGCGGTGCGCACGGCGTGCGGGGTCGAGGCATCGACTCCCAGTGCGGCGAGCACGGCGACGACGGTGTCGTCGGCGATCTGGACGCTCCTGCCCGGCGAGGGCTCGTAGGACGTGGCGATGCCGTGCAGCCGGGCGAGCCGCGCGCGGCCCATGGGTCCTCAGACCTCCATGGACTCCGTACCCAGACCGGCGGCGGTCGGCTCGCTGGTCAGCGGCAGCTCGGCGGAGATCGGGACCTCGCTGGTCAGCGGGGCGGCGTCGGCGAGCGGGGGCTCGCTGGTCAGGGGCGGCTCGACGAAGCTGAAGGATCCGGAGCCGTCCAGACCGGAATCGGGGTCGGACACCCCGTCGAAGATGTCGCGCTCCATCGTCGCACCTCCCGGTTTGGAGGACAGGGCGTCGAGGAGAAGCTGAGCGGATGCGGCCACGAGGGCCTCCCGTTCATCGGTAGTGGGACACATGGGCCC
The DNA here is from genome assembly GCF_053612065.1 of Streptomyces sp. NPDC054765. Taxonomy (NCBI): domain Bacteria; kingdom Bacillati; phylum Actinomycetota; class Actinomycetes; order Kitasatosporales; family Streptomycetaceae; genus Streptomyces; species Streptomyces sp. NPDC054765. The sequence continues at coordinate 29,366 of NZ_JBSHBP010000058.1, read as the reverse complement.
TACCCACTCGACTCGATCGCAGACGCATCTGCTCACGAAACGTGACCCACGTCACATTATGCCTCACGCAGGCGATTTCACTGCGGGGAGCACCCAAGGGCGCAGAGAACGCGGAGGAAACGGGCGTCGGGACGGAAGTTCTGCGGACCGGCGAGCCCCGGCGCACCGCCCGCAGCACCGTCTGTGTCACGGCCCGTGACACCGCCTGCGTCACGGCCCGTGGCACCGCGCACGCCCCCGCCCGCACCCTGTTCACGACCGGCCGTCCGGGACCCCCGCCATCACCACGGCGCCCGGCGCCCGGCGCCCGGCTGCCCGGCGCCGGCCGGGCCGGGAGCCCGCCGTCGCCACCGCTCCACGGCGCCGCTCGTCAAGGACGCCCGTTTCGTCCGCATCCAGGGCGACAGGCGGGCCACGCGCTTCGGCTACTCGCTGTGGTCGGTGGAGGCATATGCGGTTGCGGACCACGGGTGAGACATACGGCGGGCGCGGTGGCCGCCGTGGTGGATGACGGGTGAGCCGTACGGCGGGCGGGCTGCCGTCGTGGGCGCCGCGGGACCCTCGGCACCGCGGCGGCCGGCCACGGGGCGAGGGTCCGGCGGCGTCCGCCCCGGCGGAGCGGGAGCGGCGAGGCCACCGTCAGAGACGGAGAAACCCGGACCTACGCCGATACGGCGTCGATCCGGGCCAGGGCGTCATCCGCGCCGTACGGCTGCAAATACGGCAGCCAGCGCGGGTCACGATGGCCCGTGCCGATGATCCGCCACGCCAGTCCTGACGGCGGAGCGGGCTGATGCCGCAGCCGCCAGCCGATCTCGGCGACATGGCGGTCGGCCTTGACGTGATTGCAGCGCCGGCAGGCGGCGACGACGTTTTCCCAGGTGTGCTGACCTCCGCGGCTGCGCGGGATGACGTGGTCGACGCTGGTTGCGACGCCACCGCAGTACATACAGCGCCCGCCGTCACGGGCGAACAGCGCCCGGCGGGTCAGTGGCACGGGGCCGCGAAAGGGCACCCGCACAAACCGCTTCAAGCGGACCACGCTCGGGGCGGGTATGACATGGGTCGCACTGTGCATCAGGGCGCCGGACTCCTCAAGGCTGACAGCCTTCTCATTGAGTACGAGGATGAGCGCGCGGCGGAGCGGTACGACGCCGAGCGGCTCGTACGACGCGTTGAGGACCAGGACATGCGGCACGGGTGCCTCCTTGTACGCCGGCGGCGCGTGGCTCGCGCCGGGACGATCTCCCCACAGTGTCCCCCGGTGCCTGGTGGGAGCGCCACCATGACCGAGTAACGGGTCGGAGGTGTTTTCCACCACACCCCGCCGAGCCCCGCCATATCCGGCTCATTCCCGACCGCGCACCACCTGTCCGACCCGAACAAGGGCGCGGACCGCCCCCGTTGCCCCGTTAGTGTGGTTGGTCTGCCCGGTTCCCGGTATCCCACCGAGGCCCCGGGTCTGCTGTCCCACACGGAAGGTTCGACTGTGTTCTGGTCCGCTTCGCCGGTCGCTGCCGCGCCCCTGCGCGCCGCCACCCCCGGCTCAACCGGCCCGACCTCGCTCGACGAGGCCACGGATAAGGCCACCAACGCCGCCGGCTGGGTGCAGGAGAACTGGGGGACGTGGCTCACGTCCGGCCTGCAGATTTTGCTGATCATCGTGATCGCGGTGGTGCTACGGCATGTGATCCGCCGCACGATCACCAAGCTCATCGAGCGGATGAACCGCACCGTGGCCGCCGCCCAGGGCACCGCGCTGGGCGGTCTGCTCGTCAACGCCGAGAGACGCCGGCAGCGCTCCGAAGCCATCGGGTCGGTGCTGCGCAGCGTCGCCTCCTTCGTGATCATGGGCACCGCCGCCCTGACGGTGCTCTCCGTCCTGAAGATCAACCTGGCGCCGCTGCTGGCCAGCGCCGGTGTCGCCGGTGTCGCCATCGGTTTCGGCGCCCGCAACCTCGTCACCGACTTCCTCTCCGGCGTCTTCATGATCCTTGAGGACCAGTACGGCGTCGGCGACGAGATCGACGCGGGGGTGGCCACGGGTACGGTCATCGAGGTCGGCCTGCGCGTCACCAAGCTGCGCGGCCCCAACGGCGCGATCTGGTACATCCGCAACGGTGAGGTCAAGCGGATCGGCAACCTCAGCCAGGGCTGGTCCACGGCCGTCGTCAACGTGGTGATCGCCGCCGACCAGGACCTGGAGCACGCCCGCGAGATCATCACCACCGCCGGCCAGGAGATGTCCAAGGGCGAGCCCTGGAACGAGCAGCTCTGGGAGCCGGTGGAGGTCCTCGGCCTGAGCGAGGTGCACCTCGACACGGTCACCATCAGCGTCTCGGCCAAGACCATGCCCGGCAAGGCCCCCGGCGTGGAACGCGAACTGCGCTGGCGGATCAAGCGCGCCCTGGATGCCGCCGGCGTCCACCTCGTCCCGCGCCCGGCCCCCGCGGACGAGGAAGCGGAAGCCGCGGACCCCGCCGCCGAGATGGCGGCCCCCTCGGCCCTCAACAATCCGCAGTCCCCGCAGTCCGAGGCGACCAGCCCGATAGCGGCGCCGTCGAAGACGGGGAAGTAGGCGGGTGGCACGAGGAGGGACGTCGGTGGTGTGAAGTGGCCGTGCACATCCACCCACCCGTCGACCTTCGTCATGGTTGCGCTCACTTTCCGGTGCCTTCTTCGGCGTCGCTGACTTCCAGCGACGGCGCCCAGCGGGGGATCGGGCCGGCGCCCGTCGGGATGCGCAGGGTCTTGCTGTAGCCGTATTCGTGCAGCGTTTCGCGTGCGTGCTCACGGCCGTAACCGCTGGCGCCGATCCCTCCGAAGGGGGCTCCGAAGACCGCTCGGTTGTAGTGGTTGACGAAGACGATTCCGCACTCGATGGCGCGGCTGACCCGCATCGAACGCTCGGCGTCGGTGGTGAACACGCCCGCGACGAGGCCGAATTCGGTGGCGTTGGCGATCCGGACCGCCTCGGCCTCGTCGTCGAAGGGGATCAGGGCGACCACCGGGCCGAAGATCTCCTCCCTGGCGATCCGCATGTCCGGGCGCACGCCGGTGAAGAGCGTCGGGCGCACGTAGCAGCCGCCGGCCAGTCGCGGGTGCTGTGGCAAGGGTGCCTGCGCGGCGATCGTGGCGCCTTCGGCCACGCCGGCGTCGAGGTGGTCGAGCACGCGGCGTTGCTGCTGCCGGGTGACCAGCGGGCCGACGTGTGTGCCCGGGTCCGCGCCGTCACCTACCTTCAGTCGGCGGACCGCGGCCCCGAGCCGTTGGGCGACCTGCTCGTAGCGGCTCGACTGGACCAGCACGCGGGATGCCGCGGTGCACGCCTCCCCCTGGTTGAACCAGCCGCCTTCGACGATCCAGGGGATCACCGAGTCGAGGTCGGCGTCGTCGAAGACGATCAGGGGGTTCTTTCCGCCCAGTTCGAGGAGTGCGGGCGTGAGGTTGTCCGCGACCGTCTTCAACACGGCGGTACCGGTGGTCGGGGCGCCGGTGAAAGAGACTTTCTTGACCATCGGATGGCCCGCCAGCGCCGCGCCCACCGCGCCGCCGCCCGGGATGGCGTGCACGACATCGTCGGGGAGCACCGACTGCGCGATCTCGATCACCTTCAGCACCGACAGCGGCGCCTGCTCCGGCGGCTTGAGCACGACGGCGTTCCCGACCGCGAGCGCCGGGGCGAGCTTGCCCGCCGTGTGCAGCGGTGGCCAGTTGAACGGCACGATCGCCCCGACGACCCCGTAGGGCTCCAGCGTCGTGACGTCGAGGATCGGTCCGCCGTCGTGCACCGCACCGGGCAGCGCCGTGGTCAGCCCCGCGAACAACTCGAAGATCGCGATCGCGGCCTCAAGGTCGAACCCGCGCGCCTGGGTGACCGGCTTGCCGTTGTCGCTCGACTCCAGTCGGGCGATCTCGTCGGCGTTCTCCCGCACGGCGGCGGCGATGGCGTGCAGGTACTTCGCGCGCTCGTGCGGTGGGCGTGCCTTCCACCCGAGATGGCCCGCGTATGCGGCGCGCACCGCCGCGTCGACCTCCTTCTCCCCCGCACCCTGAAGGGTGACGATGGGCATGCCGGTGGCGGGGTTCTCGACGGTGAAGCGGTCGGTCTGGTCGTCGGAGGACCACCGGTACCGCAGGATTTCGCGATCCGTTGATGCGTTCATGGTTCTTCCTCAGCAGATGAGCGGATGTGGTGTCGAGCCGCTCAGCGGTCGACCGGTGTGGGGCACATCCGGGCGGGCGCCAGGTTGAGCCGCACGGCGTTCCCGCCTGCGACGGCCGCGATGATGGCGTCGTCGAGCCCGGTGGCGTGCAGCCGCCCGACCGGATCGTGAACGCCCATGTCGAAAGGGTGATCGGAGCCGAGCAGTACGTGACCCGGGCCGGCCAGCCCGATCAGCCGTACCAATGCCTCCGGCTCGTAGACCAGTGAGTCGAAGAACAGCTCTGGCAGGTAGCTGCTGGGCCGGCATTCGGTGGTGCGGGCTTCCGGCCGGTGGGCCCAGGCGTGGTCGGCCCGGCCCAGCATGCCGGGCAGGTAGCCGCCGCCGTGGGCGGCGAGCAGCCGAAGTCCGGGGAACCGGTCGAGTACGCCGCCGACGATGACGTGGGAGAGTGCGACTGCGTGCTCGACCGGCTGGCCGACGGTGTTGGACAGATACCAGCGGGCCAGCCGATCGTCGAGCGTGCACCCCCAGGGGTGCAGGAAGACCACCGCTTCTAACTCGACGGCACGCTGCCACAACTCGTCGTAGCGGCGGTCGGAGAGCTCCAGCGGCGCGCGCCCCGTTGGGCCCGGCGCGTACGAGGACATCTCGATGCCACGCAAGCCCTGCCGGAGCACCGCGTCCTCCAGCGCCGCCGGCGCCAGCTCCGGGAACTGCTGCGGCACCGCCCCGAGGCCGGTGAGCCGGTCCGGGCGGAGCACGCAGTGCCCGGCCACGGCCTCGTTGGTCGCCTGGGCGACCTCGGCGGCGAGTACGGGGTCGGTGATCCAGTGGTGGAACTGGGTCGGTGTGACCGAGACGACCTGGGCGCCGACTCCCGCGGCGTCCATCGCGCCGAGCCGAGCCTCGACATCGACGAGGAGCGCGATCCGGTCCCGCAGTTGTGCCGTACCCACCTCGGCGGATGCGGCACCGAGGCGCCGGGCCTCCAGCGCCAGGTGGTCGGTGTGCCCCGGCCGGCCCGCGACGAGGCTTTCGACCTCGGCTGCCCACAGATGCGCGTGGACATCGACAGTGGCTGCCATCGGCTTCCCTCCGCAACGCTCGGCGACGCACTTCAGCCTGCTGTCGCCAACGCCCAGAAGGAAGCCAATCTTTGCCATGCCCGCCATAGACCACGTCTATGGGCCGCCTGTTTCAGGAGGTCGCGATGTCGTGCAGGCAGTGCCGCAGCCAGCTGTGGCCGGGGTCGTCGTCGTGCACCGGATGCCACCAGAACGCCTCGACCAGCGGCACCGCGTCGAAGGGGCAGTCGAGCACCCGGAACTCGGACCCCGCGGCGACCAGCGCCGCCACCTTCTCCTGCAACAGCGCCACCGCACCGGACGCCCGCACGAGTTCCGGCACCACCAGGAACGACTCGGCCACCGCGATCACCCGTGGCATGACACCGAGCAGCTCCATCTGCCGCCACGCCGCGGCGCGCCCCAGCCGGTCCGCGAAGGTCGCGATCCACGGCAGTGTGCGCAGGTCGTCCATGGTGAGCCGGTCGCCCACCGCCGTGTTCTCGGCGGCCACCACGCAGACCCACCGATCGGAGTGCAGATCGATCGAGCGCGGCAGGTCCAGATAGCCGTGCGGCATGAACACACCGTCCACCGTCCGCAGGTATTCCTCCTCGTCGCCGAGCGCCCGCGTCGTGACCGGCACGAACCGCACGCACACCTGCGGCGCCTCGTCCGCCACCCGGGCCACCAGGCGGGCGCCGACCGTGCCGACCCCATGGTCGGAGGAGACCACGCTGAACGTGCGGCAGCTGGTTGCCGGGGCAAACTCCGCCTCCGCGGCGAACACCCGGTCCACCGCCGCCACCGCGGTGGCCGCCAGCGGACGCAGCTGCTCGGCGAAGCGCGTCAGCCGGTAGTGGTTGCCGCTGCGGGTGAGCAGTTCGTCCCCGAAGTGGCGTCGCAACCGCGCCAACGCACTCGACAACGTCGGCTGACTGCGCCCGAGCCGCGCGGCGGCGCCGGTGACGCTCCGTTCCGTCACCAGGGCGTGCAGCGCCTGGAGTTGTGTGGATTCCAGCCCGGAAGACAACAGCGCGTCGTGTTGCGGTCCGCGCTCGTCCCGACCGTGCACCGCACCCACCGCGTTCTCGGTCACCTGTGCCTCCAACCCATGCTTGTCAGAGAACGGCCGTCCCGGCGGCGTCCTGTCGGTTGTACTCGGTGATCACTACAGCGTGACAGGCATCCGCGGTTCAAACATCCCCACCGGTCTCGACAAGACCTCCGTGCGCCGGCAGCCGAAGAAGACCGCCGTCACGAAGTCCTGGGCGAACTCCCTCATGGCGTCGCGGGTTACTGCTGGTGGCCGCTTTGGCGGAGCGGTGGGGGGTGTGCCCGCGGGGTGGAGTCGGGAAGCGGGTGTGGGCGACACTCAAACTCACCACGTTGAATCCATTGACGCCGCCCTGATCCGCGGCCTACCTTCCTGTGCATTAATTGGAAGGTTTCTTAACAGATGCCTTAACGGATGCTCGGGAGGTTGTTCCGGCCGCCCGGCGAAACGGGGTGACGATCATGTCCGGTGGGCGGCGCGCGCAGGGGACGCCCGGGACACCGCGGGTGTTGCGGGCCATGAACGACCGGGCCGCACTCGATCTGCTGGTGTCGCAGGGCCCGCTGACCCGTACGCAGATCGGGGAGCTGACCGGGCTGTCGAAGCCCACCGCCTCGCAGCTGCTGGCACGGCTGGAGGCCGCGGGGCTGGTGCGGACGACCGGGAATGTGACCGGGCGGCCGGGGCCCAGTGCGCAGCTGTACGAGATCAACCCGACGGCGGCGCATATCGCCGCACTGGCCGTCGATCAACTGGGGATCACCGCCGCGGTCGCCGACCTCACCGGACAGGTGCTCGGGGAGGAGCGGGTCGACACCGGCGCCGTTGCCGACGACGCGCCGAACCGGACCGCGCGGCTGGTCGCGCGGTCCGTCGACGGGGCGCTGGCCAAGGCCGGGCTGGGGCGCGAGCAGCTGTACGGGGCGGTGCTCGGCACACCCGGTGCACTGGACCCGCAGACCGGGCGGCTGCGCTATGCGCCGCATCTGCCGGGCTGGCACTCACGGGCGCTCAAGGAAGAGCTGGCCGAGGTGCTGGGCACGCCGATCACCATCGAGAACGATGTGAATCTGGCGGCGGTCGCCGAGCAGTACGACGGGGCCGCCCAGGACTTCGACGACTTCGTGCTGGTGTGGGCCGACGAGGGGGTCGGCGCCGCCATCGTGCTGGGCGGCCGGCTGCTGCGCGGCGCCACCGGCGGCGCGGGCGAGATCGGCTATATGCCGCTGCCCGGCGCCCCGTTGGCCCGCGACGGCGACCGCAGTGCCGCGCGGCCGGACGGCGGCGGCGGCTTCCAGCGGCTCGTCGGCTCGCCGAGCGTGATCGAACTGGCCCGGGAGTACGGGGCCCCACAGGTCCGTACGGTCGCCGGGGCGATGGCGCACGACGGGGTCCGGGCCGAGATCGCACGGCGGCTGGCGACCGGCATCGCGGCCGTGGTCGCGGTCGTCGACCCCCGGCTGGTGGTGCTGTCCGGCGAGGTCGCCCAGGCCGGCGGGGAGGTGCTGCGCGCCCTGGTCGAGGAGGAGTTCACCGGACTCGCGCTGCCCCGGCCGGCACTGCGCCTGAGCCATATCGACGGCCGTCCGATCCTCATCGGCGCGCTACGGACCGCGCTCGCCCAGGCGCGCGATGCGGTGTTCCACACCGGCTGAGCACCACGGCGGGCACGGCGCGGTGAACGGTCCGGCCGCACCGCTGCCCCCAAGAATCCGAGTACACCCCGCGTCACTTCCCCACTCACTCCGCAGTAAAGGAAGTCCGCCATGCCGTTTCCGCGTCTGCGTACCTGGTTGTCGGCGGCACTGGCCGGCGCCGGGCTGCTCGTGCCCGGCTGCGCCAACCCCGGCGTCGGCAGTGCGCACGACGATCCGGCCCAGCCGGTCACGCTCACGTTCTGGCACGGCTGGTCCACCCCCGGCGAGAGAAAAGCCCTCGATGACAGCGTCGCCCGCTTCGAGAGACAGCACCGCAACATCACCGTGAAAGTGGTGCCCGATGTCACCGACGAGACGATGAACCAGGCGCTGCGGGCCGGCGGGGACGACGCACCCGATGTGGTGTCGTCGTTCACCACCAACAATGTGGGGCAGAACTGCTCGTCGGGGATGTGGGTGGACCTCGACCCGTTCCTGAAGAAGACCGGGGTGGACAAGGAAAAGGTCTTCCCCAAGACCCTCCTGGATTACACGCGTGCCGAGGGAAAGCAGTGCGCCCTGCCGCTGCTCGCCGATTCCTACGGGCTGTACTACAACAAGGACGCCTTCAAAAAAGCCGGAATAGCCCGGCCCCCGCACACCATGTCCGAGCTGAAGCGGGACGCCATAAGGCTCACCCGGCGTACCCGTGACGGCTCGTACCAGCAGGTGGGATTCATGCCCGGTTTCCGGCTCTACCAGAACAGTCCGGACCGGATGTTCGCCCAGTGGGGACCGACATACTTCGACAGGAACGGCAAGGCGCGGCTCGCCGAGGAACCGGCGAGCAAGGAATTCTTCACCACCGTACGCGAGTTGGCCGACGCCCAGGGCGGCTACGGGCCGCTGGAGAAATTCCGGACCACCTTCGGCGACGAGATGTCCACGCAGAACGCCTTTCTCACACAGAAGCTGGCCATGCACATGGACGGCGAATGGCGTGGGCTGATGCTCCGCCGGGCAAAGGCCCGCTTCGCCTGGGGCACGGCACCGATGCCGGTACCGGACGACCGGGCGGACACCTACGGCCGCGGCTATCTCACCGGGACCGTCGCCGGCATCGCGCACAGCAGCCGGCACCAGAACGCGGCATGGGAGCTGGTGAAATTCCTGACCGTGAACACCGATCAGGTGGTGCGGTTCGCCAATGCCATCCATAACGTGCCGTCGACCCGCGCGGCACTGAAATCGCCCCGGCTGGACGCCGATCCCGCATTCCGCACCTTCCTCGACATCGCGCAGAATCCGCACAGCGTGGCCCTGCCGCCGTCCGACAACGGCGGGCAGTACGTCACCGCGCTGCAGGACTTCTCCTATCAGGTCGAGGCCGGAAAGGTCCCCGATCTCGACGAGGGCCTGCGCGGCCTCGACGCCCAGATCGACGCCGACAACCTTCAGTCCCAGAACTGACGGAGACCCGCCATGGCATCGACCACCCCCGTGTCTCCCGCACTCCGGCGAAAGCGCACCCGCGAACGGCTGCGCATCCTCGGATTTCTCTCCCCCTGGCTCGTCGGCTTCTCGGTCTTCTTCGGCTATCCGCTGATCGCCACCGTCTACTTCTCCTTCATGCATTACAACCAGATCCAGCCCCCGGCTTTCGTGGGGCTGCGCAACTGGAGATATGTGCTGACGCAGATGCCGCTGTTCGGGCCGGCGCTGTGGAACACCCTGTGGCTGGTCGTGGTGATGGTCGCGCTGCGGGTGGTCTTCGGACTGGGCATCGGCATCCTCGTCACGAAAATCACGTCGGGCGCCGGCCTCTTCCGTACGGTTTTCTCTCTCCCGTATCTGGCGCCCCCGGTGGCCGCCACCGTGGCGTTCGTCTTCCTGCTCAACCCCGGCACCGGGCCGGTCAACAAGATCCTCGGGGCGGCCGGCCTCGGGGCGCCGTCCTGGTTCAACGACCCGGCATGGGCCAAGCCGTCGCTGGTCATGCTGTCCCTGTGGGGCATCGGCGACCTGATGGTGATCTTCATGGCGGCGCTGCTGGACGTCCCCAGGGAGCAGTACGAGGCCGCCGCGCTGGACGGGGCGGGCGCCTGGGGGAAGTTCCGCTACGTCACCTGGCCGGCCATCACCCCGGTCGTACTGTTCGCGGTGGTCACCGGCGTCGTCCAGACCATGCAGTACTACACCCAGGCGCTGGTCGCCGGAAAGCTCGCCTCCGGCGTCTCCCTCGGCCCCGGCACGGTCATCCAGCCCGGCTACCCGGACCACTCCACCCTCACCGTCCCGCAGCTCGTCTACTCCCTGGGCTTCCAGAACTTCAACACCGGCGCGGCATGTGCGCTCTCGCTCGTGCTGTTCGTCATCGCCATGGCCGTCACCACCCTGCTGCTGCGCAAGCGCGCCGGCCTGCTCCCGGCGGAGGACTGATCCGAGATGACCACCACGACCCTCACCACGCGCCGTGCCCCGGCCCGCAGCGGCACCACCCGCGGCCCGGCCGCCCGCGCCCGTCGCACCCGGCTGCTCCACTGGATCGCCGTGCACACCGTCGCCGTCGCCGCCGCGCTCTTCTTCGTGCTGCCGTTCGTGTTCGTCTTCCTGACGTCCGTCATGAGCGACAACCAGGCAATGAGCGGCCAGTTGTGGCCCCACGAGTGGAACTGGTCCCACTACGTCACCGTCTTCGAGACCCCCGGGTTCCTGGACTGGTGGAAGAACTCCCTGCTGTACTCGGGCCTGGGCACCCTCTTCACGGTCTGCTCGGCCGTCCCCGTCGCCTACGCCCTCGCCAAGTTCCGCTTCCGCGGCCGGCGCACCGCGCTGGTCCTGGTCATCTCCACGATGATGCTGCCGCCGCAGGTCATCGTGATCCCGATGTATCTGGTCTGGGCGCAGCAGCTGCATCTGGCCGGTTCGCTGTGGCCGCTGATCATTCCGATGGCGTTCGGCGACGCGTACTCGATCTTTCTGCTGCGGCAGTTCCTGCTGACCATCCCGCAGGAGTACCTCGAATCGGCGAAGGTCGACGGCTGCGGGGAGCTGCGCACCCTGCTGCAGATCATCGTGCCGATGGCCAGGCCCGGTATCGCCGCCATCGCCCTCTTCCAGTTCTTCTCCTGCTGGAACGACTACTTCGGCCCGCAGATCTACGCCGCGCAGAACCCGGCCTCCTGGACGCTCTCCTACGGGCTGGAGTCCTTCAAGAGCGCGCACAGCGTCGACTGGAACCTCACCATGGCCGCGACGCTGCTGGTCATGGCGCCGGTCATGCTCGTTTTCTTCTTCGCACAGAAGGCCTTCGTCGAAGGCGTCACGCTCACCGGAGTGAAGGGCTGAACCCGCATGCCGTCTCCCGAGGGACGCTCCCCGCACCGCCGCATCAAGCTCGCCGTGGTCGGCGGCGGCTCCACCTACACCCCCGAACTCATCGACGGTTTCGCGCGGTTGCGTGACGTCCTGCCGCTGGAGGAACTCGTCCTGATCGATCCGGCCGCGGACCGGCTGGAGCTGGTCGGCGGCCTGGCCCGGCGGATCTTCGCCAAGCAGGGGCACCCGGGCCGGATCACCTGGACCGGCGATCTGGACGCCGGTGCCGACGGCGCGGACGCCGTCCTGCTGCAACTGCGCATCGGCGGCCAGGCCGCCCGCAACCAGGACGAGACCTGGCCGCTGGAGTGCGGCTGCGTCGGCCAGGAAACCACCGGCGCCGGCGGCCTCGCCAAGGCGCTGCGCACCGTACCTGTCGTCCTCGACATCGCCGACCGGGTGCGCCGCCGCAACCCCGATGCCTGGATCATCGACTTCACCAATCCCGTCGGCATCGTCACCCGGGCGCTGCTCACCCACGGCCACAAGGCCGTCGGACTGTGCAATGTCGCCATCGGCTTCCAGCGCAGATTCGCCGCGCTGCTGGGCGTCTCCCCCGGCCAGGTCGAACTGGACCACGTCGGCCTCAATCACCTCACCTGGGAGCGGGCGGTACGCGTCGCGGGCGAGGACGTGCTCCCCGGGCTGCTGGCGGAACACGGCGACACCCTCGCCGGCGAGCTGCGCCTGCCCCGCCCGCTCCTCGACCGCCTCGGCGTCATCCCCTCCTACTATCTGCGCTACTACTACCGACACGACGCGGTCGTACGGGAGTTGCGCAGCAAGCCCTCCCGCGCTGCGGAGGTCGCCGCCATCGAGCAACAGCTCCTGGGCATGTACGGCGACCCGGCGCTCGACGAGAAGCCGGAGCTGCTGTCCCGGCGCGGCGGCGCCTTCTACTCGGAGGCCGCGGTGGCGCTCACCTCCTCCCTCCTGCGTCACACCCACGACACCCAGGTCGTCAACGCCCTCAACCGCGGCACCCTGCCGTTCCTGCCCGACGACGCGGTGATCGAGGTACCCGCGACCGTGGACTCGACGGGCGCCACGCCCCTTCCCGTACGCCCCCTGGAACCGCTGCACGCCGGGCTGGTCGCCCATGTCACCGCCTATGAACACCTCGCGCTGGAGGCCGCGCTGCGGGCCCGGGGCGCCGACCGGGCCGGCGGGCGCAATGCCGTCTTCGCCGCCCTCCTGGCCCACCCCCTCATCGGCCAGAGCGACCGCGCGGACCGGCTCACCGACGAGCTGATCGCGCACAACCGGGAGCACCTCACGTGGGCCTGACCGGCACGGCGCTCGCCATCGACGCGGGCAACAGCAAGACCGACGTGGCGCTGGTGGCCGCGGACGGCAGACTGCTCGGGACGGCACGCGGCGGTGGCTTCCAGCCACCGGTGGTGGGCGTCGGCCGGGCGGTCGACGTGCTGGCGCCCCTGGTGCGGTCGGCCCTGGCGCAGGCCGGGGTGACGGGCCCCGTCGGGCACCTCTCCGCCTTCCTCGCCAACGCCGACCTCCCCGTCGAGGAGGCGGACCTGACCGCCGAGATCGCGGGCCGGGGGTGGGCGCGCACGGTGAGCGTCCGCAATGACACCTTCGCGCTGCTGCGGGCCGGACTGCCGGACGGCGGGGAGCCGGTGGGCGTCGCCGTGGTGTGCGGGGCGGGCATCAACTGCGCGGGGCTCGGCCACGGCGGGACCGTCGCGCGCTTCCCGTCCCTGGGACGGCTCTCCGGTGACTGGGGCGGCGGTGCCCACCTCGCCGACGAGGCGCTGTGGCACGCGGCCCGCGCCGAGGACGGCCGCGGTGAACCGACCGGGCTGGCCCACGCCCTGCCCGCCCACTTCGGCCGGTCCAGCATGCTGGAACTGATCGAGGCACTCCATCTGCAAGCCGTCCCCGGCTGCCGCCGCCAGGAACTGACCCCGCTCCTCTTCGCCGTCGCGGCTTCCGGCGACCCGGTCGCCCGCGGCATCGTGGCACGCCAGGCGGAGGAGATCGCCCTCCTGGCCGCCATCGCCCTGGACCGCCTCGGCCTCCTCGGCGAACCGGTCCCCGTGGTGCTGGGCGGCGGCGTCCTGGCGGCCCGCCACCCGCTCCTCCACGACCGGATCACCCAACTCCTGGCCGCCCGTGCCCCGAAGGCCGTTCCCCATGTGGTGACCGCCCCACCGGTACTGGGCGCGGCCCTCGACACATTGGACCGGGCGGGAGCGGGGCCGGGGGCTTATGAGTGGCTGCGGGGGGCTTGGGGGTAGGTGGTGCGGCTGCCCACCGGCCAGGCGCCGCTCACGATCCGGGTGCGGATCTCGTCGGTCGCGGTCTCCACGAGCGACACCCTGCCCTTGCGGACGGACTGCACGAGAGCACTCCCCCTCCGGCGCTTTGCCGGGCGCCGGCATCACCTGATGCCCCGGCATCGCCTGATGTCTGATGACTCTCCCGCCCACTCCGGTGCCGGTCCCGGTGGCAGGCAGGGCCCTGCCCCGGATCGCAATCCGAACAAGATCGGGGCAATCGCGGTGTGTGTGTCAGCGGCTACGGACATACTGCTGCCCATGCACCAGTCCTTCTCGTGAGCGCTCCCGGGCGCTGTGCGCAGGGGGCCGGTCCCGAAGTCAGCGCCCAGGGGGAGGTTCCGTGTCGACCACCAGCGTGCCGGCCACCAACGCGTCGGCCACCAACGCTTCACCGACCGTCCCGGGCCGCAGGACGGCCTGGGCCGAGGGGCTGGACGAGCTGCGGGCCGCGGCGACGACCGAGCCGGGCCGGCTGCGGGCGACCGGAGCCGTACTGGCCCTGCTGGTGGTGCTGTTCGGCGCGGTCACGGCCTGGCAGGTCGCGGACCGGGCGGCGGCCGCGGACGACGTGGTGGAGCGCAGCCAGCCGCTGACGGCGGACGCGGCGAGCATCTACCGGTCGCTGGCGGACGCCGATACAACGGCCGCCGCGGGCTTCCTGGCGGGCGACAAGGAGAGCGAGGCGACCCGTGACCGGTACACCACCGATATCTCCACGGCCTCCGCGCTCCTGGTCAAGGCGTCGGCGAACAGCGGGGGTTCGGACGGCGCGGGCGCGCAGATAGCGAAGCTCAACGGCCTGCTGCCGCGCTATACGGGGCTGGTGGAGACGGCGCGGGCGAACAACCGGCAGGGGCTGCCGCTGGGCGGTGCCTATCTGCGGTACGCCAATGAGCAGATGCGGACGGAACTCCTCCCGGCCGCACGGGCGTTGTACGACGCGGAGACGGACCGGCTGGCACAGGACTACGGTGCGGCGAAGGCATGGCCGTGGTTCGCGGTGGCGGCCGGGGTGGTGGCGACCGGTGCGCTGGTATGGGCCCAGCGGCGGCTCTACCGGCGTACCCACCGGGTGTTCAACCGGGGGCTGCTGGCGGCGACGGCCGGGTCCGTTGCGGTGTTGTTGTGGCTGGTGGCGGGGCATACGGTGGCGCGTACGGGGCTGACCGGTTCGTATGAGCACGGTGCCCGCTCGCTGCGGGTGCTCAACGAGGCGCGGATCGATGCGCTGCAGGCGCGCGGGGACGAGAACCTGACGCTGGTGGCGCGCGGTGCGGTGCTGACCGAGGGGCAGCAGGATTTCTACGAGGCCGGTTTCCGTTCCGGGATGGCGGATCTGGCGGGCGGGGGCGAGCACGGTGCGGCGGGGGCGAAGAGCAGGCTGGGGGCGGCGCTGGCCCTGGCCGACGACGAGGCGGGGCGGCGTCCGGTGCGCGAGGCGCTGACGCAGGTGCGGCAGTGGCAGGCGCGGCACGCCGAGGCGCGGGCGGCGGACGACAAGGGTGATTACGAACGGGCGCTGGCCAAGGTGATCGGCGCGGGCGATTCCACCGGCGCGTCCTTCGACCGGGTGGCTGCCGGACTGCAGCAGGCGCTGGTGTACGAGCAGGCGGAGTTCCGGTCGGCGGCGGACGCCGGGCGCGGGGCGCTGGGCGGGCTGCCGGTGGGGGCCGGGGTGCTGGCGGCGCTGGCGGCGGCGGGCGCGGTGCTGGGGATCGGCCGCAGGCTGGCGGAGTACCGGTGAGGGGGCCTGGTGAGAGGGACATGAGGGTGGGCGCGCGAGGGCTGAGGAATCTGCGGGCCGTCCTGGCGCCGGTCACGGCCGGGATGTGTGTGATGGCGGCGGCCGCCGCCGTGCTGGTGCCGGCGCTGGGCGCCGGTGCCGGGCGGGCGGGTGGCGCTCAGGGCGGGGCCTCCCCGCCGACCGCGGCGCACCGGGCGTACGGCCCGGGGGCGGCGCATGCCGCGCCCGCCGCCGCGCCGTGCACGGCGGGGAACGCCGCGGAGAGTCTGCGCCCGTCGTCCGCCGACGGTGCGGCGGTGACGCGGATCAAGGAGAAGGGCCAGCTGGTCGTCGGGGTCGACCAGAACACCTACCGGTGGGGGTACCGCGATCCGGCCACCGGCGCCCTGGAGGGCTTCGACATCGATCTGGCGCGGGCGATCGCCGAGGACATCCTGGGACCGCACCCCGATGTGGTCTTCAAAGCGGTGCCGACCAACCAGCGGATTCCGGCGCTGCAGAAACGCTCGGTGGACATGGTGGTGCGGACGATGACGATCAACTGTGCGCGCAAGCAGCAGGTGGCGTTCTCGACGTCGTACTTCCAGGCGGGGCAGCAGGTGCTGGCCCCGATCACCTCGAAGGTCAAGGCGTTCGACGATTCGCTGCGGGGCAAGCGGGTGTGCACGGCTGCGGGTTCGACGGGCGAGAGCGCGCTGACGGCGCGGCGGCACGGCGCGAAGGTGCTGACGGTGCCCAATCAACTCGACTGTCTGGTACGGCTGCAGCTGGGCCAGGCGGATGCGGTGGTCACGGACAGTGCGCTGGCCGCGGCCCAGGCAGCGCAGGATCCGACGGTGGAGCTCAAGGGCGAGCCGTTCACGGACGAGTCATACGGCGTGGCGATGAACAAGGACGACACGGATCTGGTGCGGCGGGTCAACAAGGTCCTGGACGCCTACCGGGGCGGCGGGGAAGACAGCGCCTGGATGCAGGCATACCGCAAGTGGCTGAAGGCCGATCTGCCGGGCATATCCGGGCCGCCGTCGCCGGAGTACAGCGACTGATCGCTCCAAGGAGCGGACTCACGCCGCCGATCGCCCCGGGAGGGCCGGATGCCGTCACTATGGAAGAGGACCTGGGAGGAGCAGACCGCAGCGGCCGCCGGGCCGCAGCAACCGCCGTGCACCGTACGCGTATTGGAGAGGTGATCGATGGGGGTCCCTGGACCCTTCCCCGGTTCTCCGGGGAGGCCCGATGCCCCGGTGCCGGACCGGGAGGCGGTGGACCGCGCCCTGGCGCGGCTCGGCGCCGAGTACGAGGCGATCGAGACGTCGCTGCTCGCGTTGCAGGATCACGCCGGGCGCCGGCTGCTGGAGGGCGCCGACCTGTCTGGTACGACCAAGGAGCGCTGGGCCGCCGCGGAGCGCGCCATCACGGTCCTGTGGTCGCTGTTCGATGCGTACACGGCGGCGTTGGAGACGGCGCGGGAGCTGCGTGCGCGGCGCCGGTGGCCGTCCCCGGAGGATCTGGCGGAGCTGACGGAGCTGCTGCACGGGGACGGGGTGACGGTGCCCGGTGCGGCCGCGGCAGGCGGCGGCGCGGAGAGCGGTGGGGCCCGGCTGAGCGAACGCTTCAGCCTGGCGGGGCTCGTCGAGCGGATGAACGGGCTGTACGCGCAGTCGCTGGATGTGATCGTGGCCGCCGATGCGGTCTGGTCGGCGCTGCCGGCCCGGATAGACCTGCTCTCCGCCGAGTTGCAGCGCACCCGTTCGCTGGCGCATTCGGTGGGGGTGCGGCCCGGCGAGCATCCGGCGGGGGACGACCTGGAGCGGATCACGGACGAGCTGTTGCGGCTGCGGGACCGGGTGATCGCGGATCCGCTGGCGTTCTGGGTGTCCTCGTCGACGGGGAGTTCGGCGCCGGGCGGGGGCCGTCCGGACACGGCGCGCTATGACCGTGCGGCGCGTGCGCTGGAGGACATCCGGCGGGAGGTGGCGGCGGTGCTGGATGTGCGGCAGGACGCGGAGCGACGGCTGATGCAGCTGCGGGACGTGCTGTCGCGGGCGGACCGCACGCTGACCGAGGCGCGGCAGGCCCGGGGCGAGGTGCTGGCGAAGATCGCCGCGTCGGAGGTGCCGGCGGTCAGCGGCCCGTCGACGGCGCTGCACGAGCAGCTGGCAGCGGCCGCCGACTACCGCAGACGGGCGCAGTGGCACCGGCTCTCGCCACTGCTGGACAGCCTGGAGGAGCGGGCGGAGGACGAACTCCACCGGGCCCGCGAGTCGTTGACGGCGGTGACCGCGCCGCTGGCGGTGCGGGCCGAGCTGCGCGGCCGGCTGGACGCGTACAAGGCGAAGGTGGCGCGCCACGGCATGGCGGAGGACCCGCTGCTGACGGAGCGCTACGACCTGGCACGCCGGATGCTGTGGAGCGCGCCGTGCGATCTGCGGGTGGCCGAGCAGGCGGTGTGGCGTTATCAGCAGGCGGCGGCGGAGGCGTTGGTGCCGCCGCAGCCGGAGGGTGAGAGCAGGGGGGACCGGTGACGGAGCGGGCCGATGAGCGCTGCCAGCGGCGGGACTGCGCGGGCAGTTACGAGGATGTCGGCGGCGGGCAGCTGTACTGCGATGTGTGCGGTCTGGCGCCGGTGGTCTCGCCGGACGGCCTGCTGTCCTCGCCGCCCACGGGGCTGACGGGCCGGGCGCTCGCCGGCACCACGGCCCGCCGGGCGGCGGCGGGGGCGTTGCTGACGGTCCCCTCCCCCGCTCCCGGCTCCGGCTCCGGCTCCGGCTCCGGCTCCGGCTCCGGCTCCGGCCACAGTGCGCCGTCCGCCCGCTCGTCGACGTCCCGGCGCTCGGTGTCCGGGCGGCGCTCGCGCGCGGTGTCCGGCGGTGGTCCGACGCGCGGGATGCCGGCAGTGTCGGTGCACAGTGCGGGCAGCGGTGCGTCCTCGGGGGCGGCGCGCGGGCGGCTGGGCGCGGGCCTGGTGACGGTGCCGGAGGTGCCGCGTCCCGATCCGGCCACGGCGGTGCTGGAGGACCCGCAGGTCCCGGAGCGCAAGCGGTTCTGCAGCCGTGCGGACTGCGGTGCGCCGGTGGGCCGGGCGCGCGGTGAGCAGCCGGGCCGTACGGAAGGGTTCTGCACCAAGTGCAGCCATCCGTACAGCTTCGTTCCCAAACTGCGGCCCGGCGACATGGTGCACGGCCAGTACGAGGTCGTGGGCTGTCTGGCGCACGGCGGGCTCGGCTGGATCTATCTGGCGGCGGACCATGCGGTCTCCGACCGGTGGGTGGTGCTCAAGGGGCTGCTGGACACCGGCGATGAGGAGGCGCTGGCGGTGGCGATGTCCGAGCGGCGCTTCCTCGCCGAGATCGAGCACTCCAACATCGTGCGGATCTACAACTTCGTGGAGCATCTCGACCGGACGACGGGCAGCCTCGACGGCTACATCGTCATGGAGTACGTCGGCGGCATGTCCCTCAAGGACCTCGCCAACGACCGGCGCACGCCCCAGGGCAGGCGCGATCCGCTGCCCGTCGAACAGGCCTGTGCGTACGGCATCGCGGCCCTGGAGGCGCTCGGTCATCTGCACAGCCGTGGCTACCTCTACTGCGACTTCAAGGTCGACAACGCCATCCAGCAGCACGACCAGCTCAAGCTGATCGACATGGGCGCGGTGCGCAGGATGGACGACCACGAGAGTCCGATCTACGGCACGATCGGCTACCAGGCGCCGGAAATCGCCGCGCTGGGCCCGTCGGTCTCCTCCGATCTCTATACCGTCGCGCGCACCCTCGCCGTCCTCACCTTCGACTTCCAGGGCTACACCAACGTCTTCGCGGACTCCCTGCCCGATCCGGACAACATCGAGGTGTTCCGCACCTACGAGTCCTTCTACCGGCTGCTGGTGCGCGCCACGGACCCGGACCGGGTGCGCAGATTCGCCTCGGCACAGGAGATGGCCGAGCAGCTGACGGGCGTGCTGCGGGAGGTGGTGGCGCTCCAGACGGGCGAGCCGCGGCCTGCGCTGTCCCAGCTGTTCGGGCCCGAACTCCGGGTGGTCGACACGGAGCTGATGGCCGCGGCGGAGGGCGACAGTTCGCTGCTGGGGGCGCGCGGGGCGGCGCCGGTGCGCCCCGAGGAGCCGCGGTCCGGTGGTCCCGTGCTGCGCCCGCTGGACGTCGCCGGCGCGGCCCTGGCCCTGCCGGTGCCGCGGGTGGATCCGGGCGACCGCAACGCCGGGCTGCTGGCCGGACTGCTGGCCGCTCCGCCCGCCGAGTTGCTGGGCGCCCTGCGCTCGGCGCCCGCCGACTCCCTGGAGATCCGGCTGCGGGAACTGCGTGCCCGTCTGGAGACGGGTGACGGTGCGGCGGCGCAGCGGGTGCTGGCGGCGATCGCGGCGGAACCCGCGGAGCAGTGGGCCGCCGCGCACCGGGGCGGTGCGGGGCCCGACACCTGGGGCGCGGACTGGCGGGTGGTGTGGCACCGCGGTCTGGTGGCGCTGACGACCGGTGACCGCGAGAGCGCCGCGCTGGCCTTCGACGCGGTCTACGACGCGTTCCCCGGTGAGCCGGCACCGAAGCTGGCGCTGGGGATCTGCGCGGAGTTGCTGGGCCAGTTGGACAACGCCATGGAGTACTACCACCTGGTGTGGGCGACCGACCGCAGCTATGTCAGCGCGGCGTTCGGGCTGGCGCGGGTCCGGCTGGCGGCGGGCGACCGTACGGGCGCGGTCGAGGCGCTGGAGTCCGTACCGGAGTCGTCCATCCATTACCTCGCGGCGCGGATCGCGGCGGTCCGCGCCCGGCTGCGGGAGCGCCCGCCCCGCGATCCGCTGCGGGCGGATCTGCGGGCGGCCGCCGAACAGGTCGGAGCGCTCGCGGACTTCGGTCTGGACGCCGAGCGACGGGAACAACTCACCACCGAGGTACTGGGCAGCGCCCTGGACTGGGTACTCTCCGGTAGCCACGGTGCCGGGCCGGACGGCACGGCGGCCGTGGACGAGCGGCCGGAGCTGCTCGGCAGCCCGCTGGACGAGCGGGGCCTGCGGTTCGGCCTGGAACGGTCGTACCGCCTGCTCGCACGGCTGGCGCAGCGTGGTGAGAAAAGGATCGAACTGGTGGAACGGGCCAACCGCTTCCGCCCCAGGACGTGGGTGTGACATGGGTGTGACTGGGCCGTCCCGGTGTCCGGGCTGTGACGAACCGCTCGACGCGGGGGACAACTTCTGCGGGCGGTGCGGCGCCGACCTCCTGGCGGCCGCCGCGCCACCGGCGTACGGCGCCCCGCCCGCGCACGGCGGGCCGGCCGTACCTCCTCTGCCGGCCGTGCCACCGGCGCCACCCGTGCCACCGGCGCCGCCCGGTCCGCCGGCGGCACCCGCACCGTACGCGCCGGCCGGAGGGACCGGCCCGGCCGGTCCGCCGCCACCCGACCCGCAGGCCCTTCTCCCGTACGGGGCCGCGGGTGCGCCCCCGGTGCCGAGCCACGCGCCACCGGTACCCGGCCACGCGCCCGCGGTGCCGGGCCCGGCACCGGTGACCGATCCGCAGCCGGCCGCCGACCCGCGCGTCGCCGGATACGAGGCGGCCGCCGACGCGGCGGCGGAGGCGGAGGCGGCCGCGGAGTTCCCTGCGCCCGGCGTCGGGCCCGGCGTGCCCGGCGTGCCCGGCGTCGGGCCCGGTGTGCCCGGTGCGGGATCCGCTGCCCCGTCCGCCACCCCCGCCCCAGGCACCCCCGCCCAAGGCACTCCCCTGTGCGCCGCCTGCCGTGCCGCCGCCGTGGGGCCGGACGGCTACTGCGAGCACTGCGGCCACGCCCAGCCCCGCGAACGCGACCACATGGAGCGCGCGTTGGCGGGCATCGCGGCGGTCAGCGACCGGGGCCACCGGCACCATCGCAACGAGGACTTCTTCGCGCTCGGCGCCGCCGCGCTCCCCGACGGCACCCCCGCCGTGCTCGCGGTCGTCTGCGACGGTGTCTCGTCGGCGACCCGCCCGGACGAGGCGTCCGCGGCGGCGTCCGCGGCCGCCGGCGAGGCCCTGCGGGCGTCGCTGCCCAGCGGCACCCATCCCCAACAGGCCATGCACGACGCCATCCTGGCGGCCTCCTCGGCGGTCGACGCGCTGGCCGCCGATCCCTCCTCGGCACATGACGAACACCGCCAGCAGAACGCCCCGGCCTGCACCTTCGTCGGTGCGGTGGTCGGCGGCGGGCTGCTGACCGTCGGCTGGGTCGGCGACAGCCGCGCCTACTGGATCCCCAACGACCGTTCGGCGCCGCCCGCCCGGCTCACCGAGGACGACTCCTGGGCCGCCCAGATGGTCGCCAACAACCTGATGTCCGAGGCCGAGGCGAACGCCGACGAACGGGCACACGCCATCACCGGCTGGCTCGGCGCGGACGCGTACGAGGTCGAGCCGCACACCGCCACGTTCAAGCCGGACGGCCCCGGTGTCGTGGTGGTCTGCACCGACGGACTGTGGAACTACGCCGAGACCGCGGAGCAGATGGCCGCGGTCCTGCCGTACGACGCCCCCAGCCGGCCCCTGGACAGCGCCCGGACGCTGGTCACCCACGCCCTCGACGGCGGCGGGCACGACAACGTCACGGTGGCACTGGTGCCGTTCCCCGCTCCGGCGGGACCGGCAGAATCGGCCTGACCAGCTGACATCCGAATGAGCCGGACGCCGGTGGGTGCACAGCACAACGCCTCGTGCCTCGCGCCTCACGCATGAGGCACGAGGCACGGCGCGCCCCGCGAGGCACGGCACCACGCACTGCTCACGCCACGCACGACGCACCACGCACGACGCACCACGCACGACGCACCACGCACGACGCACCACGTACCACGCACCACGCACGACGCATCACGGGACCGATCGACCTGATACGGCGTCTCAAGGAGCGGAACGGATGGCCAACTTCACCAAGTCGCAAGTGCCGCGTTTCTCCGCCGAGGTGTACCAGAACCCCTACCTCCCCGAGGGCGGGCGCGAGGTGCACGCCATCGTCACGGTCACCGCGACCGGGGGCGGCACGACCGGGGGCCGGCCGGTAACCGCCGGAGGCGCCGGCGGGCCGGACGCCGGCGTGGTGATCATGGTGGACTGCTCCGGGTCGATGGACCATCCGCCGGCGAAGATGCGCGGCGCCCGGGAGGCGACGGCCGCCGCCCTGGACACCGTGCGTGACGGTGCCGGCTTCGCGGTGGTGGCCGGAACCCATCGGGCCGCCGAGGTCTACCCGGGCGGCGGCCGACTGGCGGTGGCGGGCCCGGCCACCCGGGCGGCGGCCAGGGAGGCGCTGCGGAAGCTGAGCGCGGGCGGCGGTACGGCGATCGGGACCTGGCTGCGGCTGTCCGGCCGGCTGCTGTCGTCCGCCGGGGTCGGCATCCGGCACGCCCTCCTGCTCACCGACGGCCGCAATGAACACGAGTCGCCGCAGGAACTGCGTGCCGCCCTGGACGCCTGCTCGGGCTCCTTCACCTGCGACGCCCGCGGCGTCGGCACGGACTGGGAGGTCAAGGAGGTCACCGACATCGCCTCGGCACTGCTGGGCACCGCCGATATCGTCGCCGATCCGGCCAATCTGACGGCCGACTTCACCCGGGTGATGGAGAAGGCGATGGGCAAGGAGGTCGCCGATGTCGCCCTGCGGCTGTGGACCCCGCTGGGCGCCGAGACCGTCTTCGTCAAGCAAGTGGCGCCCACGGTCCAGGACTTGACGGGCCGGCGCCGGGAGTCCGGTCCGCGGTCGGGGGACTACCCGACCGGCTCCTGGGGCGACGAGTCCCGCGACTACCACCTCTGCCTGCGGGTCCCGGCCGCCGCCGTCGGCCAGGAAATGCTCGCCGGACGCGTCTCGTTGACCCTCTCCGCAGCGGACGGTCTCACCGCGGACGGCCTCACCGCGGAAAGCCTCGCCGCGGGCGGCCCCGCAGCGGACGGCCTCAGCGCGCCCGCCACCCCTGCGCAGCCCCTGTCACAGGCTCTCGTACGGGCCGTGTGGACGGACGATGTGACCGTTTCCACATCGATCAATCCACAGGTGGCGCACTACACAGGACAGGCCGAACTGGCACACGTCATCCAACAGGGGCTGGATGCCCGCAAGTCGGGTGATACCGACGGCGCGGCGGCGAAACTGGGCCGTGCGGTACAGCTGGCCGGCGCCTCGGGGAACGAGGAGACTGCGAAACTCCTTGCGAAGGTGGTGGACGTCGTCGATGCGGCGACCGGTACTGTGCGACTGAAGGCGAAGGTCGCCGAAGCGGACGAGATGACTCTCGAGACACGCTCGACCAAGACCGTTCGCGTGAAGAAATAGCCACGATCAGTACCGAGCAGTACCACCGAAGCAAATCGGTACGGAGGGGGAAGAACCGACATGCCGACCTGCCCGAGCGGCCACCAGTCGGTGGCCGAAGACTGGTGCGAGGTGTGCGGCCAGCGGATGGCGGGCACTGTCCCCCCGCCGCCCTCCCTGCCTGCAGGATTCCTGAACACACCGCCGCCCGGCCAGCCGGCCGGACCGCCGCCGCCGGGACAGCCGACCGGACCGCCGCCGGGACAGCCCGGCCCGCCGCCCGGCGCCCCCGGGCCCGGCCCCGGCTTCGGCGCTCCCGACAGCCAGGGCGGCTACGGCTTCCCGCCGCCCGCACCGGGCCCCGGCGGCCCCGGCCCGCAGGGCGGCCAGGACAGTTACGGCTTCCCGCCACCGGCACCCGCGCCCGGCCCCGGCGCTCCCGGCCCCGGCACTCAGGGCGGTCAGGGCACCCAGGGCGGCCAGGGCGGTTACGGCTTCCCGCCGCCCGTCCCCGGACCCGACCCGTCCGGGCGGTCCGAGACGTGCCCGCAGTGCGGTACGCCGCGTGAGGCGATGGCGCCGTTCTGTGAGGGCTGCCGCTACAACTTCCTCACCAACTCCCCGACGTCCTACGCCCCGCCTCCCGGCCAGCAGGGCGGCGGTCAGGGTGGCTATGGCTTCCCGCCGCCCGCCCTCGGCCCGCAGGGCGGTCAGGGCGGTTACGGCTTCCCGCCGCCGCAGCAGCCCCAGCCCCCGCAGCAGCAGGGCATGCCGCCCGGCGGCCCCGGCCAGCCCGGTCAGCCCGGTCCCGGCGGCTTCCCAGGCCCGCCCGGTCCGCCGCCCGGCATGCCCGATCCCGGCCGGCCCGGCCCGCCGCCGCCGCAGCAGGGCGGCGACGACTGGACGCTGAACCCGCCGAGCGCCCAGCCCGGCCCCCCTCCGATCGCGTTCGCGCCGCCCGCACCGTCCCCGCAGGCCCCGTACGAACAGCAGCAGCCCGCACCGTTCCCGCCCCAGCAGCCGGGGCCGTACGAACCGCAGCAGCAGGCCCCGTTCGAGCAGCAGCCGCAGGCCTCGTTCGAGCAGCAGCCGCAGACTCCGTTCGAGCAGCAGCAGACCGGCCCGTACGAGCAGCAGCAGATGCCGCCGCAGCAGATGCCCGGCCCGGACCAGCAGTGGAACAGCGGACCCGGCCAGGCTCCCGATGCGCCGCCGCAGGGTCCCGCGCCGGTCGTCGGTAACGGCTGGGTGGTGGCGATCGCGCCGGACCGCGAGTACTTCATGGCGATGATGGGCCGCAGCGGCCCGGAGGCGGCGGGCCTCAACCTGCCCTCGTACTCGCCCGAGCAGGTGCTCCCGCTCGCCAACGGCCAGATCGCGGTCGGCCGCCGCCGGAACAGCACCGGCGAGGCCCCGGACATCGATCTGGGCAGCACGCCGGAGGACCCGGGCGTCTCGCACCAGCATGCGCTGCTGGTGCAGCAGCAGGACAGCAGCTGGGCAGTGGTGGACCAGAACTCCACCAACGGCACGACGATCAACCTCGCCGAGGACCCCATCCAGCCGTATGTCCCGGTGCCGCTCCATGAGGGCGACCGGGTGCATGTCGGCGCCTGGACGACGCTGACCGTCCGCCGCGGCTGACCCGCCGGCCACCGCACGGCAACTCCGGGGCGTGATCAGCCGATCGCGCCCCGGGGTCATTTCCTGCTGTCGCCCGCCTCTTCGCCCCAGGGCCGAAGTCCTCGGCCGGGACGTCTGCCACCATGGACGGGTGAACAAGATTCCACGCGGCACGCTCGAGGAGCAGACCTTCTACGAACAGGTCGGTGGCGAGGAGACCTTCCGGCGCCTGGTGCACCGCTTCTACCAGGGAGTCGCCGAGGACCCGCTGCTGCGGCCGATGTACCCGGAAGAGGACCTGGGCCCGGCCGAGGAGCGGCTTGCGCTCTTCCTCATGCAGTACTGGGGCGGCCCCCGTACGTACAGCGACGGGCGCGGCCACCCCCGGCTGCGGATGCGGCACGCCCCGTTCACCGTCGACCGGGCCGCCCATGACGCCTGGCTGCGCCATATGCGGGACGCGGTGGACTCCCTCGGCCTGTCCGAGGCACACGCGACGCAGCTGTGGAACTACCTCACGTACGCGGC
The DNA here is from genome assembly GCF_053612065.1 of Streptomyces sp. NPDC054765. Classification (NCBI taxonomy): domain Bacteria; kingdom Bacillati; phylum Actinomycetota; class Actinomycetes; order Kitasatosporales; family Streptomycetaceae; genus Streptomyces; species Streptomyces sp. NPDC054765. Next base: position 3,577 of record NZ_JBSHBP010000058.1, on the reverse strand, counting down.
CGCCACGATGATCAACGCCGCGGACTGAGAGACGCCCCACACCGGGCCGGACCCCGGACGGAACCGGCCCGGTCCCCGCCCTGTCCGGCTCGGTCCGGCCCGGCTCGGTCGCGTCCGGCTCGGTCCGGCCCGGCTAGGTCGCGTCCGGCTCGGTCCACGTCCGGGCAGGCACACCACACCCCGCAGCAACCGCCTCGCCTCACCCCGCCCCGCCTCGATCAGGCGGGCGTCACGGTGAGCCCCGACAGCCCGGTCAGCCCTGCCGGACCCCCGGTCCGTACGGCGACCGACCCGTACGGGGTGCTCAACCGCAGCCAGCCGCCCGCGGACAGCAGACTCAACGGCTCGGGTTCGGGCCGGGGTTCGGGCTGGAGTGCAGACTGCGGCACAGCGGCAGCGGCCCCGGAGGGGGCGCCGCCGCCCGCGAGCGCACCGGCCCGCGCCCGCCGCAGAAAGCCCAGCGACTGCGCGGCATGGGCGGCACGCAGCGGAAGATGGGTGTCGCCGAGGGTGCGCGACCAGATCTCCCGGCCGATACGGTCCCGTTCGCTGCGGGTGCGGTGCTGTGGCGGCAACGCCTCGTCACGGGAGCGGAATTCGGCGACCGCGGCGGCCACCGCACGCACCAGCGCCTCGGGCGCGGGCAGCCCCGGCACCCGCTGCCAGCCGCCGCGCGGCGGCAGCAGCCCGGTCCACGGCGGGCCGGTGACCGCGGCAGGCACGGTCACCGTGTCCGCCGGCTCCTCGATGCCGTCGAGGAGCTCACCGGCCGAGACGGTGGTGTCCAGGGTGGTGTCCAGGGCGCTGTCCCCGGCGAGCCGGGCGGTGCGGATCGCCAGCACCTCGAAGGACGGCGGACGGCCGAAGACGGCCAGCACCCCGCCGCCGGCCTGGAGCCGTACCGCCGCGGCCTTGTCGTAGTGGATCAGCCGGGCCAGGAAGGCGGCGAGATCCGCGGCCTCCCCGGCGCCGGCGAGGTGCAACGCCGTCATACCGCGACGGCTCCCCGCTGCTGCGCGGCGTCGTCCAGATACTCCTTGAGGATCGCCTTCTCCTCCGCCGTGAGACGGCGGGGGCGCTCCTCGGTGAAGTTGTACGGGACGACGACGGTCGAGGCCCGCAGGTAGAGGGTGTCCTCGTCCTTGACCTCGTAGCCGACCGTCATCGACGCGGCGCTGATCTTCGTCACCCACAACTCGACGGTCACCGGGGCGGGCCGGTGGACCAGGGGCCGCACATAGTCGATCTCGTGCCGGGCGACGACCGAGCCGCCCGTGAACGACGGGCTGCCGTCCCCCGGCGCCAGCCGGCGCATGAAGTCGATCCGCGCCTCTTCGAGGTAGCGGACGAACACCGCGTTGTTGACGTGGCCGAACGCGTCCATGTCCGACCAGCGCAGGGGGCAGGAGTAGAGGTGACGCACGGCGGTCAGCCCCGGGTCAGCTTCTTGTACGTGGCACGGTGCGGGCGGGCCGCGTCCGCGCCGAGGCGCTCGACCTTGTTCTTCTCGTACGACTCGAAGTTGCCCTCGAACCAGAACCACTTGGACTCGCCCTCGTACGCCAGGATGTGCGTGGCGACGCGGTCGAGGAACCAGCGGTCGTGGGAGACGACCACGGCGCAGCCCGGGAACTCCAGGAGCGCGTTCTCCAGCGAGGACAGGGTCTCGACGTCGAGGTCGTTGGTCGGCTCGTCGAGGAGGAGCAGGTTGCCGCCCTGCTTGAGGGTCAGCGCCAGGTTGAGGCGGTTGCGCTCACCGCCGGAGAGCACCCCGGCCGGCTTCTGCTGGTCCGGGCCCTTGAAACCGAACGCGGAGACATACGCCCGCGAGGGCATCTCGACCTGACCGACGTTGATGTAGTCCAGCTCGTCGGAGACCACGGCCCACAGGGTCTTCTTGGGGTCGATGTTCTCGCGGCTCTGGTCGACGTAGGAGATCTTGACGGTCTCGCCGACCTTGATGTCACCGGAGTCCGGGGTCTCCAGGCCCTGGAGCATCTTGAACAGCGTGGTCTTGCCGGCGCCGTTCGGGCCGATCACGCCCACGATGCCGTTGCGCGGCAGCGTGAAGCTCAGGTTGTCGATCAGGACCTTCTCGCCGAAGGCCTTGTTGAGCTTGTCGACCTCGATGACGACATTGCCCAGTCGCGGGCCCGGCGGGATCTGGATCTCCTCGAAGTCCAGCTTCCGCATCTTGTCGGCCTCGGCGGCCATTTCCTCGTAACGGGCCAGTCGCGACTTGGACTTGGCCTGCCGCCCCTTGGCGTTGGAGCGGACCCACTCCAACTCTTCCTTCATACGCTTGGCGCGCTTGGCGTCCTTCTGGCCCTCGACCTTGAGACGGGTCTGCTTGGTCTCCAGGTACTTGGAGTAGTTGCCCTCGTAGCCGTGCAGGCGGCCGCGGTCGACCTCGCAGATCCACTGGGCGACGTGGTCGAGGAAGTACCGGTCGTGGGTGACGGCGACGACGGTGCCGGGGTACTTCGCGAGGTGCTGCTCCAGCCACTGCACGGACTCGGCGTCCAGGTGGTTGGTGGGCTCGTCGAGCAGCAGCAGGTCGGGGGACTCCAGCAGCAGCTTGCACAGCGCGACGCGGCGGCGCTCACCACCGGAGAGGTTGGTGACCGGCCAGTCGCCGGGCGGGCAGCCCAGGGCGTCCATGGCCTGCTCCAGCTGGGTGTCCAGGTCCCACGCGTTGGCGTGGTCGAGGTCCTCCTGGAGCTTGCCCATCTCCTCCATCAGCGCGTCGGAGTAGTCGGTCGCCATCAGCTCGGCGACCTCGTTGAAGCGGTGCAGCTTGCCCATGATCTCGGCGGCGCCGTCCTGCACGTTCTGCAGCACCGTCTTGGACTCGTCCAGCGGCGGCTCCTGGAGGAGCATGCCGACGGTGTAGCCCGGGGAGAGGAACGCGTCACCGTTCGACGGCTGCTCAAGACCGGCCATGATCTTCAGTACCGTGGACTTACCGGCGCCGTTGGGGCCCACGACACCGATCTTTGCGCCCGGCAGGAAGCTCTGCGTCACGTCATCGAGGATGACCTTGTCGCCGTGCGCCTTGCGCGCCTTGCGCATCGTGTAGATGTACTCAGCCAAGAGAAACCGTCCGGCAGATTGGATCGATCAGGGTCTGTGCGGCCCCGCCCCAGGGCCGTCGTGCGCCGTGACCGAGGGAGGGCAGATACTCCCCATCTTGCCGTACGCCTGTGCTCTGGCGGAAACGAGTAGGTCAGAGCACCCCTGCTCAGCGCTGACCTGCCACGAAACGGTGTCCGCTTGGTTGCCCTCTGTCAGCGTTGGTCACCGACGACCGGGCCTTGCTCTTCCCGGCTCGTCACGCCTCTTCGCGGCTCGTCGCGGCTTTCGCAGCTCTTCGCGGCTCTACGCGGCTCTACGCGGCTCTTCGGGTCTCGCTTCGCGGCTCTGCACGCAGCACGTCCGCCCCGGGCCGGACTTCCCTGCGGGAAGGGGCGGGCGCGGGGGGTGCCTCTATGTCCTGTGTCAAGGCACCCCTGTCGGGTTTGGGGTGGTTCGGGGTCGCTGGGGTTATGCGGCGAGCTCGACGTCCTTGGGGGTGCGG
>NZ_JBSHBP010000057.1:42055-50745 GCF_053612065.1 Streptomyces sp. NPDC054765 | reverse complement strand
CGTACTCCCTCCGCCGTCCGGTGATCCGGACCCCCGCTACGGCAGGTTGAAGAAGATCATCGGGTTGTGGTCGCTGACGCGGACCGGATCGGTCAGGCCCAGCTCCGTCTTGACGGCGGCGAGTTCCGCCGTCACCTGAGGGGCCTTGGCGGTGGAGGGCGTGAAGAAGTCGATGTTCTTCCCGGCCAGCCACTTGACGATGACCGAGCCCTCGCTGAACGGCTTGGGGCGCCTGCCGTGGAAGACGTCGTGGACGCTGGTGGGCGTTCCCGCGGGCACGGCGGGGAAGAGGTTGTCGATGTACCAGTGGGCGAAGCGGGCCCCGTGGTCGGCGTCGATGAAGAGGTAGTCGGTCCTGGCGGGTATCTTCGCCAGGTTCTCCCGGACGTCTCCCCTGGTGAACGTCCAGCGGTCCCCGGCGAGTTCCGCCGGAACGTTGCGGACGACGTTGTCGACGATGTCGAACGAGTGAAGGTGACCGTTGCCGTTGTCGCGCAGCGCGCTCAGGATCCACCTCGTCGACCAGCCGTGGAAGGTGCCGATCTCCGTCACGACGTCGGGGCGCTGCTCCCGCAGCAGCAGGTAGGTGATCTCGGCCTCGTAGTCGTCGAGTTGGGCCTTCATCGACGTGCCGCGGTCCTGCAGGAACTGCCGCTGGGCGTCTCGTACCTTGCACAGCGAGTCCTGGTACCTCACATACAGGGCACTGACGTATTCGGTCGTCAGGGCGTCCATTTTTCCTCCGTCGGATCTGCGGGCATGAAGCGGGGTGTCATACGGGGCGGTTGCGCGCTCCAGTGGCTCAGGACGCCTTGTTCCGGCCGCTGCGCGAGTCGCCCTCCACGTGCTGGAAGGCCCGGCACAGCGCCACCAGTACCAGGACGAACACCGGTACCCACAGCAGGCGGGCCAGGACCCAGCCCGAGGTGTCGGGCGCGGTGTGGAGGCCGAAGAGCGGGCCGGTGAGCGCCAGGGTGACCGTGGTCGTCGTGAGCATCGCGGTCTGGTGCCAGAGGAAGATGGTGATCACCGAGAGGTTCATCAGGGCCACCACCGCCCAGGCGAACTGACCGGGCGTGGCCGATCGCCGGGCGCCGGGCGCCTGGTGGGCGGCGGACCGCGGCTGTCCCACCAGGCGGCGCAGCGGCGCGCACAGCAAGAGCGCCGCGCCGCACTGGGCCAGGCCGAAGGTGACTGCGGCCAGCGAGAGCGGGTTGAGGTTCGACATGGCGGCGCCGGGGACCCCGACCATGCTGGCGGGGTAGCCGCCCCACACAATCAGTGCGGCGGTGGCCGTCAGTCCGGTGACGAGCAGCGCGGCCGCGGGCCCGCGGCGGGCGAACCCGCCGGCCGCCCACACCGCGCCCAGGCAGTACGGCACCAGCCAGCCGGCGAGGACGTTCAGGTTGCGGACCGTCTCGACCCAGGCGGCGCCGCCGCTCGCGAAGTGCGCCAGGTCCAGCACGGCCACCACGGCGCACGCCACGACGGCGATCCGCCCCGGCGCCCGCCGTACGAGGGGGGTGGCGGCGGTCAGGACGAGGAACACCAGCAGGAACCACAGGGGCGAGACCACCAGATTCGCCAGCGTACTGATCGTCTCGTGAGCGACGCCGGCGGCCGCCAGGCCGAGCACCACCAGCATCCACAGGAACAGCAGTGTTCCCACCGGCCGCAGCAGCCGGCGTAGCCGCCGGGCCAGCCAGGGGCCGTAGTCCGGATGTGCGGGCCCGGCGGTGGCGTACCCCTGGGCCGCGACCCGGCCGCCGACGAAGAAGAAGACCGCCAGGGGCTGCAGCACCCAGGACACCGGCGTGAGGCCGGGCGTATGGCGCAGCGGGCTGTCGCCCATGAGGTGGCCCCCGGCGCGCAGCGTCACCGCGGTCACCAACCAGTGCCCGAGGACGACGCCGACGGTGGACAGGGCCCGCAGCACATCGATCGCGCGGTCGCGGTCGGCCGGGGTTGCCGCGTCGATCCGGAGTACCAGGGCGTGCAGCCGGCCGGCGATCCTCGGGCCGGCCGGCACGCCGCCGGGTATCGGGGCGCGGAGGGGGTCGACCGGGGGGCGAAGCCGTACGTCAGCCACGGGAGACCTCCGACGTCCGGCCCGCGGCGATCAGCGCGAGGTGGTGCAACGGGAGGCTGCCGGGCGCGAGATAGTCGCTGTGTCCGCCGGTGCCGGCATCGAACAGCGTGGCGCCGAAGGAGCGGGAGACCGGGTCGGCGCCGAAGCCCAGCGTCCCGCCGAACGCGGACAGGCTGATATGCGGGGCATCCGCGATCCAGTCGCTCGCGCCCCTCCCCGCCCACACCGGGATGCCGGGCAGTTCGGCCGCGGAGCCCAGACCCATGCCGGGGCTGCCGAAGACCGCGAGGCCGGCGAGGGAGGAGGCGGCCGCGCGGTCCATACCACCGACCGCGCTGCCGCAGACCACGGAGCCGTACGAGTGGCACAGGAGCGTCACCCGTGCCGCGGAGTTGGCGGCGCGCAGCTCTTTAAGCAGCCGCCGCAGCCGGCCGCCGCCCTCCGTGGCGCGTGCGGTGCTCACCACGTCCCGGCTCATCGTCCGGGGCGCGCGGTAGCCGTACCAGGCCACCACGGCCACGGGGGTACGCGAGACCCGGCGCAGCTCGTCGTGGAGCGCACGGGCACCGCCGCCGAGCGAGGCCCGGCGCGAGCCGAGGTAGTCGAAGGTGTCGACCGTGGTGTCCGACCCCGGGACGAGTACGGCGATCCGGCGGGCGGCGGCGAGGTCACCGAGGACCTCCACCGCCTGGCCGTCGCCTTCCGCACTGAAGGACAGGAAGTGCCGTCCGGCAGCGTCCAGTTGGTGCAGATGATGTGCCCGGTCGCGGTCGCTGATCCGGTTCGCGGCGCGCTCGGCCGCGGCGATGGCGGCCCGGTTCACGGCGTAGCGCGCATCCAGCGTGCCGGCCCGGACCGCGGGAAGACGGGGCGGGGAGGGGATACCGGGGACGGCGGACCGGGCTGCGGCACCGACCGACAGCACGATGCCTGCGGCAACAGCCACCAGCAGCCCACGTCTCCCCCATTTACGCGCTCGCATCAACAGCCGTTTCCTTTCCGGTCATTCGCTCATCTGACGGAAAGGCTAGATTTCCGGGCCCGGGAAATCGTCACGCTCAGGCGCCAACCGGATCTGTAGCTCTCAGGTATGACTGGCCGTGCGCCATCGGCAGCGAGAGCTGAGCTTTAGGTGATCAGGGGGAGGTAGATGGTGTCGACGATTTCCTGGATGTCCTGGGAGGGCATCGGTTTCATGTCCATGAGTACCTGGTGGCGGAGCAGGTCGTAGGGGAGTCGGCTGATGCGAGGGGTGAGTTTTGTGCCGTCGATTTCTCCGCGTTCGACGGCACGGCGGGTGACGGATTCGATCAGCGCCCACCTCTCGTCGATCAGGGATGCGCGCAGGTCGGCGGGCGTGGTTCCCGTTTCTTCGAAGTAGGCGGCCAGTTGTGCGGTCATGGCGACGGCGAACATGGTGAACGCCTCGTTGAGCTGTTCGAGCAGGCTGACTGTGTCCTCGCGCAGTGACCCGGTGTCCGGGTCGGTGAGCGGGAAGCTGTCGCTGACGCGGCCGATGGCGTCGCGGACGAGGAGGTCCTTGGTCGGCCAGTGGCGGTTGACGACCGGGCGGCTGGTGCCGGCGCGGTCTGCGACCGCGGCGAAGGAGAGGCCCGCGTAGCCGCGTTCCATGAGTTCTTCCCAGGCGGCGTCGAGGAGGGCGGCCTGCAGTTCTGCGCCGCGCCGGCGGCGGGGTCTGGGTTCCGGGCTTGCAAGATTCATGAGTGCATCTTATTTTTGATGCCAGGCGCGCAGCAAGCGGTACGGCGCTTCCTGTGCTCCCGGCGCGTCGCCGACGCTCCGGCACGGCAGCCGCGCACCCCTCACCAGAGGAAGAACACCATGAACGCCCGCAACGATGTACAGCAGACCACCCCGGTGACGATAGATGTGCACACCATGGGCCGCACCGTCGACGAGACCCAGGTCGACCAGTGGGAGCTCAAGGCCGCACGCCGGGCCCTGAGGAACCTCAAGAGCGTGGCCGGCGGCCAGGTGATGATGGACCTCCTCGCCGAGCAGATCGACGCCGGCGACCGGTACTACAAGGAACTCGTCGCGGCCTCCGGCGGCGCCTACCGCGAGTCACGCACCGAGTTCACCATCCGCGGCCTCAGCGGCACCGCCATGGCCAACTGGTTTGCCGCGCAGGCCGGCACCGGGCGCTTCCAGGACAAGTCCCTGCTCGTCAACGCCCACCCCGAGCACTACGTGGAACCGCCCACCTACACCGGCGGCATGGTGGAGACGATCGACGGCCGCCTGTGCCGGTTCAAGGTCTCGGTGGCGCGCGAACTGCCCGACGCCGTCGCCGCCTTCCTCGACGCCTCCTACCCCGTGACCCTGATGATCGCCCTGCTCAGCCTGGACGACGACACCCCCTTCGCCTACTGCCTGCACCAGGCCCGCGACACTGACACCGGCGCGAACGTGGTGGTACGCGTGATCTACCCGTCGGCCGCCCCGGACTCCATGATCGAGGGCCACTGCGAGCACCTGTCGATCGAATTCCGCAGCTGGATCCGCAACGCGGCCGCCGCCACCCGCTGACCCGGCAAAGGCCACGCACATGAATTTAACGAAAAGGAACGCGCTGGTGACCGGGGCCGGGGCACTCGGCGGGCTGGGGCACGCGGTGGCGCGGAGAGCACCGTTCGCGCTCACCACCGCCCTGGCGCCGCGGATGGCCGCGAACGGAGGCGGCAGCATCGTCAACATCTCCTCCACCGCCGCCGGCATCGGCATGCCCGCCATGGCCGTCTACGGCGCGACCAAGGCCGCGCTGGAATCCCTGACACGGGCCTGGGCCGCAGAGTTCGCCGCCGGGAACGTCCGCGTCAACGCCGTCTCACCGGGGCCGATGCGCTCGGCGAAGGCAGTCGCATCACTCGGTCAGGACGTCGGCGGATACGGTGAGACGGTGCCGATGGCCCGCGTAGCCGACCCGGCCGAGGTCGCCGAGGTCGTCGTCTTTCTGGCGAGCGACCGGGCCGGCTTCACCACCGGGGCGTTCGTCGCCGCCGACGGAGGCCGGTCCGCGATCTGATCGGACCCCGGCTTGCCGCCACACGGCTCGCGTCTATGTAGGAGACCGGTGTTCCCGCCGCGCCTCGCTCCGGCACGAGAAGGATGCACGCCATCGAGAGCGCGCCGGGAACACGTCGGCAGCTCGCCCTCTGTCCGATTGCCACGGGGATCTGACGCAAGCCACCGCCGAGCTCCGGTCTGACACCGAAGACGTGTCGGGCTCTGAACGCATCACCACATTTCCTCCAGACAGCGAATCGAAAGGAATCTGCCCATGTCGATACTGATCAGTGGAAGCAGCATCGCGGGCCTTGCGGCGGCCCAGCGGTTCGGCGCCCGGGGCGCCGATGTCACGGTGGTAGAACGCGCGCGCGCCCTGCGCCGTCAAGGAGCACCCATCGACGTACGCGGCGCGGCACTCGACGTCGCCGAGGACATGGGCATCCGCGGCCTGCTCACCGCCTGCGAAACCGGCCAACTCGACCGCAGCGCCTTCGCGCACTTCGTCGACGCCGACGGCGAAGTCGTCGGTGCCGTGCCCGACGACATGCCCCGCGACCGCGTTGACGACCTGGAAGTCTTCCGCACCGACCTCATCGACGCTCTGCACGGGGCGCTCGGACCGAACGTGAAGATCATCTACGAAGACTCCATCCGCGACCTGAACGACACCGGCGAGCGCGTCGACGTCACCTTCGCCAGCGGCGGCACCGGCAGCTATGAACTCGTCATCGGAGCCGACGGCATCCACTCCAACACCCGCCGTCTCGTCTTCGGGCCCGAGAAGGACTACCGGCGCCATCTGGGCGTCTACTACATGATCTTCTCCCTCCCGCCCGGGTTCCTCGCGGACACGGAGGCCTACCTGTACAACGAGCCCGGCCTGTCCGTCCTGGCCTCCGGCTACCGCGACCGCGGGTTCGGCGGACTTAACTTCCTCTCACCCGAGATCGACTACGACTACCGCGACACCGAGGCGCAGCGAAAGAGTGTGCTGAAGAAATACGCCCACGTCACCGGCTGGCGCACGCAGGAAATCCTGGACATCCTCGCCGCCTCAGAGGACTTCTACTTCGACTCGGCCGGCCAGATCCACATGGACCGCTGGTCCAAAGGCCGCGTTGTGCTCCTGGGCGACGCCGCCTTCGCCCCGTCGTTCTTCTCCGGCCGGGGAACAGCACTCGCCATGATCGGCGCGGACATCCTCGCAGCCGAATGCGCCAAGAGCGACATGCAACTCGAAGAGGCCTTCGCGCGGTACGAGGAAGCGATGCGGCCGCTCGTGGAGTCCGCACAAGGCGGCGTACCCGAAACAAGAACCAGGGTCATCCCGGCGACGTGGGAAGCCATCGACGCCCGCAACCGGGAGTTCCCTCCCGTCGGCTGACGTCGGAAGTGATGCACTTCGAAGCGCTACGTAATGAGGGCGCCGGGCACGCGATGCATTTGCTCGCCGCCGGCTTCACCGTCGAGCTGAACCTCCACCCGGGCACCTTCCACGGCACGTCCTAAGGGCTGTCCCGTAGGTGATGAGGCGACTTCCCGACTGTCGCAGTGGGGCGTCTGGTGGGCTGCCGGCCGGCAGCCTGATCAGCCGGGCAGCCCCACCACGTCAGTCATTGCGCGCACCGCATGCCGCGAGCACCAGCTCGAGGACCTGCAGCCATCCCTGCCCGGCGGACTCGGCGACAAGAAGCACGTTCACCACCGCCAGGGAATTCAGCTTGCCGGGCGGCCACTGCGCAGGAGACGGCTCAGACGACCACGACCCGGCGCCCGCGCGCGTGACCGGCTTGGCTGTCGATGTGCGCCGCCGCGGCCTCGGCGAGCGGGTACGACTTCTCGACCGGGATGTGGAGCCTTCCCCGCGAGATGAGGCCGGCGGCCTCGGCGAGCGCTTCCGGCACGCTCCCGGCCACGCCGGAGAATCGGACACCGAACTCCGGCGCACCGAGATCGGCGATGGAGATCACCTTCTGCGGATCCCCGGTCAGCTCGACGAGTTCGCGGATCACGCCCGAGCCGGCCAGATCGAGCGCTGCGTCGACATGGCCGAGCTGCCGCACCCGCTCGACCCAGCCCTCGCCGTACATCGTGGCGACGGCACCCAGGCTACGCAGATAGTCCTGGTTCGCGGCCCCGGCCGTGCCGATCACCGTGATGCCGCGGTCGCGGGCGATCTGCAGCACCGCCGATCCGACTCCCCCGGACGCACCGCTGACCAGCAGCGTCTGCCCGGACTGCACACCGACCTCGCGGATGATGCGCAGCGCGGTCTCCACCACGGAGGGGTACCCGGCCGCCTCTTCGAACGTCAGGCCCTCGGGCATACGGGCCCAGGCCGACAGCACGGCGAACTCGGCATAGGTGCTCGCCCCTTCGCCGAACACGTGGTCGCCGGTCTCGACCCCTTCGACGCCCTCGCCGACCTCATCCACCACCCCGGAGGCGTCCAGCCCGACTCCTGCGGGCAACGCGATCGGATGGGCCTTCAGGATCTGGCCTTCACGGATCCTCCAGTCGACGGGGTTCACGCCCGCCGCCCGCACGGCGATGCGTACCTGACCGGGGCCCGCGTGGGGCTCCTCGGCGTCTATGAGTTGCAGAACGTCCGGACCGCCGAACTCGGCGAAGCTCATTTTCTTCATGCGGCCGACCGTAGCACTAACGGTTAGTGTTTTGAAACTGTTCCGACTTTGCATCTGATAGCGTCAGGGCATGACCGTGCCGTCCGGACGCCGCGAGCGCAAAAAGGCCGCGACCCGCCAGAAGATCGCTGACACCGCCCTGCGGCTCTTCCTGGAACGCGGGTACGACGCAGTGGGCATCCGTGACGTGGCCGCTGAGGCCGACGTGGCCGTCACCACGCTCTTCTCCCACTTCGCCTCGAAAGAGGCTCTGGTGTTCGAGCAGGACGAAAACTTCGAGCAACGCCTCGCAGCGGCGGTCACCGGCCGGGCGCCGCACGAGCCGCTCATCTCCGCGCTGCGCCGCGAGATCCAGGCCCTGGTGCGACATTGCACGGCGGACAGCGCCGCCCCGATCTGGCGCATGATCGACGCATCACCTGCCCTGCGGGAGTACGAGGAATCGATGAGGCTGCGCCATGCAGAGTCGCTGGCAACGGCCATCGCCGCCGATCCCGGCCTGTCACAGACCACAACGGCCTGCCGGACGATCGCGAGGTTCGTGATCGACGCCCATTCACTGGCCCGTGAGGCGGCCGATCCGGACGCCGCGGTGGATGAGATCTTCCGGATGATCGAGGCGGCCTGGAAGGTCGCAGCTGGTTCACACCGTCCCGGATGAGGAGCTTCAGCTTGCCTGTCGGGACGGTCCCGGCTTCCCGGACACGGCGTGCGGCGCGCTTGACCGTGGATCAGCTCCACCGGCAATCCGTTGCGCTCCGGTCGACGCATACCGGCAGCGGATGGCGGCCGAAGCGCCCATGGGCGTGGGGGGGGGGGGGGGGCGGGGGCCCCCCCCCCCCCCCGCAGCCCCCCCCCCCCCGCCCCCGCCACGCCGACACGCAGAACCACCCCCCCCCCCCCCCCCCCCCGGGGATAGGAAAAAA
>NZ_JBSHBP010000057.1:0-42045 GCF_053612065.1 Streptomyces sp. NPDC054765 | reverse complement strand
CCTTCGAGTGCCGACCAGCCCCCCCGCCAATCTGTTCCGCTCTGCCCTCCCCCACCCGCCTGGGTAGGGGGCCCCAGCGGGCCTGGGGTGGGGGGCCGCCACCCCCCGCCCCCACGCCCATGGCGAAGCATCACCGCTCAACGGGAATGCCGCATTCAGTCCTGGATCACCGAGCCCACACGGACCAGGTACGACGCTCCCGGGCACGGCCGGCTCGGCGTCTTCGCGTTACCGGCCCACGGCCCGTAAGCGGTGGACTCAACACCCCGGGTATCCGTGCACACGATCTTGACCGGGTGTGCAGCCGCGGATGCCGCGGGCGCCGCGAGAACACCCGCGGCGACAACAGCGGCCGCGACGGCGAAAACCGCTCCGGCTCTCTTCCTCGCCTTTTCCCCATCGCGGGAAAACCGAAGCCAGGAATCACCCGGCACGGCCCAGCACCACCGCCGAGATCTCGCCGGCTCCGTGGTGGACGTGCCGCAGCGTCAGTCCGGCACGACCGGCCAGCTCGGCCCATTCCTGCCGGGTTCGTTCCCGTCCCCCGGTCATGGCCATCATCCACATATCGCCCATGCGGCGCGTATCCGGACCGGACTCGGCCAGCACCCTTTCCAGCAGGATGAGTTCACTGCCCGGAATCATGGCCTGGGCACAGCGCCGCAGAATCGACGCGGACTCGTCATCGGACCAGTCGTGCAGCACACTTCCGAGCAGATAGGTGCCATGGCCCCGGGGAATTCCCTGCTGCATGTCGCCCGCCTCGGCCGAGAACCGGTCCCCGTAGCGGCGCAGCATTTCCGGTGGCATCAGCCCGATGACTTCGGGCAGGTCGGTGAGGGTGACCCGGAGGGTTTCGCTGCCCTCCAGCAGGAGTTCGCTGAGCCCGCCCGTACCACCCGCCAGATCCACGACGTCCTCGGCGCAGCGTCCCAGGAGAAAAGGAAGCAGGGAGCGGTACATCTGCCCGGCACGCATCCGCATGTGCTCGTGAAAGGTGGCGAGCGCATGGGCGTCGCCGCTCATGCTGTCGAAGATCCGGATGCCGTTGGCGAGTTCATAGCTGGGGCGGCCGCCGCGCACCGTCTCGGCGAACGGGCCCCAGGCCGTGAAGAGGGCGTTGTCGGAGAATTCGGCGCGCAGGCTGCCCGGCTGGTCGGACCGCAGGAGCGTCCCGGCCGGGGTGAGATGTACCGTCCCCGCCCCGTCGACCCGGAAGATGCCCAGTGATTCCGCGGCCCGGACGAGACGCGACAAGCGCATGGCGTCCGTGCCGAGGGCAGCGGCGATCTGCTCCACGGTGCTGCCTCCGGGCGGCACACGGTCGGCGACGCCGAGCGCACAGACGGCGTGGAGCACCCGGCTCGGCGCCACGTCGAAGATCTCGGCGAGCCGCCGGCGTTCCTGGTCAAGCGTATTCACTGACGTCCCTCTCCGCCTCGGCGCGGGCCTTCTCGTAGATCTCGCCCCAGGGCCCGGCCGTTCCCTCGCCGAACAGCCCGTGCCACACCCGCAGATACGAGAGCCGTTCCGCCGCCGGAATCGCGGGGAAGGTCAGAAAGAGGATGTCGGTGACCACCATGGCGCGGACCGCGAGCACCGGATGAGGGCTGACCAGCGGACGGAAGGTATCGCTGTGGATTCCCGGCATCGGATGGCCGGGGTAGAACTCACCCACCATCTTGCCGGCCGCGACGGCTTCCGCTTTCAGTTCCTGCTGGACGTCGAGAATCCGCTCGCGGCACACCTCGGCGGGCGCCCCCACCGGGACCATGACGAAGGCGTTGTACACACTGTCCGGCGCGCTGCGGTCCCCGAGCCGCGACAGCGCGGAACGGGCGGTGGTGGCCAGCCGCCCCGGTCCGCGGGTCCCGCTGATGTCCACGGAACTGAGTGCGGTCCGCCCCAGTTTCAGGGACTGCTCCATGAAGGGGCACACCGCGCCCTTACGGCCGAGACCGGGATGCGCACGGGTGAGAAAGGAGCGAAGCCAGTGCGCGATCTCGGTAAGGATTTGCGTGTCGTCCTGTCCGTACGACTCCAGGACGATGTCCGACGGATCGTCGTGGCCGAGAGACATACACCCCCACCTCCCTGTGCCCGGCGGAGCCGAGCACCGAGGAGAAATCCCTGGAACATCGGTCTCCGCGAATGAGAAATTGCCTGCCCACCGGTCCGGCAGTTCGAGGACCGGTGACGGCCGGCGGACGGAGGCCCTCGGCGAGGGCCGCGAGCATCGAAGTCCGCGTCCCGTGCACGGCACCGGGCGGGAGCGGAGGGGCCGTTGGGCCTCCCGCGCCCGCGTACCTGCCGGACGCGGCGGACCACGGGATCCACCGGTGACTTCACGCTTCGCCGGGTGGACGCTAGGGGCCGGCCTTATCGCGGGACTATCACCCCCTTAGCGGGCGCCGCCGGCAGCGCCCCGGGCCGGCCGGAACGCGGGCGCTTCACCGGCTCGGGCGGCGGGGACGCCTCCGTACGATGGGCCGGTGATACCGGACACCGAGAGCCCGCCGCAGCGCTCACCCCGGCGGACCGGCGGCGCGCGGCCGCTCTCCGCCTCCACCCTGCGGGCGCTGCGTCATGACTTGTTCGCCCTCTCCGCCCGCCCCGCGCCGTTCCTGCCCCGGGTGCGCCACCGCGTACTGCGGAAGCTCCTGGTCGTGCTCGCCGTGTTCTTCGCGGTGGATCTGGCGGTACCGAACGCCCTGGCCGTCTCCGACCGGCTGGATCTGATGTGGGCGGGCGCCGCGGCCCTCGCCTGCGCCCAGGCCGCGCCGGTCGTGCTGGCTCTGGTGCGGCCCATGGCGGCCTGGTGGCTGTCGCTCGTGGCGACGCTGCCGTACGGGATCGGTCTGGCCGCCATGGGCGCCGCCGCACCGGCCGATGCCCCATGGCCCTGGACGGAGACCGGGCTCATCACGCATCTGACCGTCACGCTGATCGTCGCCTGGCGGGCCCAGCCCCGGGTGTACCTCACCCAGTGGCTGCTCACCGTGCTGGTCGGCGGGCTGCTGACCGCTGTGCTCACCCCGGTGTCCGACGACAACGACCTCTTCCTGCTCGCCCTGCTCTCCGCGTTCGGGCTGGCGGTCACCGCGGTGGTGCGCGGGCGCAGCGAGGCCGAGCACAAGTTGCGGGAGCAGGAGGTCCTCACCGAGTTCGAACGGACCCGGCGGGCCCTGCTGGAGGAGCGCACCCGCATAGCCCGCGAGCTCCACGACGTCGTCGCCCACCACATGTCCGTGATTGCGGTGCAGGCGGAAGCGGCGCCGTACCGGGTGACGGACCCGCCCGCGGAACTCAGCGACAGCTTCGCCAGCATCAGGGGGAACGCGCTGGCGGCCCTCACCGAGATGCGGCACATCCTGGGCATGCTGCGGTCGGACGAGCAGCCCGGGGACGGCCGGTTCACCCCCCAGCCGACGCTGGAGAACATCGGGGAGCTGGTGGACAACGTCCGGGCGGCCGGACTGCGTATCGAGTCGGTGGTCTCCGGTACGTCCCGGCCGCTGCCCCAGCGCGTGGAGCTGTCGGCGTTCCGGATCGTCCAGGAGGCACTGAGCAACGCGCTGCGCCATGCCCCCGGCTGCCAGGTCGAGTTCGAGCTATCCTACGGCCGGACCGACATCCGCATCCGTGTTTCCAACAGCCCGGCAACCGGTGCGCGGCGTCAGGCGGGGAGGGGACACGGCGTGCTGGGAATGAGGGAGCGGGCTTCCACACTGGGCGGCACCCTGCACATCGGGCCGCGGGAAGACGGCTGGTACGAAGTGACGGCCACGCTGCCCACGAACGAGGGGGAGCGGGCATGACGATCCGCGTACTGGTCGCCGACGACCAGACCATGATCCGGGAGAGTTTCGGCATCCTGCTCAACGCCCAGCCCGACATCGATGTGGTGGGCGAGGCGGTGAACGGCGAGGACGCGGTCCGGCAGGTCGGTGAGCTCGCCCCGGACATCGTGCTGATGGACGTACGGATGCCGGTGCTCAACGGCCTGGAGGCCACGCTCAGGATCACCGAGGGCAACCCCGACGTCAAGATCATCATTCTCACCACCTTCGACTCGGACGAATACGTCTACGAGGCGCTGCGGGTGGGCGCGAGCGGCTTCCTCCTCAAGGACTCGTCCGCCCATCAACTCGCGGACGCGGTACGGACCGTGGCCCGGGGCGGAGCCCTGCTCGCGCCGACGGTCACCAAGCGTCTGATCGAGGAATTCTCCCGGATGCACACGCCCCGTCTGCGCAACGAGCGCGTCGCGGACCTCAGTGAGCGCGAGACCGAGGTGCTCCGTCTGATAGCCCAGGGTCTGTCCAATGCGGAACTCGCCGCGCGCCTGGTCATCGCGGAACAGACGGTGAAGACCCATGTCAGCCGCATTCTGGTGAAGCTCGGCCTGCGCGACCGTACGCAGGCGGCGGTCTTCGCCTACGAGGCGGGCCTGGTCGTCGCGGGGCAGTGAGCCCCGGCCCGTAGCCGGCGCCCTCGCGAGAGCCCGTGGAAATCGGCCGATACACAGGCGATAAGCGCGCTTCCTAGCATCGCCCGCACCGATGCTGTCGAGACTGTCCCGGGAAGGCGTCACATGCTCACTTCTGGTCTTTCAACGGGGCCCCTGGGCACCGGCCCCGTCCGGGCCGCCCGATGACCGCCGCGATCGAAGTCGAGGATCTCGTCAAGGAGTTCGGCTCGTCACGGGCCGTGGACGGGGTCACGATGGAGGTGCCGGCCGGCAGCGTGCTCGGCCTGCTCGGGCCCAACGGGGCGGGGAAGACCACCATCGTCCGGATGCTGGCCACGCTGGCGCGCCCGGACGGCGGCCGGGCGCGGGTCGCGGGGTTCGACGTCGTGGCCGAGGCCCACCAGGTCCGTGGGCGGATCGGCCTGACCGGGCAGTACGCGTCCGTGGACGAGACCATTCCGGGCTGGGACAACCTCTATCTGATCGGCCGGCTCCACCGGCTGCCGGCCCGGCGCGCGAAGGCCCTGGCCAACGAGTTGCTGGAGCGGTTCAGGCTGACCGATGCCGCCCGGAAGCTGCCGCGCGACTACTCGGGCGGTATGCGCCGGCGGCTCGATCTGGCCGCCAGTCTGGTCGGCGAGCCCGAGGTGCTCTATCTGGACGAGCCCACCACGGGCCTCGATCCGCGCAGCCGCAACGAACTGTGGGACATGGTGCGGTCGTTGGTCGGCAGGGGGACCACGGTCCTGCTCACCACGCAGTACATGGAAGAGGCCGAAGCCCTCGCCGAGAACGTCGTGGTGATCGACCACGGGCGGGTGATCGCCGAGGGGACCCCCGCCGAGCTGCGGGGCAGGATCGGCGGTCAGGTGCTGCGCATCAGGCCGGACCGCGGCGCCGATCTCGCCGAGGTGACACGGCAGCTGACCGGCACCGGCGGCCGCACCGCCGTCGCGGACCCGGTCGAAGGACTGATCACCCTGCCGGTCGCCGGGCAGGCGGACCTGACGGCCGCGGTGCGGATGCTCGCCGCCTCCGGAGTGCCGGTCGACGCCATCGACACCCACACCCCCAGCCTCGACGAGGTCTTCCTCACGCTCACCGCGGGCAACCCGGCCGACGACACACGGAGAACGGCATGACCGCCGCACTGCTCGCCCCACCCGGCCCGGACACCGAGCCGGGGCCCTCCCGGTCCCGGGTCGGCGTACGGACCGCCGTGGGCCAGTCGCTGGCCATCGCGCGGCGCAATCTGGTCCAGATCAAGCACGATCCCTCACAGCTGCTCGACGCCACCCTCATGCCGATGGTGTTCACGCTGGTCTTTGTGTACGTCTTCGGCGGGGCGATCGGCAAGGGCCAGGCGGACTACCGGCAGTACCTGATCCCCGGCATCATGGTGCAGACCGTCAGCTTCGCCGCCCAGGTCACGGGCACCGCGCTCAACCTGGACTTCAGCAAGGGAGTCATGGACCGCTTCCGGTCCATGCCCATCGCGCGCTCCGCCGTGCTGTCCGGCCGGATCCTCGCGGACGTGTGCCGGCTGGCCCTCGGCCAGGCAGTCATCCTGGCCTTCGCGTTCCTCATCGGGTTCCGCGTCCGCACCGATGTGCCGGGCGTACTCGCCGCCGTGGGTCTTCTGGTGCTCTACGGCGTCGCCCTGTCGTCGATCGCCGCGTATATCGGTCTGGTCATCCGCAGCCCCCAGGCGGTCCAGTCGGTGGGCTTCCTCTGGATGATCCCGCTGCAGTTCGGCAGTTCGATGTTCGCCCCGCCGTCGACCATGCCGGGCTGGCTCCAGGCATTCGTGGAGGTCAACCCGACCACGCTGGTGGTCGATTCCTGCCGGGGGCTGCTGGTGGGCGGGCCGGTGGCCGGGAATGTGTCCGGGGCGCTGCTCTGGATCGGTGGTCTGATGCTGCTCTTCGTTCCGCTGGCGGTACGCCAGTACGGGCGCCGCACCCTCTGAGGCGACCGGACGGCCCGCGCCGACGGGCGGCGAGCCGGGGTGCGCGGGTCGCGCCGGGCTACCGGCGGGCGGTCGGCGAGGCCTGGTGGCGGACGTCATCGGCGAAGGCACGGACGCGTCGCGACCGGAGGGTTCTGTGGAGCCGGAGGAGATGGCCGATCTCGCGGTACATGGTGGAGTCGTCGGCCAGCACCTGCGGCAACAGGCCCTTGTCGGCGCCGAGATGACGCTTGGCCAGGCCCGCCATCGCATCGCGCCGGGTCGCCTCGATCCAGCAGGCGGTGGCGAGCAGCCTCCCACGCCCGGGGGCTCCGGTGCCGGCCGCACACCGCCGTGCCTCCCGCAGGAGCCGTGGCGATGCCCAGCCGTCGTGCAGATACGTGATGCTGTCACGGATGTCGATGACGCGCTGGTGGAGTTGCTCCCATGCGTGGGAGAAGTCGAGGAGATCCGCACCTCGCGAGCGCGGCTTCACCACCACGAGCTCCGGTGTCGCCTGACGGAGCAGCAGCCACAGACCGCGCAGCCGTTGTCTGCGGTGCCAGTGCACAAAGGCCTTCATCGGCGGTTCCAGGGCGGCGAGCGAACAGCCCAGCGCCACCAGGACGAAGCGCGCGAAGGAGCACCAGAAGCCGGTCAGGGCAAGCTCCGGCGAGCCGTCGGGAGTGATCCACCTGACCGTCCGCACCATCACATACGGCACCTCCGCACTGGTGCCGAGGGCGAGCGCCAGCACGCTCAGGCGCAGCACGGGCCTGCACAGGGTGAGGCCGTGCTTCCAGAAGAGGACCCCCGCTCCCACCGCGGTCAGCAGGCCGTAGGCGATCCAGGCGGCCATGTAGCCGGTCCACCATCCGCGGGCCTGCGCGCCGAAGCGCTCGGCCGCGGGCGTCACGGCGAAGAAGAACAGGGCCAGCGCGGCCATGGTGGCGCCGCTCACCCACGGAGCGCGGCGCAGCCAGGGCGGCACGGCGCACCCCGCCGTGTGCAGCCGTATCGCGAACCACCAGACGGCCGCGAAGTCCGTGAGCGCCACAAGAGCGACGGCGAGTTCACCGGCCTTGGCAGCTCCGGTGGTGCGATCGATCCACTCCCCCACCGGGGCCTGAAGGACCAGCGACCCCGCCGCCAGCGCCATGAGGACGTACCAGACGGGACGCCGCCGTGGATTCCACAGTGCCGGAATGCGCAGGACCAGCACGGACCACACGACGAGGAGCAGAACACCGCGCACCGTCTCGACGACATCAGGCGCGTCGAGCACCGGTGGCCCCCAACAGCTCCTGCGCCCGGCTCTCCACCGCGCTGACTCCCTTGTGCCGCATGCGACGGGCGCGTTTCAGCACCATGGCGGAGAAGGTCTCCGCGATTTCCTCTTCGGTGGTGTGGCAGGGCAGGACCTGGCCGCGGACGGCGGGGCCGGCAGAACGCGTGGCCGGCAGATCACCGGGGGCCCTGCCGTGGCCGGCGAGCATATGGCAGATCTCGTGCAGGATGATGTGGTCCCGGTAATACCCGGAGACCGCAGCGGCATAAAAGATGTGGTCGCTTTCCCCGTCGTCGTACCAAAAGCCGGACGGCATGGCAGGTATGTCCGCCGGATGCAGCGTCAGGGATCGCCCCCGTGACCTTTGCAGTGCGCGGCACAACTCTTCGACGTCCCACGGCTGGGGAAGATCCGGAAGTCTCAGGACGAGCTTCCTCGCGATCGCTCGCACGTGCTTCCTGGCGATGGAATCGCTCCTTCTCGACCGTGGGCACCGTCGGCTCATCGCTCCCCGAGGGACTGTGCGGACATGCCGCGCTGCGGGCTACCCGGCGCCGCCGCCTCTTTCCTCCTTGACCATCTGAATGGCCTTTTCGATCGCGGCCAGTTCATCCGGCTGCAAGGAGGAGAAGCGGAAGGCCAGCGTCTCCCACCGGTGCTCCCCGTCAGTGGAGGGCCGGGCGGCGGGGGGAACAAGGCGGGCGGGCGGCAGTTCGAAGAACCGCGCGAGCATCTCCCGCGTCTTGTCCGTGATATTGGGTGCCTCACCCTTGAGGATATTGTGCACATGACTGTGCGAGATCGTGGCACTGTCATTCGCTTCACGAATAAGCTGGGTGAGCTTCCTGACGGAGGGGACATTCCCCCGGCCGTACTTTTCCTCCAACAGGCCCCAGACCGCACTGGCCAGCCAGACTCCGGGAGCGTCGTCCGACGCCGTGTTCATGCTCGGCGACCTCCCGTCAAGCCTCTGCATGTCCATGCGAGTGTACATGGCAGGTAAAGAGAGAGGAATGGCCCGATACTTCGGGAAAAATAATGAAGCATCTTGATGCTTGCCCAGAACGGCCCGGCCGGGGACAACACGCAGAGCCCGCCGGGCCTTTCGGCGGGCCGGACGGGCGAAGTAAAGACGGCGTTCCGCGACAATCTCGCAGGTCACACGGGTGGCCGAGGAGCGGTCACGGGGCACCCGGACCCTGGTCATGACGCAGGCCCACGCGCCGTCGCCGGCCGGATGCCGGTTCGGGACGGCGCGTGGGCCAAAACCACTCAGCTGTGCTGACAGGCGACCGCGGGCCGGACCACCAGCTCGGTCAGCTCCCGGCTGATGTCGTCCATGCCGCACCGGGCGGCCTGGTCGATCACGGAGATCAGGGCGAGCCGCTCGGCCTCGAACCAACCGGACGGCGATGCCGTGAGCAGGCCGAGTTCCGCGGCGTCCATCGGACCGGACGGGGCCGGCGCCCCGAAGAGCGCCTGCGCGCCGTGGCCGGGGCCGAACTCCCGCCCGCTGCCGGCCGAGCGGCGTGCGTGCCCGGCGACGCAGAGCCAGCCGCGGAAGGCACGGTGCAGGGCCTCCCGTTGCTCCAGGGCGCTTCCGTCCTCTTCCGCCCGCTCCCTCGCATGGAGCCGCAGCAGGTTCCGGAAGCCGTACCGCGGCTGCCCCGTGGAGTCGAAGCCCACGGTCTGGAGGAGGTGGGCGTCGACCAGGCTCTCCATCAGACCCTCGGCCTTGCGGGTGTCGGTCGCCAGCAGGGCGGCGCCGACCCAGCCGGCGAAGTCCGGGGCATCGAGGAGGCCGAGTCTGCGGTACAGCAGGGCGGCATCGTGCGGCAGCGCACGGTAGCTCAGCGCGAAACTCGACCTGACCTGCGACTCCCCCGAGCTGAGCTCGTCCAGCCGGAGCTGCTCGTTGTCCAGCCGGGAGGCCAGGTAGCCGATCGGCCAGTGCGGCTTGGCGGCCAGCCGGGCTGCGGCGATCCGTACGGTCAGCGGCAGCCGGTCACACAGCTCGACGAGCCGTTCGGCGTCCGTCCTGGCGGCATTGACCCGGTCCTCGCCGATGAACTGCGCCAGCAGTCCGGTCGCCTCCTGCCGGCGCAGCACGTCCAGATGGATCCGGAGCGCGCCGTGCCGGACCACCAGCTGCTCCAGCAGACTGCGGCTGGTGAGCAGCACACAGCTGCGCGAGCTGCCCGGGATGAGGGCCCGCACCTGGTCGAAGGAGCGGACGTTGTCCAGCACGATCAGCACCCGGCGGTCGGCCAGCACGCTGCGGTACAGCGCCGCGCGCTCATGCGTCTCGGCGGGGATCTCCGCCTCCGGAACGCCGAGGGAGCGCAGGAACCAGCCGAGGACGACGGTGGCCTTGGCGGGCTCGTGGTTCTCGTCGTACCCCCACATGTCAGCGAAGAGGAGCCCGTCGGGGAAGTCATCGGCGGCCTGGTGGGCCCAGTGGACGGCCAAGCCCGTCTTGCCGACGCCCGCGCCACCTGTGATGAAGCCCATGGCCGGCCCTCGGCCCTGCCCTTGGACCAGGGTGTGCAGGCTGGCCAGCGGCACTTCTCTGCCGACGAAGGCCGGGATGTCGGCCGGCAGTTCCAGCGGGGCGGCCCGCGGTGTCTCCGTCGCCTTCTTCGGGACGACAACCGCGGAGGCCATCAGCGAGGGGTCGTCACGCAGGATGGCGTCGTGCAGCTCACGGAGTTCGGGACCGGGTTCGAGGCCGAGCCCCTCGATGAACTGCGCCCGCCCCTCCCGGAAGGTCTCCATCGCCTCCGCCCGGCGGCCGACGCGGTACTGGGCGAGCATCAGGGCATAGCGGGAGCGTTCGCGCAGCGGATGGTCGCGGACCACGGCGACCAGCCCGGGGATCAGGTCAGCGTGGTGGCCCAGCTCCAACTGCGCGCCGACATAGCCGTCATAGCCGGCGAGGCGGAGCTCCTCCAGGCGCTCCATCTCGTCCTCGACCAGGGTTCCGGCGACCCCCGCCAGCGCGGGGCCGCGCCAGAGCGCCAGCGCCTCTTCCTGCAAGGCCGCCGCGTCGGCCGTCCGCTGCTCCTTCGCCGCTTCCTGGGCGTGCAACGTGAGGCGTTCGAACTCGACCGAGTCCACGTAGTGGTTCTCCAGGGCGAGCAGATAGCCGGGGTGCGCCGTGACGATGACTTCGTTGTCACACCCTTCGGCCTTGAACCGTTTGCGGAGTGCGGCGATGCAGATCGCCACCTGCGTACGCGCGGTGGCGGGCGGGCGGCCGTTCCACACCGTTTCCACCAGGGTGTCGACCGAAACGATGCGCCCCGGATTGAGCAGCAGCAGCGCGAGAATGGTGCGCTGCCGGGCGCCGCCGATGGCTATCCTTTGGTTATCCTTGGTTACCTCCAAAGAACCCAGGATATGAAATCTGAGCTGGTCCCCCACTAGTTCCCCCTGCACTGAAAGACCGTGCCTCAACAATGAATGGGGGAGTCACCAGGCCGGGCAAACGGTCCTGACGATGTGACGAGCGGACAGCTTGAAAAGCGGTCCCCAACCCCCGTACCGGATCCGCCGGATTCCCTCCGGCGTCCACGGCAAATGTGCTACAGAGTTCGCCGGGTGCCCGTGACGGCTGGCCGATGGCGCCTGTCACAACCGGACGAACAACAACTGGCAGGCCTGCCGCACCGTATGCCGACGGCCGTCGCCGCACCGGGCGTGCACTGCGTGCGACGCCGGCGAAGATGCTGAAACGTGAACGTCTTGGCTGGTCGAAGGCTCTTCGCCGGATCCCCCGGCAGGTCCTCACCCCGCGGCACACTCGCCCCCGGACCCCCCGTGGGTCCGCCGGCTGTCAAGCCTGACCGTTTACCAGACGGCGGCTCACATCACGGGAACGCATTCTTGGTCTTCATCGCCCACTCAAATTCAGCATGGATCGCGCCACATCTTCCTTCAGCACCGTTCACGCGATGGATTGCGTCACTCAAAGAGGACCAGATCACGGAAGTGCAGCACGCTCGCCCCGTTGCGAACCCCGGTGGTGGATACGGGTTCCCCCCTTACCCCCCGGGTCGCGATGTCGTGGTTAACGCTATGGGAACGACTGTTCTCCGTCAAGTTTGCTGGACAGTCGAGTGGACATTTAAGGAACCGTTCATGGAGCACCGTCCCGGCGTCACGATCCGGCCAACCCGGAAGGGGAAGTACCGGTTCTGCCGACGCGCGCCTGCCGGCTTCTTGGCCGAATCCCCCTCCCGTGCGGCGCATTTTCCCCCACCCCGCACACACCGGAGGAGGGCACCTCCCCCACGACGTCATCCGGTCCGGGGTGAACCGGCCGGCGCGGGCGAAGGCACCCTCCACCGCTGCCCTCCGTGGTGCCGCGGCATCCGCGGCGCCACGGTCCTAGTCGAGCACGTGCCCGTCACCGTCCCGGAGCCCTCTGGAGCGGCGCAGGTCGGTGAGGACGAAGGTGCGCTGCAGCCAGCGGTCCTGTCCGTCATAGCGGGGGCGGAAGGACGTACGGCCGTGCACGGTCACGCGGTTGTCCACGATGGCCAGGTCGCCGGGGACCAGCCGGACGGTCTGCGCAGTACGGTCGAACAGCTCCTGCAGTTCGGCCATGGCCTCCTTGGCCCGCCGGGTCCTCGGTTCGGTGGCCGCCAGGTCCACGCAGATGTCCGGGTCCTCAACGGCCCCGCGGAGCACCGCATGCGGCTCGGCCCCCGCACCGTCCAGGCCGAACGAGGGCGGCGGCGCCGTGACGAACTCCTTGCTGAACAGCGCCTGCCGGGACTCCTCGGTCAGCAACGGCAGCACCTCCCGGATGCACGCCGTACGCAGACCCGCCACCCGCTCGTGGTCGGCGCGCAGACACAGCAGCATCACGAAGTCCGGACGGTGCGCGTGGAACGCGTTCTCGGTGTGGAACGTGAGCAGCACCGAGCCCGCGTTGCTCTGGTAGTCCTCCTGTCCGGGCACCGGGACCACGTCCTGGACGATAGCCCCGGTCTTTTCCGGGCGGTAGGCGGCAGGATCCCCCAGACCGCTCGCGACCATGGCCAGGACCGAAGCGGACACGGTGGCGTCGCGCTGCACGGAACCGGGCCTGCTGGGGGTCGGCGGCAGCGTCGCCCCGCCCACCGGCAGACCGTGGATCAGCATCGTGCCGGTGGGTCCGGAGTCCTTGCGGAACTCCCGGAGTCCACCGGCCAGTTGGGCCGGCAGGTCGGACCAGGACCGGCGGGCGCGGGCGAGCCAGGCGGGGTCGTCCACCCTCTCGCCGGGTGCGGACAGCTCCTGGGCCACCCGCTCCGTCAGCAGCGCCTCGTCGCCGTCCACCGTCAGGGTCACCGGCCGGGCGCCGGTCTCCACTGTCAACGTCATGCCGATCAACCCATCGCCTCGACGACACTGCGCGGACGCATGTCGGTCCAGTGTTCGGAAATGTAGGCGAGGCTCTCTTCGTGCCCCGCCTCCTCGTTGGCCACCCGCCAGCCGGCCGGGACCTCGGCGAAGGCCGGCCACAGGGAGTACTGGTCCTCGTCGTTGACCAGGACCAGGTAGCGGCCTTCGGGGTTCTCGAACGGATTGGTCATCGTGTGTCTCTTTCTGCAGTACCGGTTCCGCTGCGGCGCGGAGGGATGAGGAGCCGGCGGAGCGTCACGCCGGTTCGGCGATCGCGGATTCGTCCAGGTCGATCGCCTCGGATCCGTACATGTGACGGACCCAGTTGGACTGGTAGACCGTGTCCAGATAGCGCTCGCCCAGGTCGGGGGCGATGGCCACGGCGGTGATCCCCTCGCGGTCGGGGGCGTGCTCGGCGAGCCACTGCGAAGCACCGGCGACGACCGTCCCGGTGGAGCCGCCGAAGAGGAATCCCTGACCGACCAGCCGGCGGCAGGCCCGTACGGTGTCGATCTCCCGGACCTGCACCACCTGGTCCACCAGGGACTCGTCCAGCAGCGGCGGGCGCACCCCGGCCCCGAGGCCGGGGATCATCCGGGGCGCGGCCGGCCCGCCGAAGGTGACCGAGCCGACGCTGTCGACCGCGACGATCCGCACGGCGGGCCGGTGCTCGTCGAACCAGCGTGCGCACCCCATCAGCGTCCCGGTGGTACCGGCCCCGACGAAGAGCACATCGAGCGCGGGGAACCGTTGTGCGATGTGCGGCGCGGTCAGCCGGTGGTGCGCCCGCCAGTTGTTGGCGTTGAGGTACTGGTTGAGCCAGACGTACCGCTTGTCGCTCGCACACAGCCGCTGGACGTGCGCGAGCCGTGCGCCGAGGAACCCGCCCTCGGGGTCGGGCTCGTTGAGGGTGTGCACCTCGGCGCCGAGCGCTTCCATCATCTGCTTGGTCGCCAGGTTGCAGCGGCTGTCGGTGACGCACACGAACCGGTAGCCCTTGCTCGCCGCGATCGTGGCGAGCGCGACCCCGAGGTTGCCTGACGAGGATTCCACCAGGACCGAGCGGCTGGTGAGCAGACCCGACTTCTCGGCCGCCTCGACCATTTCCAGGGCGGCCTTCTGTTTGATGGAACCGGCGAAGTTGAACCCCTCGCACTTGAGGTAGAGGGGTACCCCGATGGAGGACCGCAGATCTACGTAGAGATCGTCCTCGTTGAACTCTTGCGGAGCCGAGATAATCGGCACAGTACCTCCCGCATACGCGCTGTTGGAGGATGCGGACCACTCAGCCGTATCGACGCATCTCATGGAAGAAGTCCTCGACGACCGGCAGTTCCCCGGCGGCGAGCACGGTGTCGTAGACATGCTTGCCGACGGCCAGGTCGAGCACCCCGAGCCCGAACGGCGAAAAGATCACCGGGCGGCCGGCGGCCGGGGTGAGGCGGCCGGCGAGCACATCGTCGAGGGTTCCGTCGACGAAGTCCCGGTGCCCGAGCCGCTGTTCGGCCAGGTGGAGCGAGGTGTCCGCCTTGAGGCAGTGCTCCACGTCATCGACGATGTTGGCCGCCGAGAGCACCACCTCGGCGGACAGATCGCGCAGTGACACATGCAGCACGACCGGGTGGTGCGAAAACCAGCCGGGGTCGGTGACGTGCGGTGTGCCCGCGGTCGTCGCGAAGACCAGCAGGTCACTGTTGCGGACCAGGTCCTCGGCGCTCTCGTGCACGGTGATCCGGCCGGCGCCGCCCGTCGCGTCCTTCAGATACGTGGCGAACCCGCCGGCGTACTCCGCGGACAGGTCGAACACGCCCATCTCGTCGAAGGACCAGTCGGTGCCCGCGAGGTACTGGTGCACATAGCGGGCGATCAGCCCGACGCCGAAGAAGCCGATCCGCCGCGGGCGTTCACGGTGGGCGGTGAGCCGGTCGGCGGCCAGCGCCGCGGAGGCCGCGGTGCGGGTGGCGCTGATGATGGAGCTCTCCAGGCACGCCAGCGGATAGCCGGTGTCGTGGTCGTTGAGGATGAGGACGGCGGAGGCCCGGGGGATCCCGGCGGCGACGTTCTCGGGGAAGCTGGAGATCCACTTCATCCCGTCCACCCGCACCTCGCCGCCGATCGACGCCGGCAGGGCGATGATCCGGGAGGTGGGGCGGTCCGGGAAGCGCAGGAAGTAGGAGGGCGGGTTGACGGTGTCACCCGCGCCATGGGTGCGGTAGGCGGCTTCGATCAGATCGACGACCTCGCGGTGCCGGCCTTCGAGGGCGCGGTGCACCTGGCCGCCGGAGATCACGGCGAACGAGGGCGCCGGGGCGGAACGGGACATCAGGACTCCACAGTTCAAGAGGTCAGGGACGGACGTGCCCGGCGAGCCGGACCGGGTTGCCGAAAATCACCACGATGTCGCGGGCGCCCTGGTACGGCTCGCGGCTGTGTGCCATCCGGAGGTTGTCGACGAGCAGGACGTCCCCGTCCTGCCACGGCTCGCCCACGGTGGCGTCGCGGTAGGCCGCGTTGATCGTCTCGACGGTCTCCCCGGTGAGGGGCGTCCCGTCGCCGTACGCGGTGTTGAACGGGAGGCCCTCGGGGCCGTAGAGGTCGACGAGGTACTCGCGGATCATCGGGTCGAGGGTCCGCTCGTTCAGGAAGGCCACCTGGTTGAACCAGACCGGGAGGCCGGTACGCGGGTGGTCGACCACGGCGGAGCGGCGCTGCCGGGTGCGCAGCCGGCCGTCCGGCAGCCACTCGTGCTCCAGGCCCGCCCGTGCGCAGTACGCATCGACCTCGGCCGGGTCCTCGGTGCCGAACGCCTCTTTCCAGGAGACACCGATGTCGTGGTACATGCGGGTGAGCAGCCAGCCGTCGCGGGCGAAGGGGGCCACCAGGCCGTCGGGCAGCGCCTTGAGGACCTCCTGCGAGTCGGCGACCGCGGTGCGGCCGCCCCCGTCCGGAGCCGTGAGGCAGCCGAAGAGCAACAGGCCGGGCACCTCGGAGGCGTAACTCAGCTCGTGGTGCATGCACATCGGCTCGTCCGCGGGCCATTCGGAGGACGAGTAGACGCCCTCGGCACGGGAGCGCCGCGGGGCGAACCGCTCCCGCTCGGTCATCCGCGCCAGGCCGAGCGCGGTCGCGACCGCCGCCACCTCGTCCGCCGAGCTGACGCCCAGGCCGCGCAGCAGCACGGCGCCGTGCTCGGCGACCAGGTCATGGACGGCGCCGCGGTGATCCTGCGCCCAGCCGGCCGCGGTGCCGCCTTCGGGCGCCGCGCGCAGAACCGGCAGACCGGCGGGGTGCGGGGCCGGGCCGCCGGCGGCGGGCGCGGCCATGGCGGGTGAGGCGTGCACGGTGTGGGAACTCATTTTCTCTGTCTCTCTCGGTGGTTTCCTCGCGGGGCGGGCACGGACGGCCGTGCGGTCAGCCGGCGCCGCCGGTGCCTTGCGGCTCCCGGGCCGGCTGCTCGGCCGCCTTCCGCTCCAGCAGCGCGGCCACGTCGGCGACGGTCGGCGTGTGGGCGAGTTCCTTGACCGACACCACCCGGTCCAGGGCGATGGCCAGCCGGATCGCGGTCAGTGAGGTGCCGCCGAGTTCGGCGAAGCGCGATCCGCGGCCGATGCGCTCCGGCGGCACCTTGAGGAGGCCTGCCCACAGGGCGGCGACCCGCTGTTCGGCGGCGGTCGCCGGGGCCTCGAACCCGGTGCTGCCGGCTGCCTCTTCCGCCTCGGCCGCCATCCGGACCAGGGCCTTCTTGTCGATCTTCCCGTTGGCGGTGAGCGGCAGGTCGGTGTCGTGGTGCAGGTGCTGCGGCACCATGTATCCGGGCAGTACCCCGGCCAGCGCCTCGCGTACGGCCTCGGGGCCCACGTCCGCGGAGCCGGTGTAGTAGCCGACCAGACAGGGGCGTTCGGAGGTTCCCGCGGTCACCACCGCTCCGTCGCGGACGCCCGGCACCTGGAGCAGCCGGTTCTCGATCTCGCCGATCTCGATCCGGAATCCGCTGATCTTCACCTGGGAGTCCCGGCGGCCGAGGAACTCCAGCGTCCCGCCGGGCAGCCACCGCCCGAAGTCGCCGGAGCGGTACAGCCGCTCCCCCGGCCGGTGCGGATCCTGCCCGAAGGCGGCCTTGGTGCGTGCTTCGTCGTTGATGTAGCCGCGGCCGACACAGACGCCGGAGAAGACGATCTCGCCGGGCACCCCGAGCGGCACCGGCGAGAGCCGCTCGTCGACGACGTACACCCGTACATTGCGGATCGGCTTGCCGAGCGGCACCGAGCGATGGCCGGGTACCCGGTCCATGACCTCGTGATTGGTGTCGTCCGAGGTCTCGGTGAGCCCGTACGCGTTCACCAGCAGCACACCGGGGAAGGTGGCGAACCAGCGCTGGACGAGTTCCTTCTTGAGGGCTTCACCGGTGACGGAGACACAGCGCAGGCGGGGCAGAGCCCGGGGGCTCTCCTCCAGGGCGGACAGCACCACCTCCAGGTAGGAGGGGACCAGCTGGGCGACCTGCACGCCCCCGTCGGCCAGGGTGTCGAGGAACCTGCGGACGTCCAGGACGACTTCCTGCCCGATGATCCGGGTGGTGCCGCCGACCAGCAGCGCGGAGACCAGCTGCCACAGCGAGATGTCGAAGCACTGGGGGGCGGTCTGCGCGACCACCTCGCCCTCGTCGATACCGAGATCCTCGATCTTGGCCAGCAGGTGGTTGAGGAAGCCGTTGTGCTCGCACATCGCGCCCTTGGGCTCGCCGGTGGAGCCCGAGGTGAAGTAGATGTAGGCGAGTTGGCCGGCGGCCACCGCAAGGCCGGGGTCGTCCTCCGGCCCGTCCTGTGCCAGCAGGTCGTCGAGGTAGGACAGCTCCACGCCCTCCCGGCCGTCGAGCGCGCGGGCCAGGTGGGGCACACCGCGCGCGGCGAGTACCCACCGGCTCCCGCTGCGGGTCAGGACGGTGGCGATCCGGTCGGCCGGGAAGTGCGGTTCGAGCGGCAGATAGCAGCCGCCCGCCTTGAACACCCCGATCACGGCGGCCAGCCACTCCAGGCTGCGCTCGGTGACGACGGCGACCACGTCCTCGCCCCGCAGCCCCCTGTGGTGCAGCGACCAGGCGATCTTGTTGGCCCGGCGGTTCAGTTCCCGGTAGCTCCACCGGTGCTCGCCGAGGACAGCCGCGACCGCCTCGGGGTGACGGCGCACCCGCTCCTCGAACAGCTCGTGGAACCGGCGGTCCGGGAGGGGGCGGACCGGGCCGGAGAAGTCCTCGAACTGGACGGTGAGTTCGGCCGGCGACAGCAGGCTGCGCGAGTGGTGCGCACCGTCCGGGTCCCCGGTCAGCGCCCGCAGCGCGGTGAGCACATAACCGGCGACCCGCTCGGGGCTCACCCGGTCCTGTGCACCGACGCCCTGCCACGCCCGGAGGGCCTCGGCCCGGCCGTCCTCCGTGGCCACCCGGCCGATCAGCTCGCGCCAGGTGCCCTCGCCGGCCGACGAATCGTGGAAACCGGCGACGACCCCCGCCACCATGGACCGGGCGGCGAGCCGGACGGTCCCGGCGTCGACCCCGGACTCCCGGGCCACCCGCTCGACGGCGTCGGCGACGTCCGCGGGTATGACGGGGAGATACCCAGCCATCGGTTTGCCGTCGCCCTGACTTCCTGCGCTGCCCACCACGAGCGTTGCACCCCACACCGGATGTCCGTCGGATCGTGAAATCGGCGGCCGATTTCACGCTTGGTGGAAGGGAAGCTAGGAGGTCTCTTTATCGATGGATTATCGAGACCCTTTGCTCACACCGATACCTGGTGTCTCACCAGCACGGGGAGCATCTCCCGGCATGGAGTGGATCAAGGAGCATCTCGGCGGCGCGGAAGGCGAGTTCGAGCGACTGACGGTGGTTCAGGCGCGGGTCACAGGCCGTCTCGTACCGTCGGTGCAGATCCTCCACCAGGATGTCGTCGCCCCCGACGCACTCGGTGACGTCGTCGCCGGTGAGTTCGACATGGAGCCCGCCCGCGTGCGTGCCCAGCGCGCGGTGCACCTGGAAGAAGCCCTGGACCTCGTCCATCAGGGCGTCGAAGCGGCGGGTCTTGTGGCCGCTGGAGGCCACGAAGGTGTTGCCGTGCATCGGGTCGCAGACCCAGGCGACCACCGCGCCCTCGGCCCTGACCTTCTCGACCAGGGCGGGCAGCCGGTCGCGGACCCGCTCGGCCCCCATCCTGACCACGAAGGTCAAACGGCCCGCCTCATTACGGGGGTTGAGCCGGGCCGCGTAACCGAGAGCCTCATCGGCGGTGGCGCCGGGGCCGAGCTTCACGGCGACCGGATTGCGGACGCGGGAGAAGTAGTCGACGTGCGCACCGTCCAGGTCGCGGGTCCGCTCGCCGATCCACAGCAGGTGGCCGCTGCCGGCGTAGGTGTGCCCGGTCCCCGGGTCGGTGCGGGTCAGCGCCTGTTCGTAGTCGAGCAGCAGGCCCTCGTGGCTGACGAAGAACTCGACGGCGTGCAGCTGCTGGGAGGTGACCCCGCAGGCTTCCATGAAACGCAGCGAGCGGTCGATGTCGTCGGCCAGTTCCTCGTAGCGGCGGCCGGCGGACGAGTCGGTGATGAAGTCCCGGTTCCAGTCCCGGGCGTGGTGCAGGCCCGCGTAGCCGCCGGTGGAGAAGGCACGCACGAGGTTGAGGGTTGCCGCCGAGGACTCGTACATGCGCAGCAGCCGCCGTGGATCGGGGCGGCGTTCGGCCGGGGTGAAGCCCAGGCCGTTGACCGCGTCACCCCGGTAGGCCGGCAGGGTGACCCCGTCGCGGGTCTCGGTCGGCTGCGAGCGCGGCTTGGCGTACTGGCCCGCCAGCCGGCCGACCTTGACCACGGGTACCGAGGCGCCGTAGGTCAGCACCACGGCCATCTGCAGCAGCGTCCGCAGCTTGCCGTTGATCGCGTCGGCGGTGACGCCGGCGAACGTCTCTGCGCAGTCGCCGCCCTGCAGCAGGAAGGCCTCACCACGGGCCACCGCGCCCATCCGCTCCCGCAGCCGCTCGCACTCCTCGGCGAAGACGAGTTCGGGGAGCCGGGAGAGCCCGGCGGTGACCTCGCCCAGCAGATCCGGGTCGGGCCACCCGGGCTGCTGGGCGGCCGGCCGGGAAGGCGCGGTGGCGCAGGGGCGGGATTCCGTCATCGGGGGGAGATTCATCGCGGCCTTTCGCGGAGAGAGGGCGGCTCCGGCGTCCGGGCACGGGGTCCGCGCAGAGCATTCCAACCGTGTCCGCGGAATGCGGTCAAGGATCGGTGGAATGGTCTGCCCGGCGCCTCGTCAATTGGTCTGGTCGCCGTCGTCCGCCCGGTGTTTTTCTTGCCGAAGCCGCCCGCCGACGCGGCGGCCGCGGCCGGAATGCAATCCAGCGCCGAGCGGACAGCACGCATGCCCAAAGTGCGCGGACAAGGAATTCAGATGACACCAATGACGCGAGCCGGCGCCCATAGGCAGGATCGGACCGGCGCGCCGCTGCGCGTGCGGGTCACCGAAGCGGAGCTGCCGTGGCACGACCCGCTCCGGCTCTACACCGGCCTGCTCGGGGAACTCGGGGAGCAGGAGGTCTTCCTCTTCGAGAGCCTGGCGGGGCCGGAGCGGGACCGCGGCCCGGCGGTGGTCGGCTTCGGACGGCTCGCCGAGGTGTGCGTGTTCGCCGGCCACATCGAGGTCAGCGGTACGCCGGTGCTGTGCGCCGCCCTGCTGGCGGCGGCCGGCGAGGCGGGGATGACCGAGGACCCGGCAGCCCCGGAGGACGGCCCGGCACGCCGCCGGTTCGCGGATTCCGCGCAGGTCTGGGATCTGATGAAGCGGTCGCAGCAGCTCTTCGCCGTGGAGAGCGGCCGGCCGCACGACAGCTACGCCTTCGGCTTCCTGGCCGCCCTGGGCTACGAGGCGGCCTGGCACATGGACGAGCTGCCGGACCGGAAGGCCTCCCCGCGCGGCCCCGACATGACGTTCACGCTGTTCCGCGACACCGTCTGGTACGACCCGGGGGCGGTTCGCGCGCGGCAACTGACCGCCCACGCGGAGGCGTTCCCCGCTGCCCGCGTCCCGGATCCCGGCGCCCTGGTGACAGCGTCCGCCGCCCTGGCCGACGGCGGCGGAACGTGTCCAAAGGCGCCCGCGCCCCGGTCGGTGCGGGACACCGT
This sequence comes from Streptomyces sp. NPDC054765, assembly GCF_053612065.1. Lineage (NCBI taxonomy): Bacteria > Bacillati > Actinomycetota > Actinomycetes > Kitasatosporales > Streptomycetaceae > Streptomyces > Streptomyces sp. NPDC054765. The sequence continues at coordinate 20,781 of NZ_JBSHBP010000057.1, read as the reverse complement.
CGCGCGCGGCACCTTCCTGGCGTGGGCCCGCCGGTGCCTGGAGCACATCCGGGTCGGCGACATCTACCAGATCCAGATCGGCCACCGCGTCGATGTCGAGACGGAGTTGACGCCGGTCGAGGTCTACCGGCGGCTGCGGTCGCGCAACCCGTCGCCGTACATGTACCTGGTGCCGCGCACGGGCGGCGAGACCCTCATCGGTGCCAGCCCCGAGCTGTTCTTCCGCACCGGGGGCGGCGAGATCGTCATGCGGCCGATCGCCGGGACCACCCGGCAGGCGGACACCGCGCGGGAGAACGAGCGCCGGGTCAAGGAGATGCTGGCGAGCACCAAGGAGCAGGCCGAACATGTGATGCTGGTCGACCTGTGCCGCAACGACATCGGGCGGGTCTGCCGGCCGCGCTCCCTGTCGGTGGGGGACCTGATGACGGTGGAGGCGTACTCCCATGTCTTCCACCTCGTCTCGACGGTGAGCGGGCACCTGGAGCCGGATGCCGGCGTGTGGGAGGCGCTGTGCGCCACCTTCCCCGCAGGCACGATGACCGGCGCGCCCAAGCTGCGCGCCATGGAGATCATCGACGGGATCGAGCAGGAGCCGCGCGGGAGCTACGCGGGCGCGGTCGGTCTGATCGACGTACGCGGCTGGAGCAGCCTCGCCCTGTGCATCCGCACGATCGTGCACGACGGCCGGACCTACTCCACACAGAGTTCGGCGGGCATCGTCGCGGAGTCGGTGCCCGAGGCCGAGTGGGACGAGACCCTGGCGAAGATGGGCGCCGCCTACTGGGCGCTGACCGGTGAGGAACTGCTGTCATGAAGATTCTGCTCGTGGACGCGTACGACAGTTTCGTGCACATCATCGACCAGTACCTGCGCACTCTCGGTGTCACCACCGAGGTGGTGCGCTCCCACGCGCGTACGCCCGGGGAGCTGGCGGCGGGGCGGCCCGACGCGGTGGTGCTGGGGCCGGGCCCGGGGCACCCCGCCGCCTCCGGACACGTCGAGCTGGTACACCGGTTCGCCGGGCAGGTGCCGCTGCTGGGGGTGTGCCTGGGCCACCAGGCGATCGCCCTGGCGTTCGGCGGCCGGGTGGCGGTCGCCGGCCACCTGATGCACGGGCGGACGAGCCCGGTACGGCACGACGGCCGGGGGCTCTTCCAGGGCCTGGGGAACAGCACGGTGGCCACCCGCTACCACTCGCTGATCGTCTCCCGGACGCTGCCGGACGAACTGGAGGAGACGGCGACGGCCGAGGACGACGGCTATGTGATGGGGGTGCGGCACCGCACGCTGCCGGTGGAGGGCGTGCAGTTCCACCCCGAGAGCATCATGACGGAGGGCGGGCTGCAGCTCTTCGAGAACTTCCTGGCCGACGCGGGGCGGTGACGGCGGGGCGGTGACGGCGGGGCGGCCGGCGCCGGTGGCCGTCCGGCCGTCCGGCGGGTGCCGTGCGCCGGACGGCCGTCGCGCGCCCGGGGCGCCTCCCGTCCGGCGGAGCGCTCAGGCGCACCGCTCGGCACGGACGGCCGCGGGCAGCCGGGCGTAGGCGGCGCCCAGCTCCTGGACCGCCTCCACGATGCCGGTGCGCGGCACCCCGGTGTAGCCCACCACCAGGGCGGGGGCGGCCCGTTCGGGCCGGGCGTGGTAGCGCCGGCCGCCGGGCACCAGCACCGATCGCTCCAGCGCCCGCCCGACCAGCGCGGCCTCGTCGACCCGGCGTGGCAGCCGCACATACGCGTGCAGCCCCGCCGCCGAGCCGATGATGCGGGCACCGGGCAGGAAACGGCGTACGGACTGCTCCAGACACTCGCGTCGCAGGCGGTAGTGAGCCCGCCGGCAGCGCAGATGGCGGTCGAAGTGCCCCGAGCGCAGGAGGTCGGCGAACGCGAGCTGGGTGAGGACGTCGGAGCCCAGATCGCGGTGCGAGCGGGTCCGCTCCACTGCGGCGAGCAGCCGGGCCGGCACCGCCAGCCAGCCGAAGCGCAGGCCGGGAGCGAGTGACTTGCTCGCCGTGCCTGCGTACACGACGCGTTCGGGGGCGAGGCGCTGGAGGGCGAGGGGGCGCGCGCCGCGCTCCAGCCACAGATCACCGTCGTAGTCGTCCTCGATCACCCAGGAGCCGGTCTCGCGGGCCCAGCGGACCAGGGCCTCCCGGCGGGACGGTGACAGGGTCACGCCGGTGGGGAACTGGTGGGCGGGGGTGACGAGTACGGCGCGTACGCCGGTCGCGGCGAGCGCCTCGACGTCGATGCCCTCCTCATCCACGGGGACCGGCACCGGCCGCAGGCCCACTTCCCGGATGAACTGCCGCTGACGGTGGTGGCAGGGGTCCTCCATCGCGATCCGGTCGATACCGGAGCCGGACAGCACGGTGCACAGCAGCCCGAGCGCCTGCGCGAAACCGGACACCACCATGACCTGCCCGGGGGTGGTCAGCACACCGCGCGCCCGGCCGAGGTAGCGGGCCAGCTCCTCGCGCAGCCCCTCGGCCCCGGACACCGGCGGGTAGTCGAGGTCCCCCGGCTCGGCCGACTGCAGGGCGCGCTGGTAGGAGGCGAGCCACTCGCGGTGCGGGAAACCGGCGACCCGGGGCGTACCGGTCCGCAGGTCCCAGCGCACCGGCGGCGCCGGACGGTCATCGAGCAGCGTCGGCAGGGCGGGAGCGGTCAGGTGCTGTGCCACGCGGGTGCCGGAGCCCTGGACGGCCTCCAGATAGCCCTCGGCGATCAGCCGGCCGTAGGCCTCGACCACCACACTGCGGGAAACCCCCACGTCCTCGGCGAGTTGCCGGCTGGACGGCAGCCGGGTGCCCGGATGCAGCACACCCGCGGAGATCTCCCCTCTGATTCTGCCCTCGATCTGGGCGGTCAGCGGTTCTTCGGATTCCCGCGACACATCGATCAACGCGTGCCAGGTCATTCTTTTCCCTCTCCGGGAAAGTGGACTGGAGTCACTGGAGACAATTGGTCTGGCCGACGCTCCGCACCGGATCGCAGAATTACCCCGTTGCCGAGCCTGCCGGAACTGCCGAATGGGCTGAATGGGCCGAAAAAGGGGATGCCGTATGACCGTGACACCTCGGGAAAAGTCCTGGCCGGTCATTCTCACGGCTCTGCTGACGGGAAATGATCTCCCGGCGGACGACACCGCATGGGCCATGGACCAGGTGATGCGGGGCGGTGCGACGCCCGCACAACTGGCGGGTCTGCTGGTGGCCCTGCGCGCGAAGGGCGAGACCGTGGCGGAGGTCGAAGGACTCGTCCGCGCCATGTACGACCACGCGGTGCCCCTCGACGTCCCGGGCCCGGCCCTCGACATCGTCGGCACCGGCGGCGACCGCTCCCACAGCGTCAACATCTCCACGATGTCCGCGATCGTCGCGGCGGGAGCCGGCGCGCGGGTCGTCAAGCACGGCAACCGCTCCGCGTCCTCCGCGTGCGGCTCGGCCGACGTACTCGAACAGCTCGGTGTGGCCCTGGACCTGCCGGTCCCCGACATCGCCGGACTGGTCCCGGAGGTCGGCATCACCTTCTGTTTCGCCCCGCTGTTCCACCCGTCCGTACGTCATGCCGCCACACCCCGCAGGGAACTGGGCATCCCGACGGTCTTCAACGCGCTCGGCCCGCTGACCAATCCGGCGCGCCCGACCGCGCAGGCGGTCGGTGTGGCGGACGCCAGGATGGCGCCGCTGCTCGCCGGTGTACTGGCCCGGCGCGGGGTCGGTGCGCTGGTCTTCCGCGGCGACGACGGGCTCGACGAGCTGACGGTCACCACCACCTCCACCGTCTGGTCGGTCCTCGAAGGGCAGGTGCGCAAGGAGGTGTTCGACCCGCGCGACGTCGGCGTCCCGTACTCCCCGCCCCAGGCGCTGCGCGGTGGCGACGCCGCCCACAACGCGGAGGTGGCGCGGGCGCTGCTGCGAGGCGAGCGGGGACCGGTGCGCGATGCCGTGCTGCTGTCGGCCGCCGCCGGACTCGCGGCGCTCGAACCCTCCCACCGGCCGGTCACCGAGCGCATCGCCGCCGGGATGGCGCGCGGTGCGCGGGCGATCGACACGGGAGCTGCGGCCGCGGTCCTGGAGCGCTGGGCGGCCGTCTCCACCAAGCTCGCCGCGGCGGGCTGAGCCGGCCGGCACCGCGGCCGGTCCCTGCCCGGACCCGCCGCGGTGGTGCACCGCATCCCGCCACGCGGCCCGCTCAGCGCCGCCCCGCTTCCCGCAACGCGCTCAGCATCGGGCCGGGCCCGCCCCGCCCTGCCACCAGGGCCTCGCCCACCAGCACGGCATCCGCACCGTGGGCGGCCAGCGCGGACACGTCCTGCGGACCGCGGATACCGGACTCCGCAATGCGCACCACGCCCGCCGGGACGAGGGGCGCGAGCCGTGCGAAGGTGCCGCGGTCGACCGCCAGGGTCTTCAGGTTGCGGGCGTTGATGCCGATCACCGAGGCGTGCACGGCGAGTGCACGCTCGATCTCGTGTTCGTCATGCACCTCCGTCAGCACGGTGAGCCCCAGCTCCCGCGCCAGCTGCGTCAGCTCCGCGAGCTGGTGCTGCTCCAGCGCCGCCACGATCAGCAGCGCCAGGTCGGCACCATGCGCCCGCGCCTCCCACAGCTGATACGGCGTCACGACAAAGTCCTTGCGCAGCACGGGAATCCGCACCGCGGCGCGTACGGCGTCGAGGTCACCGAGCGTGCCGTGGAACCGCCGCTGCTCGGTGAGCACACTGACGGCCGCGGCGCCGGACCGCTCGTACCCCCGGGCCAGCTCCGCCGGGTCGGCGATGTCGGCCAGCGGCCCCTTGGACGGGCTGGCCCGCTTCACCTCGGCGATGACCTGGACACCGCCGGCCGAGCGCAGCGCCGCGGCGGCGTCCAGCGGGGCCGGCGCATCCGCGACGCGAGCACGCAGCTCCCCCTCGGGCAGCCGGCGTTGCCGCTCCGTCAGGTCTTCGCGTACACCGCCGATGATCTCGTCCAGCATGGTCATGGAGGTCCGTTCCTTCCGGTGGCAAACAGGGGGAAACGCCGCGCGCCGCAGGGGGTTGGTCCACGGCGCGGGCCCTCCCGGTTCGATGGGCAACGGCGGCGCCGTCACCTTCACTTGCTCAGCGGCCCGCCCCGGTACGGAGCAGGGTCCCGGCCGACGCCGGGTGATTCACCTGCGCCCGCCCCTGGCCCGTACGGGGCTTGCCTGTACGGACTTGCCCGTACGGACTTGCCCGCGCGGGACAGGGCCGACGAGGCACGGCCGGCGAGGCATTCCCGTTCCCCTTCTCTCTGCGGCCACGGCGCGTGCACCCGTCCGCACGTCTAGCTAGGCCTGGGGCTGGGCCTGGACCTGGAACGGGACCATTTGCATCAATTGCCCTCCTGGAGCACGGACGCCGTCCCGCACGGCATTCCCGCTCGGACGTCAGCCGCAGCATGACAGCGTCGGCGGTTTCACGCCGGGCGGGCATGACGCTAGGAGGTCGATTTATCGGTGGCTTATCGGACCCTTAGAGAAGGGGGCCGGCGTCCAGAGAAAGGGGCCGGCGTCCCATCGGGCGAGAACGGGGAGGTACGCCCACACGTCGACGAGGGGCGCTCGCGCCGGGGCCGCACCCGCGCCACCGCAACATCACACCGAGGCCGCCACTGCCACCACTGCCACCGAAGTCACCACTGTCACCGAAGTCACTGAAGTAACTGAAGATCAAACAGAGTAGGATCATTGCCCCCAAATCACCGCAAACTCGACACCACCACACCGAGCGGTGGGCGCCAAAACGCGCAGGCAGGGCCATGGATCCCGATCGCGGCATCCCGCCCGAGTGGGGCCGTTTGAACGATCAAAGTAGCGGGGGGCTAGCATATGAGCACCGCCTAGCTCGAAAGATAAGCCTGTGACTGTCAATGACGACTCGTTCACCAGTTGGAAAAACCGCGAGGAGATCGCGGAGTCGATGATCCCGATCATCGGGAAGCTGCACCGGGAGCGGGACGTCACGGTCCTGCTTCACAGCCGCTCCTTGGTGAACAAGTCGGTGGTCAGCATCCTCAAGACCCACCGCTTCGCCCGGCAGATCGCCGGTGTGGAACTCTCGGTCACCGAGACGCTGCCGTTCCTGCAGGCGCTCACCACGCTCGATCTCGGCCCGTCCCAGATCGACATCGCCCTGCTCGCGGAGACGTACCGGACCGACGACCGCGGTCTGTCGGTGGAGGAGTTCACCGCCGAGGCCGTCGACGGCGCCACGGGTGCCGACAGGATCGAGCGCCGTGAGCCGCGCGATGTCGTCCTCTACGGGTTCGGCCGGATAGGCCGCCTCGTCGCCCGCCTGCTCATCGAGAAGGCCGGCTCCGGCAACGGTCTGCGGCTGCGCGCCCTCGTCGTCCGCCGGGGCGGCGACCAGGACATCGTCAAGCGCGCCTCGCTGCTGCGCCGCGACTCGATCCACGGGCAGTTCCAGGGCACGATCACCGTCGACGAGGCGAACAGCACGATCATCGCCAACGGCAACGAGATCAAGGTGATCTACGCCAACGACCCCGCGGAGATCGACTACACGGCGTACGGCATCAAGGACGCCATCCTCATCGACAACACCGGCAAGTGGCGCGACCGCGAGGGCCTGTCGGAGCACCTGCGCCCCGGCATCGACAAGGTCGTGCTGACCGCGCCGGGCAAGGGCGACGTCCCCAACATCGTGCACGGCGTCAACCACGACACCATCAAGCCGGACGAGCAGATCCTGTCCTGTGCGTCCTGCACCACCAACGCGATCGTCCCGCCGCTGAAGGCGATGGCGGACGAGTACGGCGTGCTGCGCGGCCACGTGGAGACCGTCCACTCGTTCACCAACGACCAGAACCTGCTGGACAACTACCACAAGGCCGACCGCCGGGGCCGCTCGGCGCCGCTCAACATGGTGATCACCGAGACCGGTGCCGCCTCCGCCGTCGCCAAGGCGCTGCCCGACCTCAAGGCGCCGATCACCGGCAGCTCGATCCGTGTCCCGGTGCCGGATGTCTCGATCGCGATCCTCAGCCTGCGGCTCGGCCGGGAGACCACCCGCGAGGAGGTCCTCGACTATCTCCGTGATGTGTCGCTGACCTCGCCGCTCAAGCGCCAGATCGACTTCACCACCGCCCCCGACGCGGTCTCCAGCGACTTCATGGGCTCGCGCCACGCCTCGATCATCGATGCCGGTGCCACCAAGGTCGACGGCGACAACGCCATCCTCTACCTCTGGTACGACAACGAGTTCGGCTACTCCTGCCAGGTCATCCGCGTCGTCCAGCACGTCTCCGGGGTGGAGTACCCAACCTACCCGGCCCCGGCTGCCTGATCTCCGCGAACGGTCCGGCCCTCCGGCGCCCCGCATGCCGCCGCCCGGCATGCGGGGCACCGGCATGTGGGGCGCCGGCATGCGGGGCGCCGGCATGCCCGGGGCGTCGGCATGCCCGGGGCACGCTGGCATCCGCGGCACCGGCGAGACGGCGAAGCGGACAGGCGGCCCGGCTCCGGCGCCGCCTTGTCCACCCTGGACCCGCAGCTGGTTCAGCCCGCCCGCCCGCCGGACGGGGTGTCGCAAGAGGGAACCCGGTGGAAGTCCGGGACTGCCTCCCCGCGGTGAGTGGGAACGACCGCGTTCGCATGCGTCACCGGAGCACCTCCGTACTCCGGTCGGCCGCAATCACACTGCGGAGGGGGAACGCGACGAGTAGCGCGACCAGGACGAGGAGTGCGCTGGCCCAGAGCGGCCCGAGGTTGCCTGCTGCGGTGCTGAGGGTGGTCGCGGCGATGAGGGGCCCCACGGCGGCTCCGACGTTGAGTGCCGCGGTCGCGTACGAGCCGGCCATGACGGGGGCTTCTGCTGCCTCGTAAAGGACCCGCGTGATCAAAGTGCTGCCCAGTGCGAACGAGAGGGCGCCTTGCACGAACACGAGGACGAGCAGCGCGGTCGGCCGGTCGGCCAGCACGGCCAAGGCCGGCCAGCCGATGAGCAGCAGGGGACCACCGACGGCGATGACCAGGCCGGGGCGCCGGTCGGACCACCTGCCGGCAAGGGTGACACCGGCGAGGGAACCGGCGCCGAAGAGCACCAGAACGAGGGAGATCCACAGTTCGCCCAGGCCGGCGGTGTGGGTCACGACGGGGGCGAGGAAAGTGAAGCTTGCGAAGGTTGCCGCATTCACCAGTGCGCCGAGCAACATGACGAGGATCAATCGCGGTTTGCGGAGTTGTGCGAGCTCCGATCGCAAGGACGGCGCGTCGGTCGTGAGCTTGTCCGCCCTGCGCGCCGGGATTGCTTTAATGATGCCGAGGGCAGCGGGAAGACAGAGGGCAGCGACGGCCCAGAAGCCGGCGCGCCATCCGAGGAGCGTGCCCAGTACTGATCCCCCTGGTACTCCGGCGATCGTGGCCACCGTAGTGCCGGACAGCAGCACCGCGAGTGCGCGTCCCTTCTTGTCGGGAGAGACAAGCGTCGCGGCAGTCGTCAAGGCCACGGCGAGGAATCCCGCGTTCGCGAGCGCCGCGACGACCCGCGTCGCGAACAGGATCGGGAAGCTCGAAGTGGCAGCTGCCACCGCATGGGCCGTCAGGAACACGACGACGAATCCGAGGAGGCTGTTCCGTTCCGGCCAGTTGCGGGCGAGCCCGGCCATGAGCGGGGCGCCGACGATCATCCCGATCGCGAAGGCTGAGGTGAGCGTGCCTGCTGCCCCGACGGTCACATCGAGATCTGAGGCGATGTCCGGCAACAGGCCGGCCAGCATGAATTCGGAAGTGCCCATAGCGAAGATCGCCACGGCAAGCATGTACAGCGGGAGCGGCATCGAGTGACTCCGAGGTGAGAGAAGCACGAGAAGAGACGTCTCGTCACCGCGGTCAGCACCCAAAGGCGCACTCGTCCGGCCGCAGACGCGGCGGGACGACAGAGCTACGAACTCAGTGGTTCAGGGGGCTGACGGCGTGACCGAAAACCCCCACCGTGGATGCCTCAGGGCTCGACATGCCCCGCACGCTACCCGACCGATGCCTGACGAAGCACGTCGGTATCACCGAACTGCCCGGCTGGGAGGGCTGCCCGCCATGCGCAACGATGCCGCCCGGATCCTCGACGGCCCCGCCTGCTTCAACCGGCCGGGCCCCAGGGTGGTCCGGGGCGCGCAGAAATTGGCACCCCTCCCCGCTTGATGGCCCTCGGCGCCCCTGCCAAGCCTCCGTACGGCCCGCCGAACCCCGTCGGCCGGACGGCGACTCCGACCCGATTTCCCGCCCTGGCGTCGCACAACTCGGCATCTCCACCCGGCACTCCGGGCACCTTGCTCAGCGTGCCCCACACCGGACGGGGCGGCGTGCCGTGTTTCCGGTGTCTCATCTCACGGTCCGGCATGTGAACAGAGGTGTCCGGCCCGGCGGCCACGTTCTACGCTGGCCGGGCAATTGGTTCGCCCCGTCCGCCAGACGGGCCGCGTCGTAAGAGGGAACCCGGTGGGAATCCGGGACTGCCCCGCAGCGGTGAGTGGGAACGACCGCCGTCATACGCACTGGATCCGGGAAGCGGATCCGGGAAGCGACGGCCAGTAGGTGCCCGCCGGAACACTCCGGCAGGCGCGCCCACGAGTCCGAAGACCTGCCCGTTGCCCGTGCACACCCATGTGTGGACGGATATCCCGGTGACCTCGAGGGCGGGTCGGCGTACATACCAGGCGGACACGTGCGTCGCAGACACACCGTGCTTCCGCCGGGTTCGTCACCCCTTCGCGTGCCTCGTTCCATCTCCGGGACTTCATGACACGTATTCGCGAAGGAGAGTTCCGTGACAGCGAAGTCCGCAGCCGCGGCAGCACGGGCCACCGTGTACGGCTACCCCCGCCAGGGACAGCACCGGGAACTGAAGAAGGCCATTGAGGGCTACTGGAAGGGCACGGTCACCGCCGACGCCCTGAAGGAGACCGCCCGCACCCTGCGCCGTACAAACTGGCAGCAACTGGCCGGCGCCGGCATCCACGAGGTGCCCACCGGTGACTTCTCGTACTACGACCACGTGCTGGACACCAGCGTCATGGTCGGCGCTGTCCCGGACCGCCACCGCGACGCCGTCGCAGCCGACGCCCTCGACGGCTACTTCGCCATGGCCCGCGGCACCCAGGACGTGGCGCCGCTGGAGATGACCAAGTGGTTCGACACCAACTACCACTACCTCGTCCCCGAACTGGGACCGGACACCGTCTTCACCGCCGACTCCACCAAGCAGGTCGCCGAGCTGACGGAAGCCTTCGCACTCGGCCTCACCACCCGGCCGGTGCTCGTCGGACCGGTCACCTACCTCCTGCTGGCGAAGCCCGCCCCGGGGGTGGCTGCCGACTTCGAGCCGCTGACGCTCCTGGACCGGCTGCTGCCGGTCTACGCCGAGGTCCTCGCCGACCTGCGCGCCGCCGGCGCCGAGTGGGTGCAGCTCGACGAGCCCGCCCTCGTCCAGGACCGCACCCCGGCCGAGCTGAACTCCGCCGCCCGCGCCTACCGCGACCTGGGTGCCCTCACCGACCGCCCGAAGCTGCTGGTCGCCTCGTACTTCGACCGGCTCGGCGACGCCCTGCCCGTCCTGGCCAAGGCCCCGGTGGACGGTCTCGCGCTCGACTTCACCGACACGGCCGCCGCCAACCTCGACGCCCTGGCCGCGGTCGGCGGCCTGCCGGGCAAGCGCCTGGTGGCAGGCGTGGTCAACGGCCGCAACATCTGGATCAACGACCTGGAGAAGTCGCTGTCCACCCTCGGCACCCTGCTCGGCCTCGCCGACCGGGTCGACGTGGCCGCCTCCTGCTCCTTCCTGCACGTCCCGCTGGACGCCACCGCCGAGCGCGACATCGACCCGCAGATCGCCCGCTGGCTCGCCTTCGCCAAACAGAAGACGGCCGAGCTGGTGACCCTGGCACGGGGTCTGTCGCAGGGCACCGACACCATCGCCGCCGAACTCGCCGCCAACCGCGCCGACCTGGCCTCCCGCGCGAACTCCGCCCTCACCCACGACCCGGCCGTGCGCGCCCGCACCACCGCCGTCACCGACGCCGACGGCCGCCGCTGCGCGCCGTACGCCGAGCGCACGACGGCCCAACGGGCCCACCTCGGGCTGCCACTGCTGCCCACCACCACCATCGGCTCCTTCCCCCAGACCAACGAACTGCGCACCGCCCGCGCCGACCTGCGCACGGGACGGACCGACACCGCCGGATACAACGACCGCATCGCGGCCGAGATCCGCGACGTCCTCGCCTTCCAGGAGAAGGCCGGCCTCGACGTCCTGGTGCACGGCGAGCCCGAACGCAACGACATGGTCCAGTACTTCGCCGAACAGCTCACCGGCTACCTGGCCACCCAGCACGGCTGGGTCCAGTCCTACGGCACCCGCTACGTCCGCCCGCCGGTCCTGGCCGGCGACATCTCCCGCCCCGAGCCGATGACGGTCCGCTGGACCTCCTACGCCCAGTCGCAAACCGACCGCCCCGTCAAGGGCATGCTCACCGGCCCCGTCACCATGCTCGCCTGGTCCTTCGTCCGCGACGACCAGCCACTCGCCGACACCGCCCGCCAGGTCGCCCTCGCCCTGCGCGACGAAGTGAACGACCTCGAAACCGCCGGCACCTCGGTCATCCAGGTCGACGAACCCGCCCTGCGCGAAACACTGCCGCTGCGCACCGCCGACCACGCCGCATATCTGGCCTGGGCCACCGAGGCGTTCCGCCTCACCACCAGCGGCGTACAGGACCGCACCCAGATCCACACCCACATGTGCTACGCCGAATTCGGCGACATCGTCCAGGCCATCGACGACCTAGACGCCGACGTCATCAGCCTGGAAGCCGCCCGCTCCCACATGCAGGTCGCCCGGGAACTGGCCGCACACGGCTACCCGCGCGAAGCCGGCCCCGGTATCTACGACATCCACTCCCCCCGCATCCCCAGCACCGACGAAGCAGCCGCCCTGCTGCGCAAGGGACTTGAAGCCATCCCCGCCGAACGCCTCTGGGTCAACCCCGACTGCGGCCTCAAGACCCGCGGCTGGCCCGAAACCCGCGCCTCGCTGAAGAACCTGGTCACCGCCGCCCGCACCGTCCGGACAGAGCTCGCCGGCTCCTGATTCTGATCCCGTCGACGGCCGGGAGGAACCACAACCCCGTCCTCCCGGCCGTCCCGGCATCTCCACCCACCCTTTCACCTGGGATGACGACACCCACAGGAAGAGAGGGAAGGTCACCCGCAAGGCATCGTCACCTACTTCACCGGCGCGGCAGCCGACCAGGCCGCCCTGACCGATCCCGCCCGCAAAAAGCTCGTCATGACCTCGGGAGCTATGCTCCCGTCCCAGCTGATCGCTCAACCCCCCGACGGTAGCGACAAGCTCGACTCGTACCGACTGGGCTTCAGCCTCGCTTGCTCGCCCTCACCGGCCTGGAGAACACCATGGCCGCCACGCACAAGAACAGCAGGCAGCCGCACTGACACGGTCCAGGACTGAGATCAACTGCGGTGTGTCACCCCACTGTCCGGGCGTGATCAGGATAGCCAGCGGCCGGCACCTGCCCTCTCGCTCACCAGATGGATCTTGGTGGTGAACCCGCCGCGTGAGCGGCCCACCGCCTCATCGGACCGATGCTGGGAAGGGCGACGTTGTCTGCCGACGAGTCCGTCACCCGACCCCTTGGACACGCTCAATGGACCATGTTCCACATCTGGTACCGGTTGGTGTGGTTGTAGCAGGTGGTCTTGGCGACCGGGGCACCCTGCGGGTGGCCCTGGTCCCACAGCAGCTGGTTGTAGTGTCCGTCCTGCCCGCGATCAAGGCAGAGCACCTCGTTGAGATTGGAGTCCGCCTGGTAGTTGGCGAACTGCCAACTGTTGCGAGGGTTGCCGGAGCTGTTGCCGGCCCAGGTCATGTTCCACTGGTCGTGGTAGTCGCTCGAATTGCACCCGGCCGCGCGGGTTGCGAACCAGCCACTGGGATCCGAGATGGAGTGCGACCACTGGACTCGAAGGCAGTTGCCCTCCTTGCGATGGACGATCTGCACCCGGTCGTAGTAGCCACCGACGTTGCTGTCGTAGGACACGACGTTCCACCGCTGCCACGGATTACCGGGCTGGCACGGATTGGTGTAGACATCGCCGCCGTTGGAGTCCAGACAGTAGCCCGTGGCGTAGTCCTGGAGCATCACGTTGTACTGGTAGGTGTTCGCTTGGGCGGTGCCCGCTGTTCCCGCCACTGCCGCAGCCGCCAGCACGCCGGCCGCCAGTGCCGATCTCACCTTTAAGTTCACCGAGAGTCCTCTCTCCCCGTACCTCAGTGGCTTGCATGAGAACCCTGGCAGGCGAGCGAACAAGCGAATAGGGGACGGGAGGTCAAGAAACGGTTCATTCTGCTCTCGGCACCCAAGCGCTCAACCCGCCGGGAGCTCCGGGTCTCTACCGCGTGCAGTGAAGACCCGATGCAGGGCCTGCCCCACCTCGTTCAGGGGCCCGCCGGAGTGTCTGGGATCGGCGGCGCGTGATCCCGCGAAGCTTGGACCACATCGGTATTGCGCTCATCCCGTCTGACATGCCCTGGGTGTATTGCCCTGTCCGATAGGTCACACGCAAGCCCCGGCCGCTCATCGTCCTGCCTGGCGGGCGGGGCGGCCTGACGGCGGGCACCAGGGCGTCGTGGCGACGTGGGCGCGTCTCCCCCCAGTGCCTGTCAGTCAAGATCGCTGGATTGTCCTGCGGGCGGTCGTTTTCGGACAATTACGGTCCGCTGACGGGCCGTTGGGCTATACCCTCGTCCCCTGGGAAGTGCGGGGGACATTTGGGCAGCGTACGCAAACGGAGGCCGAAGGAGGTGTCCACCATGCGCGAGATCGAGATCAAGCCTGTGCCCGTCAAGCGGGAAGAGCGCCGCACCGGTGCTCTCCTTCACAAGTGACCCGAGGGGCGGGGCCGGCGCGGCATCTGCCGATGCCGGCCTCGTGCCCTTGGGCAGATCAGGGACCAGTCCTGTGAGCGAGAGGAGTAGATGTGCGGCTGCGGCGGCTGAGAGGCTTGACGTGTTACTGGCACCGGGGGGACTTTGTCGCCCATGCCTACCGGGGCCATGTCCCGGTTGCTCTGCACCCCTCGACCGCTGAAATCCTCAGCGCCTTCGACACCTGGACCACCCCCGCCCAAGCGGCCGAGGCTCTGGACCACCTGCATCCCGAGACGGTGGTGAAGGCAGCCGGAACACTGCTCGAATGCGGCCTGCTGGCCGAGGAAGGCAGCCCCGAGGCCGAAGAGGACGAGCGCCTGGCGGACGCCTGGGGACCCTGGTCACCGGAAGCATCCTTCTTCCACTACGCCACCCGCGATGTCCCTTTCGAGGCAGCCACCCCCGAGCTGCGTCAGCACCTCACCCGGGACGGGCGTCCGGCGCTGTTCACCGAGTACCCCGAGGCCGACCGCATCCTGTTGCCCCGCATACCGGACCCTCGCCTGTCCGCACCGCTGGAGCAGACCCTCTACCGCAGGCGCACGCACCGCTCCTTCAGCGCCCAGCCGGTGAGCCTGCACGATCTCGCGGTCCTGCTCGGTACCGTCTTCGGCCCTGCCGAGTTCATCGACGGCTTCGAGTACGGGGCCCTCATCCGGCGCACCAGCCCTTCCGGCGGAGCCCGGCAAGAACTCGACGCCTACCTCGCCACCCCCAACGTCACCGGCGTCCCCGCAGGTCTGTTCCACTACAACGCCCGCGAACACAGCCTGGAGCTCCTGCGCGAAGGCTTCACCCACACCGAAGCCGGGGACCTGTGCGCACACCAGGAGGGCATCGACCAAGCGGCCTTCATCATCTTCGTGACCGCCGCCTGGGAACGCATACGCGCGAAGTACCGACACCCCCGCGTCTACCGGGCCAGCCACCTGAACGCCGGACACCTCGGGCAGACCTTCGCCCTGGCCGCCACCGCGCTGGGCCTGGGCCCCTTCCAGACCGCCGCCTTCGACGACACCGCCGTCGAAGGCCGCCTCGGGCTCGACAGCACCACCCACAGCACCCTCTACATCCTGGCTGCCGGACACCCCACCTCCGGCACTCCGACCGACACCGCCGACCTGAACGCCTTCCGGCACACGACCCTCCACCACGGACAACCGGGACGGTCTGACAACTGACGCATCGGACACGGCCTGGCCAACCGGTAAGGCATGGACGTCATCGCGAACTCCCTTTTCCTCGCCGTACTCGCCGTACTCATCCTGTGGCTGTGGACCAGGCCCCTGTTCACCGGCCGGTGGAAAACCCCCGGCTGGTTCGTCGGAACAGCCGGCCTCTGCATCATCGCCACCGTCGTCACGTGGTTCATCGGCGCCTTCGCAGGTACCTCCATGGACCCGGAAGAGTCCTGCCACGCGTCCGGCACCACCTACGACAGGACCGACCGCTCGATCCACTGGCAAGAGCCTGCGCAATGGTTCCCCTTGCACGACAAATGCAACGCCACCTACGACCTGGTCCCGGCATGGGTCAACCCAGCCCTCGTGCTCCTGCCCCTGCCGGCCATCACCTGCCTGGCCATGGCCGTCTGGCTGACTGTTGCAAACCGACTAACCAAGAGCCGAACCAAGAAAGCCACAGCAGAAACGAGCTGACCAGACGCCACTTCGTCAACGCAACCGCCGGCCCCGCGGGATCATCGCGCGTCGCTTCCACCACGAGATCGAACCACTCCGCGACGGCGGCATCCGAGGCCACCGCGCCTCCTGCCGCCTCCACGAGCACTACGAGTCGAACTACCGTTCCGGCACGACCATCGAGTCAGCCCCCAGTTCTACCCGCTCGGCGTCAAGGGAGTGTCCCGGCTACGGCACGCGTGCCCCCTGTGACGTCTCGGGACAGGCCCCGTACGCACCCGGAAGCGGGGGCCCGCGTTCACGACATAAGCTATGCGGAGTCCGAGGGGATGGGGGTTGTTCGTGGCAGTGCAGGTGGTGTCGTACGAGCTCGATGAGGAAACAGTCGTACGGTTCGAGATCGATCCCTCCGACGGGTTCCACCAGGTGAGTTCGGGGGAAGTCATCGGCCGGGTCCGGGACGCTGTCCGCCCCGCCGTCGAGGCGGCCCGCACGGTCCTCGACCAGGCGGCGGCGCTGCGGCCTGCCGAGGTTGAGGTGAAGTTCGGCATCAAGGTCAACGGTACGGCGAACTGGCTCGTCGCCAAGGCCGCCACTGAGGCCAATTTCGAGGTGTCGCTGCTCTGGCGCCCTGGACAGGCGCCGGAGGGAACCGCCGATCCCCAGTGAGCGTCTCTCCCGGGCTGGGTCCGCGCCCCGGGGACGACGGGTGGGTGGCCGCAGTCCATCTGAGCGAGTTCGATGACGAACCGCTCGGCTCCGGTTTCCTCATCGACGACCGCCGGGTGCTTACCTGCGCCCATGTCGCCTGTCCGCCTTGGAGCAAGCAAAAGCCGCTGTGGGTGGCGTTCCCCAAGTCTGACCAGCTCATGGACCGCAGGATCGCGGTACGCGAGGTCGTGGCGCCCGAGCCCGAGAGGATTCGGCGCATCCAGGACGTCGCAGTCCTTGTTCTCGCAGAGAGCGTGGGTAGCGGGATCGCGGCTCGACTCCGGCGGCCTCCGCCAACGCAGCTCGTCGGCGAACCGTGGTGGTCCTTCGGTTTCCCGGGCGGCGACCCGTTCGGTAACTCCGCGGACGGTGTGGTCGGTGAGTCGCTTGTTTACGGCTGGATCAGGCTGGACACGGGATCGCGCTATCAGGTGCAAGGCGGCTACAGCGGGGCCGCGCTCTGGTCGCCGACGTACCGGTCCGTGGTCGGATTGGTGGGCCAAGCCAGCGGAGCCACAGGAGACGCACGGGCCCTCACCCTGCATCAGGTCGAGCGGTACCTACCGGGCCAGAAGCTAGGACTGCTCACCGAGTGGACCGCGGAGGCTGCCGGGGAGTCCGCTCTAGCGGCCTGGGGTTGGGCATTGGACGACGACCCCGAGGCCGGGCGGCACTGGAGACCGCGTGCCCGAGGCGTGAGCACCGACGCTGAGCGGGGCTTCCGGTTTCGGGGCCGGGCCACCGCGCTCACCACAATCGTCGACTGGCTGAGCGACGGAAGTACCCCGCGTCATGTGCTCGTGCTCACCGGCTCGCCCGGGGTGGGGAAGTCGGCCGTACTCGGCCGGATCGTCACCTCGGCGGACCCTCAGATCGCCGCCGCGCTGCCGGCCGAGGACCACGCGGTACGGGCCCCTCTCGGCTCGGTCGCCTGCGCCGTCCACGCCAAAGGTAAGACCGCGCTGGAAGTCGCGCACGAGATAGCCCGAGCCGCCTCTGCCGCACCGCCCTCATCTCCAGACGATCTAGCCGCCGTGCTGCGCGTCGCGCTCACCGAGCGCGGACCGACCGCCGGCGGGCGCCCTTTCACGGTCGTCATCGACGCCTTGGACGAGGCCACCACTCCGGAGCAAGCCCGGCTCATCGCCCGGCACATCGCCGTACCGCTGGCCGAGACCTGCGCCGACCTCCGGATCCGGGTGTTGGTCGGCAGCCGCCGCCGGGACGACGACGGCGATCTGTTTCACGCCTTCGGCGTGGCCACTCGCGTCATCGACCTGGACGACCCGGCGTACTTCGACCGGGCCGACCTGGTCGCTTACGCCATGGCCACCCTCCAGCTGCTCGGCGACGAAAGGCCCGAGAACCCCTACGACGACGATGAAGTCGCCCGCCCTGCCGCTGCCCGTATCGCTGAACTGGCCGACGCCAACTTCCTGGTTGCGGGGCTCACCGCGCGTGCCCACGGCCTCCATGACACCGTCGCCGCCGCGCCCGAGGACATCTCGTTCACTCCCACCGTCGCCGCCGCCCTCGGCGACTATATGGCCGCGCTGCCGCCCGTCGACGGCATTCCGGCATCCGACGTACTGAGTGCCCTCGCATACGCGGAAGCCCCTGGCCTGCCATTGTCCCTGTGGCGCGCGGCGACCGAGGCGCTCACCGGAAGCCATCCCTCCGAGGCACGCCTCATTGCCTTCGCCCGTTCCGCCGCTGCGAACTTCCTGGTCGAGGCCAGCACGAGCGAACAACACGCCGGATCCTTCCGGCTGTTCCACCAGGCGCTGGACGACGCCTTGCAGCATGCCCGCGCACAAACCGGCTCGACGGCGGCCGACGAACGTGCAATCACTCGCGCGTTCATTGCCAGTGGGCAGCAGACCGGCTGGGCGCGGGTGCCGGCCTATCTGCTGCGGTCGTTGCCCCGGCACGCGTCACGCGGCGGCGTCGTGGACGAACTCTTGGACGACGACCAATATCCGCTTCACGCCGATCTGCGACGGCTCATCGCCGCGGCGGGCACCGCCCGGGGCGCGGCCCGCGCTCGTGGCCAGCTGCTGCGGCAGACCCCGCAGGCGATCGACCGACCGCCCGCTCGGCGCGCCGCCCTGTTCAGTGTGACCGAGGCGCAGGAAGAGCTCGGCGACACCTATCGACGGCTGGCGGCAACCAGCACCTACCGCGCCGAGTGGGCAGCTGTCGCCCCGAGGGCTGAGGAAGCCGTCCTGGAAGACCACGGAGCCGAGATTCGCGCCGTTTGCGGTGTCGGCCTGCCCCCGTATACCCAACTCGTCAGCAGCAGTGCGGACGGGGCAGTGCGGTTCTGGGACCCCGTCACCTCCCTCCCGACGCGCATGCTCTCTGTACGCGATGGCGTGGGCGCCGTCATGTGCGGATTCGTCCACGCCGGCCATACCTGGCTCGCCGTCGCCGCGGGGGACGGGATAAGCCTGTGGAACGACTCCGGGCATTCGGGCGCCGGTCGGCTTCGGGGGCACCGCGGCAGGGTCAACGACATGTGCTCGTTCGACATGGCAGGCGGCCCCCGGCTGGCTACGGCCGGCTCCGACGAGACCGTACGTGTGTGGGATCCGGTCATCCGTCGCGAACTCCAGGTGTTGTCGGGCCACAACGACTGGGTCACCAGCGTCTGCACAGTACGGAACGGCAACAGGGTGCTGCTGGCGTCCGGCAGTGATGACACCACGATCAAGGTCTGGGACCCCGCCGGGGGATGTGTACTCACGCTCACCGGCCACACCGAGGCCGTCAATGCCGTATGCGCGGCCCCCATCGACGGCGTCACCCGGCTGATGAGCGCCGGGTCAGACGGGACCATCCGGGTGTGGGATTCCGTCAGTGGGCAATGTGTCCAGGTGCTCCAGCTCCCCTACGATCAGGTCGTCAACCTCCGCGCGGTCGAGGCGGCCGGGCGGACGCTGCTCGCCACGACCAACGACAACGTCGTGGCATTGTGGGACCCCGTCACCGGAACCGAGGAACAGAGCCTGCACGGCCATGTCGATGCCGTGTCCACCCTGTGCGTGCTGAACGTCCACGGTCGGAGTCTGCTGGCCAGCGGCGGCGATGACCACACGGTCCGCCTGTGGGACCCGGCCATGCCCCCGGCCGACCGGACGACCGCGATCCGCGCTCTGTGCGCAGTCCCCGTCGGCGGCCGCCCGTTGGTGGCCTACGCCGGGGATGAGGGGACGGTACGGCTGCGGGATGCCGTCAGCGGCCAGGTCATCGGCAAAGCCGGCCGGGAGCGCGACTGGATCCGTGCGCTGTGTGGCATCGCCCTGGACGGGGAGCCCCGGATTGCCGGGGGCGGGGATGACGGTGCCGTCTCGCTATGGGCCCCTGACGGCACGACGACACCGGTGACGAGCCGGTTCCCGCGCGCCGTGTACGCAGCGTGCGAGATCCCATACCGGGAGGAGACGATGGTTGCCACCGCAGGGGCGGACGGATCCATACGACTCTGGGACCCCCGGCTCAACCGCAACGTGCGGGCTCTTCATCACCACAGCAACGGCTATGCCTTGTGTCGGCTCGACTTTGACGGCCGTACCTTCGTCGCCACGGCCCAAGTAGGCGTCAACGGTGGTATCTGGCTGTGGGACCCCGAAAGAGACGAGACCCGGCGGGTCGTAGGCGCCTGCTTCGGCACAGACGTCTACGCCCTGTGCACGGTACCGGCGCGCGGCCGCGTCGCCCTTGCTACGGCAGACGCGGAGGGCCAGGTGACAATGTGGGACCCGGCGTCGGGAAACACCGTGGCCGAGACAGGGGGCCACGACGCGGCTGCCAACGCCCTGGTGGCTGTGGACCTCGGCGGCCGTACACTGCTCGCGTCCGCCAGCACCGACCGCACGGTGCGGCTGTGGGATCCGTCGACCGGCGCGCTCGTGGAAGAGATTCCCGTGCGCCATCCCGCGCACGCCCTGACCTGGACAGCCGACCGGCTCGTCGTGGGACTTGAGCAGGGACTCCTGGCGCTGTCCCTCGATGGGTTGCGCCCGCAGACTCCACCACAGTGAGCAGTGTCCGGGCCAGGAGTTGCCTCCGCAGCAGCGGACTGCAGTGTGGGCGACCAAGGAGTTGGCCTACACACACGCCGAGACGGCCGCGGCCATGAACAAGAAGCCGGAGACGGTCGCCACTCATGTCGTGCGCGCGGTGGCAGCGCTCCGGGTACACCGGAATTCCTATCCGGCCCGTCCCTCCTACGGGCTCGACGGATGAACCGGTAGAGCCGGCGCAGACGACCGGCACATGGAAGGAGACGAACGGACCCGGAACGCAGAAAAGCCCCGCACCATGAGGTGCGGGGCTTTCCCACAATGATTGTTCGGCGGCGTCCTACTCTCCCACAGGGTCCCCCCTGCAGTACCATCGGCGCTGAAAGGCTTAGCTTCCGGGTTCGGAATGTAACCGGGCG
>NZ_JBSHBP010000056.1:0-51670 GCF_053612065.1 Streptomyces sp. NPDC054765 | reverse complement strand
TTCGTCGGCCGCGTCAGTTGTGTAAAAGACACCGGGCCCCGCCCCCGGCACGGGGGGGGGGGCGCCCCACCCAGGAGGGGCGCCCCACCGCCGTTTCGTCCGTACGCCCGGGTGTGTCCGGGCCGGTGCCGGGGTGCGTCAGCCGAAGGCGCCGTGCTGGGTGACGTCGGGCCCGGCCTGGCCAGGCCCCTCGCCGGCGGACTCCGCGGGGCCACGGGAGGTGGTGCCGCCGGCTGCGGCGGCAGGGACGGCCGGCCCGGCGGCGGGGGTGGCGGACGTGGCGGCCGCGGAGGCCGTGCCCTTCTTCCGCGGCCCGGCCTTCGGGTCCCGCTCGTCGCCCGGGGCCCGCTCGTCGCCCGGGGCCGGCTCCGGGCCGGCCGGCCGGCTCCGTACGCCCTTGGCGATGCCCTCGCCGCCGCGCGCCTTGGCTCCGCCGTCCTGCGCCGGGCCGAACGGGTCGGGCCCGTGCGCCGCCGTGGACGTGACCCACTCGTGCCGCAGGGGCGGCCGCCCGCCCTGGCCGCCCCCGCCGCCGCGCTTGCCGAACGCGCCGCCGAGGCCGTTGGCGAGCTGGCCGAGCGCCATGAAGCCGTAGGCGATCTCGGGACCGGACGACGACTGCGCGCCGCCGGCGGAGTGGTGCGCCGGGGGAGCGGTGTGCGGCTGCTGCTCCTCGTCCTTGTCGTCGGGGGGCTGAGCGGCGGCGGTTTCCAGGTCGGCGGCGGCCAGTTCGAAGACCGGCAGCGACTCGTCGACGGACCGCTTGAGGCGGTGCCACTCTCCCGCGAACGCCTCGCCGGCCGGGCCGTGCCAGTTGGCCGCGGCGGCGGTGCCCACATGCCGGTCCAGATCGCGCATGAGGCCGTCGAGGTGGCTGCCCATCTCCCGCCAGCCGGCCGCCGCTCGATGCAGGGCCTCGGGGTTGCGTCGTTCGCTCACTGGACGCTCCGGATCGTCTCGACCAGCTCTTCCTCGGCCGCCTGCGTGTTCGCGACAGTCTCCTTGATCCGCCCGCCGACCTCGGCGAGACGCTGCTGCAGTTGGACGAGCGCGTGCTCGGCCTGCTCGTACAGTTCGCGGTAGGGCCGGGCCGCGTCGTCACTGCCGAATCCGTCCCGCAGGGCCTCGGCGTCCGCCCGCCGCCTGAATGCGGCCAGCTGCCGGCTCAGTTCTTCCGCACGTATCTCGAAGGTCGCACCGAGCTTGTACAACTCCTCGGTACTGAGCCGGACTTCGTCGGACATCATTTCTCCCCGAATTGAATGACGGCTACCTGCCGACATCGCCTCAGGTCTAGCACACCCGCAATAGTCCCGAAGCCCTCTCCGGGGCGAGCGGGCGACGGACCATGAAATACCTGTGGAGCAATATCCGGCAATACCGACAACCCCCGCCTTGACGCCTCGTTCACACCCGTCATTAGACTCAGGACGCCGGTGCCGCACACGCGGTTGCTGTGCCATCACACGTTCAAGGGGGCAGATATGAGCAAGGAACGGCAGATCCAGGACGAAGACCTGATGGACGTCGCCCGGGATCCGGAGCAGGCGCACCGGCTGCGCAAGGCGCTGAAGGTCCTGGCGGAAAACCCCAACGTCGGCGGCAAGCTCCAGGAGATGGCCCAGGAGGTGCTCTCCGGGCGTATCGGCATGAAGGACGCCATCGAGACGCCCGGTTACATGGATGCGCTGGGCGACCGGATGAACCAGATCCGGCGGGCCGCGGAGAACCAGACGATGGCCGAGCGCGAGGAGTCCCGCGAGAAGTTCGCCGCGTGGCAGAAGGAGCAGGAGGCCAAGGAGGACGAGGAGCGTGCGGAGCGCGACGGTCCGACGGGCAGCATCGTGACCGCCCCGCGGCGCGGCGGCCGGGGCGGCGGGCACCGGGGCTGACGCCGGGGCGGCGCGGGGGGGACGGTCCGCGGCGACCGGCCCGCGGCGGCCGGCCCGCGGCGGCCGGCCCGCAGTAATCGGCCTGCGGTTACCGGCTTGTGGCCTGGGTGACCGGTCCGCCGGCACGTCAGATATCCGGCAATTGCCGCTCTCCCCCTCTCACCGGAATCCGTACAAGAAGTCCGGAGAACCGATCCGGAAGAAAGCAGATCGACCGCCGGTCGGAAGAAAGCCGATCAACCGTCGGAGCGATCGGACAGATCTGCTTTCTTTCCGCACAACGTGATCTCTTTTTCTCCACATCGAGCCCCGGGACAACGGACTTCACGCACACTGCCCGTCCCCCGCCGCGTTCAGTCGCACACCGGCCCCAACCTGCATGTTCCAGTTCCGGCACAGCCGCCCCCGCGTCATGCCCAGGTCACGGCCCGGATCATAGGATCGAGCCGGTACACGCAGGAATCCACAAAGGTGGCGGCGGATTGATCGGGGACGAGGAAGCCATGAGCGCCTCAGGCGAAGGAAATGCCACGGCGGCCGGTTATGCACCGCATCCGTACATCGGCGGACGCACCGCCGCGCTCCGCGCGCTGGCAGCCTGGCGGATGCGGTGGCCCGGTGCGCCGCGCGTCATCGTGCTCACCGGAAACCCGGGCAGTGGGCGTTCCCGCCTGGTAACCGGCTTCCTGATGATGTGCGACCCCGGCTACCGCAAGCAGTTGCCGCTGGACGATCTCGACCCGGCGACCGTGCCGCCGGACCTCCCGGCGCCCGCCGTACCGAGCCCCGCGGGGCGCACGGCGGCACAGCTGATATGGATCATCTCCGACCATTTCGGGCTGAGCGTGGACCACGCCGACGACATTTTCACCGAACTCGCCGCTCGTGAAGAGCCGGTGACGCTTGTGGTGCCGGATGTCGATCGGGCCGGTCCGGTACGCGCCGCCCACGAGCCGGCGCGCCTCGTACGGGACGTACTCAAGCCGCTCGCCGCCACCGAAACGGTTCACCTGCTCGCCGAGGTGCCGCGCGAACTGGCCGCGGAGCTGGCCGGGGCACTGCCGCGCGGCCAGGTGCAGATCATCGATCTCGACGAGCCCGAGTGGGCCGACCCCAAGGGCCTGGTGCTCCATGCGGAGACCGCGCTCAGCCCCGAAGCGGGGGCGCCGGAACTCCCCTGCACCACCGACCCGTCCGCCCGCCGGGCGCTCGCCGAGGCGCTCGCGGCGCGCGCGGACGGCAATCGGCTGACCGTCCAGCTCGCCGTGCAGTCACTGCTCATGCAGCCCGAGGGCTTCGACCCGGCGGACGCGTCCCAGCTGCCCGGCAGCATCGGCGAGGCACTCGATCTGCATGCGCGCCGGCTGGGCGCCGATCCGCACACCCTGCGGCTGATGCTGGCGCCGCTCGCGCTCGCCGAGGGCGAGGGGCTGCCCGTGCAGCTGTGGGGTGCGCTGGCGAGCGCCGTCGCCGGACGGGACATGCGCCAGGACATCGCCGACGGCATGCTGCTGACCGCGCCGTTCATCCAGCCGGTGGAGCCGTCCCGGGACGGGGACGGGGACGGGGACGGGAACGGGAACGGGAACGGGAACGGGAACGGGGAAAGGGTCTCGGATGACGGTGGGGCCGGGACCGGGACCGGGACCGGCGCCGAGGGCGGCCGTACGCTGCTGCGTCTGATCCACCCGGGGATCGCGGAAGAGATCCGTTCCGCTCTGCCGGACATCCGGGACGCCCAGACCAAGATTGCCATGGCGCTGCTGGAGGCGGTGCCCCAACAGGACTGGTCCCAGGCCGATCCGTACCTCCGCGACCACCTGGCCGGACACACCCTCGACGCCGGCCTGCTGCCCCAACTCCTCACCGACCCCGGCCTGTTCGCGTATGCCGATCCGGTGACGATGCGGGCCGCCATCGAGGCCGTACCGCTCGATCAGCTGGGCGCGCCGGCCCGTACGTACCTGCGCACCGCCCCGCTGCTCACCCGCTCCCAGGCGCCGGCCGAGGTACGGGCGGCGTTCCTGGAGTCCGCCTTCGTCGAAGACGGGCTGGCGCCGTATGCGGAGGCACTGCACACCCTGGGCTTCTCCCTGCCGTGGCGCACGCTGTGGAGCGTGCCGCTGACCGGCGTCCGCGCCGTGACGACGGGAACCCTGCCCCCGCAGGGCGCGGCAGGCACGACCACGGACGGGACCGGGCACACGAACCACACGGCCATGGACAGGACCGGGCGCACGGACCGCACGACGGCAGAGGCGGCCCCTGGCACTACGGACGGCGCAACGGCAGCGGAAGCTCACGGTCCGTACGGCGCGACGGCACCGGAATCTGCCCGTACGACGCCCGGTTCCGCGAGGCCCGGCAGGCCGGCACCGGCCTCCGGCACCACCGCCCCCCGCCCCGTTGCGGCCTTCATCGTCCCCGAGGGCACCCCTGGTTCCCGTACGGTGCCGGGCCCTGGCGGCGGCGCCTCCGAGGAGGGCGGACGGGCGCTCCTCGTCCACGATCTGCTGCGTCCCGAGTACGTCGACGCCGACCCGGCGCACGTACAGCTGCCGTCCGAACAGGCGCAGGCCACAGCGCCGTTCAGGCTCAGCCGCGGCGCGGACTATCTGCGGGTCCGGGCCCGCGCGAGCGAGGAAGTGGTGGCCGCGCTGATCTCCGACACCCCGTTCACCGGCGCCGACCTCTCACCGGACGGTGTACTGGTCGTCGCCACCGCGCGCGGTGTGACCGCCCGGCAGATCCTCGCCGCGGCTCCCGCGGCCACCCCCACCGTGCCCGCCCAGCGCGCCGGTGCCGCTCACTCCGAGGCTTCCGACGGCCTCGACGGAGACCACTCGTGATCACCCAGGCGGAGGCACATGCCACCGCCGCCCGCTGACTCCATCCCGAGGGCCGTCAGGGGCCGCCGCGGGAGGTGGCGATGCAGGAGTTCGACCTCGGCTGGGTGGTGTGGGCCGTACCGTCGCCCCTGCAGACTGGTCCGCAGACCGGCCCGGGGACCAACCCGCAGATCGGCCCCGGGACCGACCCGCAGACCGGCCGGCGTCGTCGCCCGCCGAGGTGGGCGCCGTATGGGCGGTCCAGCCGTCATCCGGCGGCGGCCGGTTCGTCAACCGCACACTCTCCGCCTACCTGCGCTCGCTCGCCCTGCTGGTCACCACGCGCCGGCAGATGCAGGGCATGGACCGGTACGCGGCAGGTGCGGCCGTCGTCGCCTTCCAGGAACAGACCGCAGCGATCGACTCCTGGGCGCTGGATGACGACGGCAACTGGAGTGGTCACGGGTCATCGAGCAGATGTGGCATGGGTTGTTCTGAGGGAAAGGTGGGCTTCTTGAGAGGGTGAGGCTCCGGGAGGGACCTCGGGGTGCTCCGGGGACTGCTCCCTGGCATGGACGGTTCCCGGGTGCGGGGCCGGGGGAGCTCGGAGGTTCCGGGCGGGGAGCCCGAACGGGGAGCCCCGGCGGGCACGGCCCGCCCCTCACCCGCCCTCAGGGCAGAAGCAGCCAGTCCGCGGCGAGCGCGGCCACCAGTCCGATGCCCAACAACCAGGTGCCGAGCCGGGTGCGCCCGTTCCGGCTGAGCTCGATCACCACGCCACAGAGCACCAGTGCGGCCCCGTACACGCCCACCACGAGCACCGACGTACGCGCCGCCAGGCGTACCACGAGCACCCCCGCCATCGCGGCCATCAGAACCGAGGCCAGAACGATGCGTATTCGCCGAGCCTGACGAGGCGTCAATTGCACTTGATTCTCGACGAGGGGCTCTTCATTGCCGGGTACGTCCATGAGCGGGAATGCTACGGGACGAGTGATCGCCACTCCGCTCCGCTCCCCCCGACACCTCTCAACTCCACACCTCTCAACTCCCCTGCCAACCGGCCCATTCGGCCACCCCCGGCCCTCGCAAGTCCGTACATCCGGGCACATCCCAGCACCCACTCACATCCACACATTTACGCATCCACGCATCCACGCATCCACGCATCCACGCATCCACGATCGTCAACATGCCACGCCCAAGCCTGCGGCCCATTCCGTACCGCACCTGGTTGACACTTCCGTCACACGCCATTGACGAAGAATCCGCCCATCACCGGCCAACAGCCGGTCTGCCAGTCATCCAGCCACCCACAGCTCCCCGCCAGTGGCCAACGACGCACCGACTCTTCACCTGCCCTTCAAGGCGACCACTGAGGACGCACCCGGCCACCTCACGCACGCAAGATTCTCCAATGGCACAGGTGGGTCAATTCCCCGGACTCGCCGGGTGGTTGAGCCGCGGAATGCCCACGCTCCCTCCACACACTCGCCTTGACATGCCTGCGCCCGGATCGCCTAATGTGTGGGATCATTAAGGACGCGACAAGTATCTGCGGGTGCGCACCGCACAACGGGGGCAAGGGTGGCAGGCAAGGCATTTGACGTCGATCCGGATGTGCTGCGCAAGCAGGGCAACGCATTCGTCCACATCGGCGGCGAATTCTCCAAGGCGTCGAAGAAGCTTCAAGACGATCTCGAAGGTCTCGGCAGTCCGTGGGAAAACTGCGACTTCGGCGACATCTTCGAAACGATCTACACGCCCATCAGGGATGGCATGTTCGAGTCGATGGACTCCCTGGGCGAGCGCATCGAAGGAATCGGCGACAAGCTCCAGAACATGGCCGGCTCGTACACCGAGTCCGACGACCAGGGCATCCACACCATCAGCGCGGTCGGCCGTCCGGCCATCTGACATCCGGCCCGCCGCCCGGCACGCATGCGCCCGGGTCGGCTCCTGAGTCCCGCCCGGGGAACCCCGCGGCCGAATTCCCACCGCCGCCGCCCTCGCCCTCGCCCTACCTTCGCCTCTCTCCTTCACCACCATCTTTCACCTTTCCGCTCCGCAATCGGCTACAACTGCACGGGGGACGATCACTGTGTCATTGACGCTGCCAAGCGAGGTAGCTTGGGTCTTGGACCTCCTCGGCTATAACTGGCCGGACGCCGACGAGGACAAGCTCCACGAATGCGCCCAGGTCTGGCGCAACTTCGCCCAGTCGGTCAATCAAGCGTCCTCCCAGGGCTCTTCGGCAGCCAATGAAGTCGTCTCCGCCAACTCCGGCGATGCGATCGAGGGCTTTTCGAACGAATGGGGTTCTTTCTCCGGCGGCGGGAACAGCGGGGACAACTACCTCCGTGACGCCGCCGCGGCGGCCGAAGTGATCGCCGTGGCCTTCGATGCGGCCGCGATCGCCGTTCTCGCGGGCAAGATCGCCGTCATTGTCCAGCTCGTCATGCTGGCCGCCGAGATCATCGCGGCACAGGCTGCTGCACCGTTCACCCTGGGCCTGTCCGAGATCGGCGCCGCAGGCGCCACCCAGGCGACCCGCGTGATGGTCCGCCAAATCCTCGACAAGATCAAGCGCGAGGTCATGGAGGCAGCCACGAAGGCCATGGAGCACGCCACCATGGACGCCATCAAGAAGATGGCCAAGAAGGCCGTCTCGAAGGAAGCCCGCAAGGTGGCGGCGGACTACGTCAAGAAGACGGTCAAGGAGACCGTCAAGGACAAGGTAGTCGACCAGGCGAAGGAAATCGCCAAGGACAAGATCGTCGAAGAGGGCAAGGCAAAGGCCCAAGAGGCCGCCACGGAGATGGCCCAGAACGTCGCCCAGCAGGGCATCGAAAGCCACTTCGGCGCCCGCGACGGAATCGACTGGGGCGAGACCGCCGACATCGGCAAGGAAAAGGCCGGCGAATACGTCGACGGCATCAAGGAAGGCGCCCAGGACTACAAGGACGGCGTCACCAGCCTGGCCGACCCCGGCACCTACATCGACCACGCCAAGGAAGACCTCACCAGCCGAGGCCTGGACGCCGCCCAGCGCCACACCGACCGCCACACCGGCGGCGCAGCCACCCGCCATCAGGACGTAACGGACGAGGTCCGCTCGGTCTTCGGCTGAGCCACTCCGCACCGGAGCGCGGCAAACCAACGCAATGGCAAGGGGGTCAAGCCCGCGGGCTTGACCCCCTTGCCATTGCTCTCAACTCCACGTACGCAGTGGTGATTACCAGCCGATGGCTGAAGGGGAGAGGGTGCGGCATGCCACCCACCCGGCGAGGCACCAGCTCGTTCCGCGCTCGGACCAAAGCATCAGGTGGAACCTCAGTCAACAACTGCGGTTCCACCTGGCTGTGTTCTGGCTACCGTCCCTGACTCATTCCGTCAGATGAGCTCTCTGAACGTGCCGTCCTCACTGACGAGGAGGGTAGTTGGGCGGTGCCGACTGGTACCCGCCAGGGCCACCCGGCTGCTGGTAGGAACCGGACGGATACTGAGGGGGAACTCCCACCCCACCACTCGGACCGCCGAATCCGGTACCACCAGGAGGCGGACCATTGCGGCGCTTCTTGTTAGCGACGATCACGCCGATGACAATCCCCAGAACGACGACCGCGCCGAGAGCGATGCCGACAACCATGACGGGGCTCACACCGCTCAGGTCACTACCACTGCTCGCCGAAGGAGTCCCCCCGGGCGCATCCGCGCCTGCACCGGCAGAAGGCTCCGTGTCCTTCGGCATGGTGAGCGGCCCGTTCTTCGAACCTGCGGGAATATTCTCCGAGAGGGCCCGGTACGGGCGAATCACACCGTACCCGTATTTGGGGTCAGGGGAATTGACGTCCGTCTTCCCATCCGGGGTGATCGCCGTCTTCGTCAGGCGATTGGCGACCTGACCTGCGGTGAGATCCGGGAACTTCGAGCGCACGAGGGCTGCGGCGGCCGATACATACGCTGTTGCGTCGGATGTGCCTGTTCCCTGACGGTACTTCGGGGAGATGCCTGCGGAGTAGACCTTCTCGCCGGGGGCGATCAGCCGGAGATGGGGGCCGTAGTTTGATTCGCCGAGAACCTTGCCGTCCTTGGCTACCGCACCGACCGCGAGTACTCCGGGCGACGCAGCAGGATAGAGAGGTTTGCTGGAGCCGTCGTTACCGGCACCGGCAACCAGCAGGACATCCTTCTTCACGGCATAGTTGACGGCGCTCTGTTCCTGCGCATTCAGAGGACCACCGGCAAAGGACATATTGATGACCTTCGCACCGTGATCAACCGCGTAGCGAATAGGGCCGTCGATGGCGTTCTCAGAGCCGCCTACCGATTCGTTCCTCTTGATCGGAAGAATCTTGGCATCCGGCGCCAGACCCATGATTCCGTCGGCGTGATTAGGGCCGTGTCCATGGCCCGCGATCAAGGCGGCCATAGCCGTGCCGTGATCATCATCACCGGTTTCGTGATCTGCCGTACCACCCCCGCCGGCAAAGCTCTTCCCAGGGAGCACATTGCCCTTGAGATCGACGTGGTCTCCGTTGACGCCCGAGTCGATGACCGCCACGATGACGTTCTTGCCGGTCGACTCTTTCCACACCTTTTGCGGATTGAACGCGTCAAGCGCCCATTGTCCGTCCCTGATGTAGTCCGCCGAAGCAGTCGGCGCGGCGGTGAAGAGCAGCGCTCCCGCCACCGCCACGCCGCCCACCGCACGCAGCGTCCGCGTGAAGCTCATGCTGTAACACCTCTCCTCAACAGGTTGCGGCCCGCAGCCCAATGACTGCGGGCCCAACTCGTTTCCGCCGCTGTCACACCCGAAGGCTAGCTACTCAATCACCTTCGGAGCGACATTGCGCTCGGTCGTCCACGTCTCTTCGTCCTCAACCAGGTAGTCCGGACGCTGGCCGTTCTGCCCCTTGTCGTCCTTGGCCTTTGCGCCATGGGCACCGTGTGCGCCAGACATACCGGCAGGACGTCGGCTGCCAGAAGCGCCGGCACCGGGCTGGGCACCACCACGGCTGCGATGCAACCCGGAGCCGCCCTGAGACCCGGCAGTCGTCTTGCCTCCCGAGCCGGCACCCACTACTCCGCCCTTCTGCCGGGCGAGTCCAGCGCCACGGCCCGCAGCACCGGCCCCCTTGGCGCCGCCCTTGGCTCCTACGGCACCGGCACCACCCATGCCGGGCATGCCGGCACGTCCGGTCCCACGCCCGGCAGCCCCGGTGCCGGCGGCCCCACCTGCACGACTGCCAACGCCACCCGTGATCCCACCGGCACGACCACCAGCGCCACCCGTAGTCCCACCAGTACGGCCACCAGCACCACCGGCCATGCCGCCCGGCATATCGGGAAGCCCACCGTGACCTGCGCCGGCACCGCCGCCAGGACCGGCGCCACCACTCATGCCTCCGGTGCTGACGCCGGGACCTCCGCCGGTGCCCACACCGCCTTGCGGAGGAGTCAAGCTGTCAAGGCCCGTGCCCACGTGCGGCGAGAAGGAGCCATGGCCCGGCGTCGTGTTGCCGATACCGCCGCTGATCCCCGGCGTCTTCACGCCGTCGCTCGAGAACCCCGGCCCCGGCGCCTGACCTACGGGCTTCATCGAGCCCTTCGGCGTTCCCTTGGGCTTGGTGATACTTGCCGGCAGGGGGTAGTGAACCGGCGGAATACCCGAGTTGTCCGGCGGAGGGATGTCCGACGGATCGTCAACATTGGGGGAGGCGGGCTTGCCGATTGCTGCCGCGTTGGTCCGGTAAGCGGCGCCCAGGTATTCCATGGTCGCCGCAGCCTTCAGCTGGGTCTCCTTCTGGGCCGACAGGTCGTCTTCGTTGTCCTTAACGACCTGCGTCGCACTCTTTCCGCCCGCCAGCTGCACGTCGGCGTTCTTGTCCTGGCGGTCGATATGGTCCGTCGCCCAGTCCCAGGCCCGGTCGCCCCAGTCCGGCATCTCCATGCCGTCGAGGTGCTGCTTGTACGCACTGAGAGCCTCATGCGCACGACTCATGCCATCGCCCACGAGCTTGGCATACTTCGCACCGTTCTCGACATTCTGGCTGATCTTCTTGGCGCGCTCGCGAAACGCCTTCGCGGCAGAACCCTCCCAATGCTGCAGAACCTCGTCGATGGCCCTGTCGAAGTACGCGCGGATGCCACCGCCGTCGTCGACCACCATCCTGTTGTGCACCTGTTCCCAGGCGTGAGCAACGCCGACGACCGTCTCTGGCTTCGCATCGGCCACCATGGCCTTCAGCGACTCAAAGTCGACCTTGTAGAACTTCGTGGTGTTCTCGATGGCATAGCACTTGTCCTGCGGCGCGTACTTCGAATCCGCGTAACTACCCACGCCCCTGCCCCCTCTTCCTCTGCAAGCTCATCGCTACCGCTCAGGAGTACTTGTTTTGCGTCGAAGACTGCCCATCGTTCATGGCATTGCTCGTGTTCTGCTCTTGGTCCTGATAGGCGCCGTGAGCTTTTGAGGTCTTCTTCTTGAGATCATCGATCAGATCCTCAAGATTCTTGAGCACGTTCCTCTCGATGTGGTCCTTCATCGCGGCATGCGTCTGCCGCAGTTCGCCCTCTTCCTCGAAGCCCTTGCCCAGTGCGCCCTCCGGAAGATGCGTCCCGCTCTTCGCCTTGCCCGAGGCGCTCTGCATGTCCTTGAGCACACTGTTGAGCTTCTTGACGACCTCATCGAGTCTGTCGAGATCGACGCGGTAGGAATCGTCAGCCATGTTTGGCCTCCCCGTGTTTGCTATGCAGTTTTCCGTCGCCAGTCACGAAGTGCGATTGCGCAGCCCACTACCGTACCGACGGCCAGAAGTCCGCCGCCGACAATGTAGATGGATACGCGGGCACGCCGGTCCTCGGTGCTTTCCCCGAGTGTGACCGCGACCGGATGGATGTCGGAGCCGTCAGCCACGTTCGAGGGCTTGTCCGGCTTGGGTTCGGCGGTGGGCGCGCTGTCGTCGTTGAGGGCTGCCACCGGGTCGACGACACCCCAGCCGATGAAGTCGTCGCGGTTCTTTCCCACACGCTCGGCGGTCTGCTCGAGATGCCAGATGAGCTTCTGCGGCGTCCAGTTCTTGTGCTTGGCCTTGAGAAGGGCCGCGGCTCCTGTGACATAGGGGGCGGCGAAGCTGGTGCCCTGGTCGACGCAGTTTCCGCCGTCGGGGACCGTGGAGACCATGTCGACGCCGGGGGCGGCGATTTGGACGAACTTCCCGGACTGGGAGAAGGGCGCGCGCTCGTTGTTGCGGTCCGAGGCCGCCACTGCCAAGACGTTGGGGTAAGCATTCGAGAACGCAGCGGGGTACATGTTCTTCTCGCCGCCGTCGGCGCCACCGTTGCCGGCCGAGGCGACCACCAGAACGTTATGGGCGCTTGCGTTCGCGATCGCTTGCTTGAGGGTGGGCAGAAGGCTTGGGTCGGCGCCGGTTCCCTGGGAGATGTTGATGATGTCGACATTCTCCGCCACGGCCTTGTTGACGGCCTTGGCCAGGCTTTCGGCGGTGCCGGCCTTCTCGTCCGAAGTCTGCTGGAACGGGATGACGGTCGCCTTGGGCGCGATCCCGAAGAAGCCGGAACCCTTGACCGGGCGGGCGGCAATGATGCCCGCGACCTTGGTGCCGTGGCCGACCTTGTCCTCGGTCGGCTTGCCGTTGACAAGGGACATACCGCCGCTGCCGATCGCGCTTTTGAGCTGCGGATTGCCCGCGTCGATCCCGGTGTCGATGACGCCGACGCGGATTCCTTGACCCTTCATTCCGTCGGCCCACAGCTGATTGGTCAGGAGTCGCTGCAACGACCAAGGGGTCTCTTCGATGTTGTCCGTACCGAACTTGCACTCGCCGCTGTTGAGCGGCACGTTCTCGTCCGCAATCGCCGGCGCGGCGGTCACGCTCGACAGACCGGCAATGCACGCCGCCGTAACCAGTGCACCCGCCGCAGTGCGACGGTGCCCGGCTCGATGGCCAATGGCGCGAGATCCCACGGGTTGTCTGCTCTCCCTGTATACGGAATGGGCGGGAACGAGGAGTGAGGAAACGGCGGAGAAAGGGGCGGTGTGGAGGAGTTGGCGGAGGTGTTGCGGGGCGGTACCGGACGGCAGAAGGGCGAGCGCACTGATGCAGCGCGCTCGCCCTCATTGACCACTGTGCGAGCCGTCGGGCTGCTCAGCCGATCGCTGTCCGTACCGGTCCTGACGCGAGGTCAGCCCGCCCAGATACCGGAGTTCTTGTGCTCGGTGGCCTGGTAGTTCTGGGCCGCCTGGTCCAGCGCCTTGGCGATGGCCTCGAGCGTCGAGTGCAGGGAGGCCGCGCGCTGGTCCCACTCACGCTGGCGGGCCTGGTAGCCCTCCTGCGCGGCACCTTCCCAGCTGGCGGCGATCTTCTTGACGCCCGCCTCGAGGTCGTCGAGCTGCTGGCGGATGTTGTTGGCCGTACCGCGCACGTCGGAACTGGCCTGCGAGATCGTCGCGAAATTTACGAGGATCTGGCCTGACATGGTGTCTCCTCAGGAGTTGATGAAGCCTGGTCGATGCACATGCCACAGCGGGCCGGCGGGGACTGCCCGGCTGGCCCGCGCTGTGACTGCTGAGCCGCTGCGCCGCGGAACGCGACGCGGCTCCATCATCCGAACGGGGAAGCCGAGGCGGAGACGTGCGAGATCGACCGGGCCTGCTCCTCCTCGGAGGCGGTGTAGTTCTTCGTGGTCGCGTCGATCGCTTCCTTGATCTCACCCAGAAGCTGGTTGAGACGGTTGGCGTCCTCGTTCACCTGCGTCTGCAGCTGGTTGTACGAGGTGGCCGCAGCACCCTTCCACCCGGACGTGATGGTGTCGACGACCGTGTTCAGGCGCGAGATCTCGCCCTGGATCGACTGATTGACCGAGGAGATCTTGCCGCTGAACGCGACCATCTCCTCCTCGGTGGTTGTGTACTGCTGACCAGCCATAGTCAACGTCCCCCATGAGACTCGTACGTCGTACCGCGGCATGCCGCAACAGGCGCTCGCGCGGTAGGCATCTCCTGCTGACGCCTTTGGCTACTTTAACCACTCCATATGTCTGTTCCCAACAGGGGGAGGGTTCTTGTGACGGGATCACAACCTGTCAACTGCCCGTCGCCGAAACGTTGTTCAAAAGAACCGGACAGAAGTGATGCTATCGGTCAGGTCGGGGTGTGGGAGAGCGGTGAAGATCGCACCGAGAGGTCGGCGAACGACCTTGGTGAATTCCACGGCGCACGGAATCCGGACGCAGCGGCTTCCGCGCCGATTGCCGTCCCGGACCCCGGGCGCGGACTTCGGCGCCGACTTCGTGCCTATCAGGACGACTGCGGCTTCTTGGCGCTTCGGATGTCCAGTGCCGGCCCTTCGGAGAGCAGGGTGGACCACGACTTCAGAATGAGCGGGGGGTGGGTGCCCCCGTAGCCCAGGTGAAGCCTCGACTGATCCAGTTCCTGCTTGTCGTTGCCGGCCGTGTCCCCGCCGTCGTTGTTCCGCGGAATCGAGTAGCGCAGTCCGGTGTCGGTGACCAGGAACAGGCTGCCGCTCTTCGCGGAGGGGGTGGGCACCTCCGTGTAGAGCAGCCCGCTGCCGGGGGTGACGTACGAGCTGGCGCCGCCGGCGGGCTTGGCCGGGTAGTCCTTGCCGACCCAGGTCTGCATGTCCGGCACACCGTTCGGGTATCCGAGCTGCTTCTCCTCACCGCCCGGGTACTTGGTGTTGGTGCCGTTGTAGACACTGCAGGACACCCCGCTGTCCGTGGGGGTGACCAGGCCGCCGGTCTGGGAGCCGTGCGTGAAGTCGTTGGCCGTCGAAACGGCTTCGGTGGGCCACGGCGAGTCGAAGCCGCCGAAGACCTTCCCCAGGAAGGTGGTCTGGTTGCCCGCGTCATCCCGCTTCGGGTCGATACTGCCGGCGGCGACGGGTACGGGAGTGAGCGGCGAACCGTCGGGGTGCAGCTTCTTCGCGTTCGCGCCCTCCTGCAGGAGCTTCGCGACGAAGTTCGTCACCTGCTCGACGCCATCCCTCTCCACGACGTACTTGTGACCGTCGCTGCCCTCGAGGATCGAGCCGACGGTCCTGGCCTTCTGCGGGACCTTCTGGGCGGTGGTCCGGGATCCCGCCCCGTCGACCGTGGGCATGCTGATGGAGAGCTGGTCAGGGACGGTCAGGAGGGTGTCCATGAACTGCTTCGACACCTTCTGCGGCGTGGCGTCGGAGCCGAAGATGATGCGGCGCAGGACGGCGTCGCCCTCTTCCTTGCTGCCGGAACCCGCCCCCATGCGGGCGGAGTTGAATCCGAAGGCCATGCCGTTGTGGTCGACCAGCCACTTCTTGCCCTGGGGGTCCTCGACGTACAGCGCCTGGTGGATGTCGAGCTTGCCCTTGTCCTCGACGAGCTTCTTGTCCTTGCCGGCAAGGACGAAGACGGCCTGCTGGGGCTTGGCGCCGGCGCCCGTGCCGGGGCGGTTGCACACCGCCCAGGTCTTCGGCTTGCCGGCGTCCTCGGAGGTGGGCAGCCGGTCGGGGGCGTACGGAATACCGAGGGCGGGTCCGTGCGGGAGTTTTCCGTCCAGCTCGGATTCCTTGACCTTGACGACGTTGAACTTCGGGTCGATAAGGAGCCGGGCGGATGCGAGGTTCAGGATGGGATGCAGCAGTTTCTGGTTCTTGCCGTTGACGTCTTTACTATTCAGGACGACGTAACGCGTGGTGGATTCGTCCCCGACGATGACATTCTTCCCGACCTCGTCCCACCCCTGGGGCGCAACAGGCTTGAGAATGCCGCACGCACCGAATCCCACGAGCATCATGACACCCACGACGACGCTCGGCACCACCGCCTTGAGGGGCTTGGGGGCACTCTCGATCGAACCGTTCGGCAGCGGCTTCAGAAATGCCGCATTCGTGCGCTTTCGAGCGAACGAATACGCATTCAGCTCGTCCCGACGTGATGCCATTGTTGCTTTCTCTCCCCGCCTGTCGGATCCACAACGACCGCCCCCGGCACTCACGCCGTAGCGCCCTCTACTATGCCGTGTGTCGATCGCCCCGTACGGTACGGGTGCCACCTTCCAACGCACCAGTCTCAGCAGGCGACCGATACGTCTAGAGGCCACACCACCAGTAGAGGAGCAGGCCGGGGGATGTCCAGCGCCACCAGGGCTCGACGCCGCAATGGGCGGCAACAGCAACAACAGCCTTCCGCTGCCCCGCAATACGCGGGAAATGCTGACCAAAACGGTACAGCTTCGGGCAACAGAGGAAATGGCGGCCGGGATTCCGCGGCCCGTCCGGCCGGTCCGGTGGCACCGCGGCTGCGCCAGCAGGCGGGAACCATCGGCGGGGTGCGCGTCCAGCAGCTGGCCATCATCGAACTCGCCGCGGCACTGGTACTGGTGGGCTGGGCGATCCATCCGGCCGTGCTGACCGCGGCCATTGTGATCGCGGCCGTTCTGGTCGTTTTCGCGCTCGGGCGGCGGCGGAGGGTTCCGCTGCCGGAGTGGATCACGACCGTGCGCGCGATGAAGCGCCGCGGCAAGGACAGCGCCTCCGTGATCGCGGCCACGCAGGGTGTGGACCCGGCGTTCGCCCCGGTGGTGGAGTGCGAACCGGCGCTGCAGACCTACGAGTTCACCACCGAGGCGGATCAGCGCGCCATCGGGTTCGTCGGTGACGGGACATTCCTGACCGCCCTCGTCCAGGTGGACGCCCGTGACGAGCCGCTGCGGCCGCAGCGCGGCAGCCACATGCTGCCGCTGGAGGTGCTGCACACCGCGCTCGACATCGAGGACATCCACCTCGAATCCGTGCAGTTCGTCCAGTACACCCAGCCCGCGCCGGCGCCGCATCTGCCCGAACAGGCCGTCGCGGCCCGCTCGTACGCGCCGCTGCAGGCCCAGTCACAGACACCGGCGCTGCAGCTGACATGGATCGCGCTCAAGCTCGACCCCGAGCTGTGCTCGGAGGCGATCGAGGCCCGCGGCGGCGGGATGGAGGGCGCCAAGCGTTCACTGCTGCGCGCCGCCGACCAGCTCGTCAGCCGGCTGACCGCGCACGGCGTGCGCGCCAGGGTGCTCGCCGAGCGCGAGGTCGTGGCCGCGATCGGTACCGCGGTGTGCGTCAGCCCGCGGGCCGCCAATGGCGCGATGGGCCGTGACGGCCGGGCGGCCCGCCGCACCCAGGAGACGACCCGGGCGGTGCGCTGCGACGACCGCTGGCACTCCACGTACTGGATCGGCCGGTGGCCCCAACTGGGCGAGGGCGGTGCGCCGTTGGCGGCCGTCACCCAGCTGCTGACCAGCACCAGGGCGATGGCCAGCACCTTCGCGCTGACCGCCACGCACGGCGGGGGCCGCGCCCCGGCCATCTCGGGTTACGTCCGTCTTTCCACCCGCAGTGAGAACGAACTCTCCGCCGCTCAGAGCGAGTTGGAGCGCCGTTCCGGTTCCGTGAAGGTCGGGCTCGTACGGCTCGACCGGGAACAGCTGCCCGGCCTGCTGGCCACGCTTCCCCTCGGAGGTACCCGCTGATGGCCTCTCCCACCTATCAGCCCCGTGTCAACACCAGCGGCAACGGCTGGCGCAATCCCCCCATCGGCGGCAGCGGCACCGGCGGTGGCCGGCTGTCGCACCAGCCGCGTCCGGAGCAGGAGCAGTCGGGCCCGAACGGCCTGAAGCCCCGGCCCGGCTTCGGCCTGCGCGGCCCCCGGCGCAGCCCGCACGTCCTGACGGCCGAGTCGCTCGCCGCGCTGACCCTGCCGGTCGGCGACGACGGCGTGATCATCGGCATCGACCCGCAGAACCAGCCCGCCGTGCTGAGCCTGCTGCGGCCGGCACCGATGGAGATCGCGCTGGTCGGCAGCATGTGGATGGCACAGGTGCTGGCGCTGCGTACGGTCGCCACCGGCGCCCGGGTCGCGGTCGAGACGGCGCGGCCGCCGGCCTGGGGGCAGATGGCACAGGCCGCGGGCGGCGGACAGCAGTGCGTCTCCGTCCACGATGTGCGTCAGATCGCGCCCCAGGGGCCGTCGATTTCCAGCCCGGTGCTGGTCGTACGGGACATGGGTGCGCGGCCGCCGCGCAATCAGCTCGCGCCGAGCCCCTGGCAGTCGGTGCTGACCGTGCTGCCGTTCCTCGGACCGCGGTCGCCGCAGCTGCTCGGCCGTGCCGATCTGGTCGGCCTGCAGCGGCTCTCGCCCGAGGAGGCGGAGGTTGTGACGCGAATCATGCGGCTGCCGGACCAGGTCCGTGCGGTGCTGCCGACGCTCAGCGACAACGCCCTGCTGTGGTGCTCGCGCGACGGCCACCAGTTCGTCATGACCCAGCCCACGGAAGCGGAGACCAACCTGCTCGGCGGGCCGCGCCGCATGGACTGACCACCGGTGCGGGCCGGTTGACCGCGGGGCGCTGCGCGCCGCGCACGAGCCGCCGGCCGCAGGCAGGTCTTACGGGCGCACCCATGGGTGCGCCCGTACGTGTGCCGAAGGGGCTTGAAGACGACACGGCACCGACTGCCGCTGGGGGCCGACTCTTGATTAGGCTGTGTGGGAGAGCCGCCGGAGCACAGCACGACGGCAGTAGAAACGGGGACGGAGACAGTTAGTGTTGGCGCAACCCCGGGTGGTGTGTTCCGACTTCCGCTACATCCGATCGATCCGCCTGTATCCGGTCCTGCCGTTCAGGTGCGTTGCAGTACACCAGGAGGCACAGTGAACGAGCAGGAGGCTTTCCGTCCGGAGGGAAACGATCCTGACGACGACCAGTCCGAGTTCGACCTGACCGGTGAGTTCAAGATCGATTTCGCCGCACCGGCCTGGTACGCGAGCAACGACACCAGTGGTGAGGGCACGAGCGCCGCCTCCCCCGCGACTCCTCCTGCGTCTTCGCCCACCACTCCGGCCGCCGAGTCCCAGCCCCCGCACGGGCCGCCCACGGGCCGGCCGCTGACCGGGCCCGCCCAGGGTGCGCCCGGAATTCCGCAGCAGGGTGCGCCGACGGCCCCGCCGCCCGTAGCGACCGCACCGCCCGGCTTCCCGACGCTGCGCCCGCAGGACACCGGCAGGGACACGCCGGCCGCCGCACCTCCCGCTCCGGAGGCGGCCGCGGAGGCCGCGCCGACCTCGTCGACCGCTCCGACCTCTCCGGCCTCTCCGGCCTCGAACGAGGACGCAGGCTCCGGCAATCATCGCGCCGGCACCGGTGTCGACCCGTCGGCCTCGCTCTGGGACGACGATGACGAGGCGCCGGAGGCGGTGAGCCCGTCCGAGCCGGAGGCCTCACCCACCACGGCGGCCGAGGCCGCACCCGCCGCCGCGGCGCCGCAGCCGGCAGCCGTGGAGGTGTCTCAGGCCGCTGCCGAGGGCGGAGGCGCGGCTCCTGATGCTGCCGCTCCCGATCGGCCCCGGCCGGCCCCCGAGGCCACCGCACAGGGCGCACAACCCGCCCAGGTCCAGCCGCAGCCGCAGCCGCAGGCGAGCACGCCCCAGCAGGGTGTGCCGCAGCAAGGCCTGCCGCAGCAGGGCGACCCCCGGCAGACGGCTCCGCAGAACGTCCCCCAGCAGGGAATCCCTCAGCAGGGTGCTCCCTGGGGCGCCGCGCCGGAGGGGCCGCAGCAGCGTGTTCCGCTGCCGCCGCTGCCGCCGGAGTTCCAGCCCGCGGACCCTCGAACGGCGCAGGCGCAGGCCGGTCAACAGTCGCAGCAGGGCCAGCAGCAGGCCTCGGCCCAGCAGCAACAGCAGGCGCAGTACCAACCACAGGCACAGCAGCCGCAGGCCGGCTACCCGCAGGCGCAGCCCGCTCAGCAGGGTGGCTACCCCCCACAGCAGCAGGGCGCGCCCGTACAGCAGCAACAGCCTGCGTACGGTTACCCGCAGCCCGCGTACGGCTATCCGCAGCAGGGCCGGCCGCAGCCGCAGCACCAACCGCACCCGACCGCACCCCAGTCGGCGTACGGCTATCCGCAGACCGGCGCGCAGGGCTACCCGCAGCAGAGCCAGTACCCCCAGCAGGCGCAGCACGGCTACGACCAGCAACAGGCGGCCCAGGCCCAGGCGGCCCAGGCCCAGGCGGCCCAGGCGCAGCACGGCTACGACCAGCAACAGGCAGCTCAGGCGCAGGCGGCACAGGCCCAGGCGGCACAGGCTCAACAAGCCCAGCAGGCGTATCAAGCCCAACAGGCCCAACAGGCCCAGCAAGCCCAACAGGCTCATCAAGGCCAGCAGGCCCAGCAGGTTCAACCGGCCCAGCAAGCCCAGCAGTCTCCATACCAGCCGCTCCCCGGC
Organism: Streptomyces sp. NPDC054765; assembly: GCF_053612065.1. Classification (NCBI taxonomy): domain Bacteria; kingdom Bacillati; phylum Actinomycetota; class Actinomycetes; order Kitasatosporales; family Streptomycetaceae; genus Streptomyces; species Streptomyces sp. NPDC054765. Next base: position 31,665 of record NZ_JBSHBP010000056.1, on the reverse strand, counting down.
CGGCAGGCCGGCGACCCGAACGCGGCGGCGAACTACGCGTCGTACTCGCAGCCGGGCCAGCAGCAGCCGCAGCGGGCCGCTCCCGGCGCGCCGCTCGGTTACAGCGCCGCCGTCGAGCTGACCTCCGACCGACTGCTGCGCAACCAGCCCAAGAAGCGCAAGCCGGGCGCCAATGCCCAGCCGTCCAAGTTCAAGCTGGGCGCGAAGAAGGAAGAGGCGGAGCGGCAGCGCAAGCTGGAGCTGATCCGTACGCCGGTGATGTCCTGTTACCGGATCGCGGTGATCAGCCTCAAGGGCGGTGTCGGCAAGACCACCACGACGACCGCGCTGGGCTCCACCCTGGCGTCCGAACGGCAGGACAAGATCCTGGCGATCGACGCCAACCCGGACGCCGGCACGCTCGGACGCCGGGTGCGCCGTGAGACCGGTGCGACCATCCGTGACCTGGTGCATGCGATCCCGCATCTGCACAGCTACATGGACATCCGCCGGTTCACCTCACAGGCCCCCTCGGGCCTGGAGATCCTCGCCAACGACGTGGACCCCGCGGTCTCCACGACGTTCAACGACGAGGACTACCGGCGGGCGATCGACGTCCTCGGCCGGCAGTACCCGATCATCCTCACCGACTCGGGTACGGGTCTGCTCTACAGCGCGATGCGCGGAGTCCTCGACCTCGCCGACCAGTTGATCATCATCTCCACCCCGTCCGTGGACGGTGCGAGCAGCGCGAGCACCACCCTGGACTGGCTGTCCGCACACGGCTACGCGGACCTGGTGCAGCGCGGTATCACGGTCATCTCGGGAGTGCGCGAGACCGGCAAGATGATCAAGATCGATGACATCGTGTCGCACTTCGAGACCCGCTGCCGCGGTGTGGTGGTCGTCCCCTTCGACGAGCATCTCGCCGCCGGGGCCGAGGTCGACCTCGACATGATGCGGCCCAAGACCCGTGAGGCGTACTTCCACCTCTCCGCCCTGGTGGCCGAGGACTTCACGCGGGCGCAGCAGACGCAGGGGATGTACCCCCAGCAGCAGATGGGCGGCGATCCGTACGCCCAGCAGCAGTACGCCGCCCAGCAGGGTCAGCCGCAGCCGGCACAACAGCCGCAGCAGCCGCAGCAGCCGCAGCAGGGCCAGCCGCCGGCCGGTTACCCGCCGCAGCAGGGCGGCTGGACGCAGCAGCCCGCCCAGCCGCCGGCCCACTGGCAGCAGCAACAGCCCGCTCCGGACGCACCGCAGCCGGAGCAGCCGGGCCTGGCCCCGGGGTGGCAGCAGCAGCCGCCTCCGCAGTGAGACTGGCGTCACGCAATGCGGGGCGGGGCCCGGCACCTGTGAGGACACTGTTGGCGAATCCGGCCCGCGGCCCTCGGCGAACTCCATGACCGGCACCGACGCCGGCCGACCGGCGACCACGCCGACTTCTCCCTGTCGGGTACAGCCCACCGAAGTCGGCGTCCGGGAACAGCTCGCCCCACTCGTCACGGCCCCGCATCGCCAGGCTGCCCTTCGGGAACGCAGCCCGCGCCACCCGGCCGTCTTCTCCTCAGGAACCCCGTCGATCTTCCTGGCGTGCAATGACACCGCCCGCCCCAAGCACGACATCGGCCTTGACAACCTCAAGGGGTCACAAAGGCCGTCGTCTCACCACCCGGTTACTGCGCCATTCCTACCCGCCGGTGCCACTGCGCCGGGAGCGTCAACTTCGCTGGTGGCTGATTCACCCTGAAGAAGGATGAACACAAGGGGTGCAACGGGGGCTTTCGGCCATGACAGGGCGGGGTGGAGGGAGCTGGGAGGCATGTGTGGCGGGAGCGGTGCGCCTTCGGCCTCACGCATGACGTCGCGGCGGGAGTGTTCCGGGCGGGTTTCCCAAACCTGCTGAGCCAGGTTGGCCAAAGCTCATCAAATGTCACTTTACGCGTTCGTGTGAATGCGATGCGCTACCCGCGTTCGGTTCCGCCACGACGCGCAGGGGTGCGGCCGGTCGGCGGTGCATTTCCGCAGCATCGAACCGAGGGGAAGAACCATGGCCACACCTCCTGCTGCTCCGCTCCGCGTCGCCCTGGCCAACGGCAGTTTTGAACAGCCCCCTGTGACCGGTGTGGAGATCCTGCCGGACGCCTCACAGACGCAGGCGGCCAAGCGGGTTCCGGGCTGGCTCACCACCGCCTCCGACCACATGATCGAGCTGTGGCATTCGGGCTACCTCGGTGTGCCGGCAGCCGACGGCACCCAGTTCGCCGAGCTCAACGCGTACCAGGTGTCCACGCTTTACCAGGACCTGCCGACCACTCCCGGTACGAAGCTGTACTGGCGGCTGTATCACCGTGGCCGCCAGGGGGACGACACCATGGCGCTGGACATCGGCGCGCCAGGCGCCACGGTGGAGCAGAGGCGTTTCACCGACGGCAAGACCGCCTGGGGTTACTACACCGGTACTTACACCGTCCCAGCAGGCCAGACAACGACGCGCTTCGCCTTCCGTTCCGTCTCTGCAGCCGGCGGCAATCCCAGTATCGGCAACTTCCTGGACGGCATCTTCTTCGGTACCGCTCCCTACGTGGTGCTCGACAAGACCGCGATTCCCACGGGGCCGCTGGATGTGGGCGACGTCGTCACCTACCGCGTCACGGCCAAGAACGAGGGCGGCGGCGGGGCCGAGAACCTCATCCTGACCGACGTCATCCCGCAGGGCACGACATATCTGCCCGGCTCCCTGCGTATCGTCGACGGCCCGAACGCCGGGGCGAAGAGCGACGCGCCAGGTGACGACCAGGCGTACTACGACGCCCAGGCAAACAAGGTTGTCTTCCACCTCGGCAACGGCGCCACCGCCGCGGAGGGGGGCAGTCTGCCCAGCACCGAGGCCCTGCCGTCCGGGAGCACGGTGGAGTACCGGGTCACCATCGACCGGGCCAGCGGCGGCATGCAGATCAGCAACACCGCAACCGCCTCCTACGAGAACCGGCTCGGCGACACGCCAGAGCCATTGACGTCCACCTCCAACGAGCAGGTCACACAGGTCAAACCGGCTGCCGACCTGACCGTGGCGAAGGCAGCCGACGCCACCATCGTCACCGTCGGCCAGACGGTGACCTACCGCATCACCGTCCACAACGCCGGCCCGAACGACGCCACCGGCGTCACCGTTACCGACCAGCTCCCCGACGGCCTCACCTTCCTGTCCGCCGACGGCCCCGGAAGCTACGACCCGGCCACCGGGCAGTGGACCGTGGGAGACCTGACCGATGGCGCCACCGCCACCCTCGTGCTGCGGGCCAAGGCCACCAAAGCCGGCCTGATCAGCAACGTCGCAACCGCCACCGGCAACGAAAAGGACCCCGACGCCACCAACAACACCGACACCGTCAGCGTGTGTGTCGAACCGGCCCCCTCCTGCTGCGACCCCTGCGCCGGCCAGAAGTAGCCCCCAGCCAACCGCCACGAGGACTACTGACGTCACCCCGCATGACTCATCCCCGCATCACGTCACCCCTGCAGCACGTCATCCCTGCAGCACGTCAATCCTGTAGCACGTCATCCCTCGGAAGAGGGAACCGTTCTCGGTCGGACTCCGCCTGGAATCAGCCGAGTTGGCGCTACCGCACCGCTACACCCGCCCACCCCCCGAAGGGGGGTGGGCGGCGGGGAAAAAGGTCAGGCGGCGGGCAACGAGAAAAGCCCCGGAGAACGGGCGGCCCGAAATCACCAGAGGGGTACGGAAGAGCCGTGCCGGAAAGCCTGTCGGAAGGGAAGCGGCGGGAACGACACGGAGGGACGGAGGGACGGAGGGACGGAGCGCAAAAAGGAGCGGCGGAGCCGCAAGAACTCGGCCAGCCGGGCAGCCGGCCCGCCCTGCCCCCTGCGGTCAACCCGCCGAGGCGATCAGTCCCGCCACAGCGATCAGTCCCACCGCAGCGATCAACTCGCCTCCGCGACCAGCCCCCGAGCCAGCTTCACATCGACCGCCATCCGCTCCAGCAACGCGTCGAGGGTGTCGAACTTCTCCTGGCCACGGATGTAGGCGAGGAAGTCCACCCCGACGTGCAGGCCGTACAGGTCCAGGCCGATGCGGTCGATGGCGTACGCCTCGACGGTGCGTGCCTTGCCGTCGAACTGCGGGTTGGTGCCGACCGAGATGGCCGCGGGCATCGCCTCGCCCTCGACCTGCAGCAGGCCCGCGTAAACGCCGTCGGCCGGGATCGCGGTGTGCGGCAGGGTCTCCACATTGGCCGTCGGGAAGCCCAGTTCGCGGCCGCGCTGGGCACCGCGTACGACGACGCCCTCGACCCGGTGCGGCCGGCCCAGGACCTCCATCGCACCGGCCACCTCGCCCTCGGCGACCAGCCGTCGGGTGAGCGTGGAGGAGAACGGCTCGCCGCCGCCGGCCGCCCCGCGCTCGTAGAGGTCGATGACCTCCACGCTGTAGTCGTAGGTGGTCCCGAGCTCGGCGAGGGTCTCGACGTTGCCGGTTGCCTTGTGCCCGAAGCGGAAGTTGGGGCCCTCGACGACGACCTGGGCGTGCAGCTTGTCGACCAGTACCTTGGCCACGAAGTCGGCCGGGGCCAGCTTCGAGAACTCCTTGGTGAACGGGAGGATCAGCACCGCGTCCACCCCCAGCCCGGCCATCAGCTCCGCACGCCGGTGGTGCGGCGCCAGCAGCGGCGGGTGGGTGCCGGGCCGCACGACCTCGCTCGGGTGCGGGTCGAAAGTGACGACCACCGCGGGGATCCCCAGCTCACGGGCGCGCGCGACGGCCTTGCCGATGATCAATTGGTGGCCGCGGTGCACTCCGTCGTACGAGCCGATGGTGACGACGCTGCGTCCCCAGCCCTCGGGGATGTCCTCCAAGCCACGCCAGCGCTGCACAGTGCCCGCTCCTCGCCCGAACCCTTGTCCGTCCATTGCGCCAATTCGGCATGGCGCAGGTCTAAGACTGCCATGCCGCGGGTGATGCTCCGCGCGAAGGGTGGCTCCGGGCACCTGCCCGAGCCTCCGTGCGACCCTGGTCCGTCGATTCGCCCGTCCGTCGATTCCCCCGTCGATCGCCCGACCGTCCGGCCATCGCCCGTCCAACACCCCGACCGTCCGGCCATCGCCCGTCCAACACCCCGACCCTCCGGCCATCGCCCGGCTATCGATCCGGCCCTCCGGCGATCCGTCGCCGGCCAACCGTGCCATGCCCACCGCCGGTCAACCGTCCCACGCCCGCCGGTGCGTAGCGGCATCCCCGGTCAGCTGTGACACCCGGCGAGCGTGGCACGGGCGCCGGGGCCCACCATCGCCGCCCACTCCCCCGGCTCGTCCGCCACCCAGTCCTGCACCCGACGGGCGAATCCGGGCACCCGCCGCCCCAGTTCCACCAGCCGCCGGTCGAAGCAGGCCGCGCCCTCCGGCGTACGGACCAGCAGCATTCCGGTGCGGTGCACCAGCTCGCGGGTGCGCTCCGCCGGCCGCCGCTCCGCGCCCTCGGCGGCCGCCCGCAGCAGCGCCTCCAGCACCCGCGTGTCCCGGCCGCCCTCGTCGTACGCGCCGCGCGGAGCCGCGTACGACGCCTCGTGCGCCAGCAGCGCGTCGAGCAGTTCACGGCGCAGCGGGACCGAGTCGCCGGAGCCGGTCTCGGCCATCACGGCGGCGAGTGCGCACCGGACCGGTACGGGGGACCGGGTCAGCAACTCCACGGCCAGCGGACGGAGCGCGGCGCGGGCGGCCGGGCCGCGGTCGAGGCGGCGGTCGAGGAACTCCGCCACCGGCCGTGCGGCGCGGTCCGGGCACTGCCGGGCACAGTCGCGGACGAGGTCGGCGACGCGGGCGGCGAGGTCCGGCGCATCGACGCGGGCGAGCATCCGCAGCAGCGCGGCCGCCACCGGCGGGCCCTCGCCGCCGACCAGCCGGGCCCGGAAGGCCTCCAGCACCGGCCCCGGGTGATCGTCGAGGGCCGCCTGGAACGCCGTGGGCGGCAGCTGGGGATCCCCCGCGACGAAACGGGCCAGCGCCCGGTCCAGGAACCGGGAGCGGGTGGCCGGGTCGCCCATCAGCAGGGCCAGCGCGGAGCCGTGGTGCGCGCTGTCGGCGCTCCGGGCGAGGAGGCAGAGGGCGGCGTAGCGCAGCAGGGCCCGGTCAGCATCGGCGACGGCATGACGGGCGGCCCGCAGGCCGTACGACACCGCGGCGGCCCGGCGCTCGGGACGCTCGTCGTGCGCCCAGCGGTCCACGGCCCGGCACACCGCCGTCGGCTCGTCCTCGGCGAGCGCGTCCATCAGCTCGTCGCCCTTGGGATGCGCGGCCTCCACCAGCGCCTCCGTGAGCGCATCGAGCGCCCGGTGGCGGTGGGTGTGCAGCAGCGCCTGCGCGGCGGCGGCCACCGTGATCTCGGACGGCGGGGCGGCTGCGGCGGGAGCCGTGCCGCCGTCTTCCGCGTCGGCCCGTTGCAGCGGGCGGGTGTCCTCGAACCAGGCGCACAGCAGCGGCTGCATCCGCTCCGGATCCCTGCGCAGCAGCCCGGCCGCGGCATCGAGGAACCGCGGCGAGCGGGCCGCGGCGGGCTCGGTCCCGGGCCCGGCGACGGCCTCTGCGGGGGTTCTGTCCTCGGTGCCGGTCCCGGCGGGAGCGGGGCGCGGGCCACTGGTGGCGTCGGTCCAGCCGTCGCCGCCGGCCGCGGACGCCGGATCGTCGGCGGGATGGACGCGTACGCGTGGGGCCGGTGCGAAATGTCGCCCCGCGCCTGTCCCGTCACCGGACCCGGTGACCGGCGACGGGTCACCCGGCGGAGGCTCGGACGGCGACGGGTCACCCGGCGGAGGCTCCGACGGCGACGGAGGACCCGGCCACGACGACGCACCGGACCGCGCCGGCCGATCCGACCACGACGACGGGCCGGACGCCGACGACGCACCGCCCCGCACACCACCCGCACCACCCGCACCACCCGCACCACCCGCACCGGCACCTTCCCCGGCCCCCCGCCGCAGCACCCGGCCCGGCACCCGCCTCGCCCCGCCGTGTGGCCCATCCGCCGGCAGCAGGCGGCGCAGCAGATCCATCCGGTCCTCGTCGGGCAGTGCCAGCCGCTCCCAGAACCATGGCCCGAACGCCTCCAGACCCGTGTGCACGAAGCCGCCCGCCCGGAGGGACCGTTCCGTGATCCGGTCGGCGAGCAGCCGCAATACGCCCGTGTACGGCCGCGCGTCGGGGACCCGGAGCAGTACGCCGGACAGCAGATGGGCGGCCCACCAGCGGCCGTCCACGGCGTAGCCGGCCGGCGGTCCGGCCGCGGGGGCGGTCGCCATCGGCACCAACTCCGCGAGCCGGAAGGTCAGTTGTACGCTGCCCTCACGCCTGCCGAGCAGCAGCAATGCCTGGACGGCCGGACCGGTGCGGTGCCCGGGGGCGGGCAGCAGATCGAGGTCGACATGAGCGCCCTGCAGCCACTCCGCGAACTCCTCGTGCACAAAACGGTATCCGGTGCCGGCCGGGACCAGCAGCCCCTCGGCCAGCACCGCGGAGGCCCAGCCGGGCTCCCGCGGAAAGACCTCCTCGAACGACATACGGTCCAGCGCGCCCGGCCCGGGGCCGAGACAGCGGCGGGCCGCCTCGTGCACCTGGCCGGCGACCTGGGCGGCCAGCCGGCGGACGGCGGTGCCGCGCAGCGCGGGCCGGTGCGCGGCCGCGAGCCGTACGGCGATGCGCAGGCACACCAGGTCCAGATAGGCGTCGAAGATCTGATGGCGATCAGGCGCGCCGAGGCCACCCGGATCGTCCTCCGGTCCGGCCCCGTCCCCCTCTTCCCGTCCGGCCCCGTCCCCCTCTTCCCGCCCCTGTCCGGCCCCCTCCCCCTCGGCCGGCACCGCACCGGCCTCGCGCCCCTCGGGCATCGCCGCACCGGCCTCCTCCCCCTCTGCCAGCGCCGCACCCACCTCCGCGAGCAGACGCAGGGCCAGCGGATGGCGGGCGTCGGCCGCGGCCGGTGTGCCGGGCGGCAGGCCGTAGCGGCCACGGGCACGCTCCGCCGCCTCCTCGGGGAGGTCACCCAGCTCCACACAGGCGGGCAGCGCGGGCACCGGACGGCGCGGACGGTGCAGCATGCCGGGCGGGAAGAGCGCACCGGTCCGCTCCCAGTACTCGGGGCGGCAGGCGATCACCAGCCGCACATCGGCCGTACGCAGCCAGTCGGCCGTCGCCTCGGTCCACCCGGCCAGCCGCTCCCGCCGCGCCAGGGCCTGCGGCATCTCCTCCGGCCCGTCGAGCAGCACCAGCAGTGGACGCCCGGCCGCGGACGCCGCACGGGCCACGCCCTGCGAGGTGGTGTCCGCCGGATCACCGGCCGTACGGCCCGCCCCGGCGACGCTCCGGCCGGCGAACCGCAGCGCCCGCTCGACCGCGGTGCGTACCCCGTCGTCGCCGGCCCGCAGTTCCGCGCCGCGCAGCCAGACCGTCGGTGCCGGTTCCGGGTCCTGTGCCCGGCGGGCCGCGAGCCCGGCCAGCTCCGTGCTCCGCCCGGTCCCCGGCTCCCCCACCAGCCCCAGCACCCGCGCTCCGGCCGCCCCCCGGGCCTCCTCGAAGCGCACGAACTCCGCGACGGTATCCGGCCGTTCGACCGGCTCCCGCCACAGCCGCAGCCGCCCGGTGGCGCCCATCGACACCTCGCCGAGACGCCGTGCGCCGGCCGGGTTCAACTCACTGCCGTAGGCCGGAACGGTCGCCGCATTGCGCGCCAGCAGCACGGCCAGCGCACCGAGGGGCGCGGCCTCGGCGGCCGCGCGCAGCGGAATCGCGAAGCCGCCCGCCCGGCGCCCGAAGGGACTCTCCCCGCCTCGGGCGCGGGCGGGAGCCTGGGGGTGCAGCGCGGTGCCGAGGATGCCGAGCACCGCGCCCGTCCGGGCGTCCAGCACCGGCCCGCCGACCGCGGGACCGCCCAGCCGCAGTGCCTCCCGGCCCCCGGCGCAGAGTCCCAGCTCCAGCGTTTCGTCGAGGAGGTGGACGCGCTCGGCGGCCGTGTACATCACCCCGGAGCCCGGCCCGACGACCGTGCCGTCCAGCCAGCCGCCCGCCCAGAGGCGCGCGGCGGTGCCCGCGGGCGGCCGGCCGGCGGCGATGGGCAGCGGCGTGAGCCGGTGCGGCCCGAAGTCGCCGGCCCGTACGAGGGCGAGTCCGGCCTCCGGAAGGGGCGTGAGGGCGTCGGCCGCCACCACGCAGGTCCATCCGCCGCCCCCGGCCGCGCCGCCGCCGGCGCCGTCCGCCATGGGCTGCAACACCAGCTGCGTCGCCCCGTCCACCGCCTCGTGGCTGGTGATCACGGTGCCCTCGTGGTCCGCGAGGAACCCCGTACCACGCGTCCGACCTGCCAGATCGCGGATCCGCACCAGTGCCACGTCCGCATCGGCGTCCAGCAATGCCATCGCCGGTCCTCTCGCCCTGTCCCGTCCTTTGAACGGTAAGCAGGCGGTGATCGTCCCGACAGGGAGCCCTGCCAACGCGCCCCCGTCCGCGCCTTGATTCACTTCGAGCGCCTCACCGAATGAGTGAATGGCCGGAACCCTCAGGTGAGGGACAGCCGGGCCCGAAGGAGGAGAGGGGCAGGGGGAACCGCCGCTCCACGCACAAGGCCGGGCCCGGAGCGCGTCCCCACGCCTCCGGACCCGGCCCGGTGAGATGCCAGGTCGCCGGCCCGTCCTAGACCGCGAACACCGCCAGGCTCTTCGCCTTCCCGCCCTGGTTCTCCACCAGCGCGAGGAACCGGCCGTCGGGTCCGAACGCCGCGACGGGTCCGTTGCCCTCGAAGAGCGGCATCGGGATCCGTGCGCCGTTGAGCAGCAGGCGGGCCTGCGCCTCGGCGACGTCCCAGCGGGTGAACGCCGCGGCGGCCGCGTCGCCGAGCGGCATGACCGGCAGGCCCTCCCCCTCGGTGTCGTCCACGGCGGCCTGGAGCTGTTCGAGCGTGCGCGCCCGGTCCAGCTTGTACGGGCCGACGCGGGTACGGCGCAGCGCGGTGAGATGGCCGCCGACACCGAGACCCTCGCCCAGGTCACGGGCCAGGGCGCGGATGTACGTACCGGACGAGCACTCGACGGAGACCAGCAGATCGGTCACCGGGGTGCCGTCCTCGGCCTCGGTCTCGTGTGCGGAGTGCACCACGAAGGAGGAGACGGTGACCGGCCGGGCCGGAATCTCCACGTCCTCGCCGTCGCGGACCCGCGAGTACGACCGCTTGCCGTTGATCTTGATGGCGCTGACCTTCGACGGGACCTGCATGATCGCGCCAGAGAGCCGGCCGACGCCCGCGTCGATGTCGTCGCGGACGAGACCGTGCGCCGCCTTCGACGCGGTGATCTCGCCCTCGGCGTCATCGGTGATCGTCGTCTGGCCGAGCCGGATCGTGCCGACGTACTCCTTCTCCGTCAGCGCGAGATGGCCGAGCAGCTTGGTGGCCCGCTCGAGGCCCAGGACGAGCACGCCCGTCGCCATCGGATCGAGCGTGCCGGCGTGCCCGACCCGGCGGGTGCGCGCCATCCCGCGCATCTTCGCCACCACGTCGTGCGAAGTGAAGCCGGACGGCTTGTCGACGATGACCAGCCCGCCCGCCCGTTGCCCACCATCGCCCTTGCCCCGGAGCGCTGCGCGCTCGCCCCTCTCGTTCCGATTGTTGCTCTCACGCTTCATTCTGCCGCGGTGCCCTCGTCATCGTCCTCGCCCGGCTTGCGGTACGGGTCGGCCTCGCCGGCGTACTCGGCACCCGAGGAGACCTCGCGCACCTTGGCGTCCGAGGCCCGTGCCTTGTCGAGCAGGTCGTCGATCGTCTTGGCGTTCTCCGGCAGGGCGTCCGGCACGAAGGCCAGGGTGGGCGTGAACTTCGTCCCCGCCGCGGCCCCGACCGCGGAGCGCAGGATGCCCTTGGCGCTCTCCAGCCCGGCGGCGGCGCTGGCCCGCTCCTCGTCATCGCCGTAGACCGTGTAGAAGACCGTAGCCTCCCGCAGGTCGCCGGTGACCCGGGTGTCCGTGATGGTCACGTGCGAACCGAGCCGCGGGTCCTTGATTCCGCGCTGCAGCTTCTGGGCGACCACCTCCCGGATGAGGTCCGCCAGCTTCTTCGCCCGCGCATTGTCGGCCACTGGTCCGTCTCCTTCTTTCTTCCACAATTGTGCTTCCACCGGCGGCGGACTGCCCGGTCCCCGGGTCAGTCGTCGTCGCCGTGCAGCCGTCGGTGTACCGACAGCAGCTCCACTTCGGGCCGTGCGGCGACCAGGCGCTCGCAGCGGTCCATGACATCGGTGAGATGCCCGGCGTCCCCGGAAACCACCGCCAGGCCGATGGTGGCCCTGCGGTGCAGATCCTGGTCCCCGACCTCCGCGACGCTCACCGCGAATTTGCGGTGGAGTTCGGCGACGATCGGGCGGACGACGGAGCGCTTCTCCTTCAGCGACCGTACGTCGCCGAGAAGCAGGTCGAAGGACAGCGTCCCTACGTACATGCAAGACGGGTCAAGCCACCCGCGGGGCCTTGGGGGCACCACCCAGCATGAGCTGGAGGTGTACGTGTCAGGGGAACCGTACACGCAACGGCCGGGGCCGATCGACGGAAATAACTCCGCCGACCGGCCCCGGTCCCGCGCGTCGCCCGGCCACCGTTTCCGGTGGACCGTGCTACGCGCGGGCAGTCCCGCGCATGATCAGCCGCGCGGCTTCTCGCGCATCTCGTACGTCGCGATGACGTCGTCGATCTTGATGTCGTTGAAGTTCCCGAGGTTGATACCGCCCTCGAAGCCTTCGCGGATCTCGGTGACGTCGTCCTTGAAGCGGCGCAGACCCTGGATGTTGAGGTCCTCCGCGACCACCTTGCCGTCGCGGATGAGGCGCGCCTTGGTGTTGCGCTTGACCTCGCCGGAGCGGATGAGCACACCCGCGATGTTGCCGAGCTTGGACGAGCGGAAGATCTCGCGGATCTCCGCGGTACCGAGCTCGACCTCCTCGTACTCCGGCTTGAGCATGCCCTTGAGGGCCGCCTCGATCTCCTCGATCGCCTGGTAGATGACCGAGTAGTACCGGACGTCGACGCCCTCGCGCTCGGCCATCTGCGTGGCACGGCCTTCGGCCCGCACGTTGAAGCCGATGACGATCGCGTCGGAGCCGGACGCCAGGTTGATGTCGGTCTCCGTGACCGCACCGACGCCGCGGTGCAGCACCCGGATGTCGACCTCTTCGCCGACGTCGAGCTGGAGCAGCGAGGACTCCAGGGCCTCGACGGAACCAGAAGCGTCACCCTTGATGATGAGGTTGAGCTGCTGGACCTCGCCGGCCTTGAGCACCTTGTCCAGGTCCTCCAGGGACACCCGGCGGGTGCGCTTGGCGAAGGCGGCGTTGCGCTCGCGCGCCGCGCGCTTCTCGGCGATCTGACGGGCCGTACGGTCCTCGTCGACCACCAGGAAGTTGTCGCCGGCGCCCGGGACGTTGGTCAGACCCAGGACCAGGACGGGGGTCGACGGACCCGCTTCCTCGACGTTGTTGCCCTTGTCGTCGAACATCGCACGGACTCGGCCGTACGCGTCGCCGACCACCATCGTCTCGCCGACGCGCAGCGTGCCGCGCTGGACCAGGACGGTCGCCACGGCGCCGCGGCCACGGTCGAGGTGGGCCTCGATCGCGATGCCCTGCGCGTCCTGCTCCGCGTTGGCGCGCAGGTCGAGCGAGGCATCCGCGGTCAGGACCACGGCCTCGAGCAGCTGGTCGATGTTCAGACCCTGGCGGGCGGAGATGTCGACGAACATGGTGTCGCCGCCGTACTCCTCGGCCACCAGACCGAACTCGGTGAGCTGGCCGCGCACCTTGGTCGGGTCGGCGCCCTCGACGTCGATCTTGTTGACCGCGACCACGATCGGCACATCGGCCGCCTTGGCGTGGTTCAGGGCCTCGATCGTCTGCGGCATGACACCGTCGTTGGCCGCCACCACGAGGATCGCGATGTCGGTCGACTTGGCACCACGGGCACGCATGGCGGTGAACGCCTCGTGACCGGGGGTGTCGATGAAGGTGATCCGACGCTCTTCGTCGTTGACCTCGGTCGCGACCTGGTAGGCACCGATGTGCTGGGTGATGCCACCGGCCTCGCCCGCGATGACGTTCGTCTTGCGGATCGCGTCGAGCAGCCGGGTCTTACCGTGGTCGACGTGACCCATGACGGTCACCACCGGCGGACGCGCGACGAGCATGTCCTCGCCGCCCTCGTTCTCACCGAAGTCGATGTCGAAGGACTCGAGCAGCTCGCGGTCCTCCTCCTCCGGGCTGACGATCTCGACGACGTAGTTCATCTCGTCGGCGAGCAGCTGGAGCGTCTCGTCGGAGACCGACTGGGTCGCGGTGACCATCTCGCCCAGGTTCAGCATGACCTGGACCAGCGACGCCGGGTTGGCGTTGATCTTCTCCGCGAAGTCCGTCAGCGAGGCACCACGCGACAGGCGAACCGTCGCGCCGTTGCCGCGCGGCAGCATGATGCCGCCCACCGACGGGGCCTGCATGGCCTCGTACTCCTGACGCCTCTGCCGCTTCGACTTGCGGCCACGGCGCGCCGGACCGCCGGGACGGCCGAACGCACCCTGCGTGCCACCACGGCCGCCGGGGCCGCCGGGACGGCCGGCGAAGCCGGGACGACCGCCGAAGCCGCCGCCACCACCGGGACCGCCGCCACCGGGACGACCGGCGAAACCGCCGCCGCCACCCGGACGACCGCCGCCACCGCCACCGGGACGACCGGCGAAACCGCCGCCGCCACCGGGACGACCGGCACCGCCACCGGGACGACCGGCACCGCCGGGACCGCGGCCGCCGCCACCGCCGGGGCCCGGACGCGGGCCGGCAGCGGGACGCTGCGGCATCATGCCCGGGTTCGGGCGGTTACCGCCGCCGCCACCGGGACGCGGGGCGCCGCCGGGAGCCGCACCCTGCGGACGGGGCATACCACCGGGGGTGGGACGCGCGCCGCCCTGGCCGCCGCCCTGGGGACGGGGACCGCCCTGGCCGCCGCCCTGCGGACGCGGGCCGCCGGGACCACCCTGGCCGCCGGGACGCGGGGCGCCACCGGGACGGGGGGCCTGCGGACGGGCCATGCCCGTGGAACCACCGGAGGTGAAGGGGTTGTTGCCCGGACGGGGGCCGGACGGACGGCCACCGGGACGCGGGGCCGGACGCTCGCCACCGGGACGCGGAGCGTTACCGCGGCCCTGACCGCCCTGGCCGCCCTGGCCGCCCTGACCGGACGCCGGACGGGCCGGACGCGGGCCGGGGGCACCGGGACGGGGAGCCGACTGGCCGGCAGCGGGAGCGGCCGGCGCGGACGGCGGAGCCTGGAACTCGGGCTGCGCGGGGGCGGCCGGAGCGGGCTTGGGTGCCGCGGGGCGCGCCGGGGTGGGGCGCGGGCCCGGGGTGGGGCCGGCGGCGGGAGTGCTCTTGGGTGCCACCGGGGCCTCGGGGGCCTCAGGGGCCTTCGGTGCCTCGGGGGCTGCCGGAGCCGCGGGGCCCGGCTTGGGGGCGCCCGGCTTCGGGGCAGCAGGACGTTCCCCCGCTGCCTTAACGGCGCGGGAGGTGTCCCCGGCCTGCGCCGGAGACGGCGCGGACGGCTTCGTGGGGGCCGACTTGCGCGGCGCCGCGGGCTTGCCGGCGGCGCGGCCGTTGCCGCTGCCTGCCTGGAAAGCATCGGTCAGCTTGCGAACAACCGGCGCCTCGATCGTCGAGGACGCTGAACGGACGAATTCACCAAGTTCTTGGAGCTTGGCCATGACGACCTTGCTCTCAACGCCGAACTCCTTGGCGAGTTCGTATACCCGGACCTTAGCCACTTCGCTCCTTCTAGGTCCGGGTTGTCCACCGGACCGTCGCTACTTCATGGGCGTACTCATCGCGTACTCATCGAGTGCTCATCGCAATCTCGACCTACTTCCGACTCGCGAGGTACCTGACCGCACGGTTTTCCGTGCGCTGTGCGTTTCCAGCTGCTGTGCGTTATTGCAATGGCGGCTGCTCGACGGGCGTCCGCTCGATGAACCGACGCAACTCCGTCGTGTCGAACGGTCCCCGGGCCCGGTAGGCCCGGTTGAACGCCCGGCGGCGAACCGCCAGGTCGAGGCAGACCAGTGTCGGGTGCACGTAAGCACCCCGGCCGGGCAGCGTACCGCGAGGATCGGGGGCACACTCACCCTCGATCTCCACGATGCGCAGCAAATCGCCCTTGGCCGCTCGCTCCCGGCATCCCAGACAGGTGCGCTCAGGGCATGCGCGGGCATGCGTCCGGCCAGACACTGCTTAAGTCTACCTCCCCGCGCCGACCCGACCCCTATGGGGTAAAGAGCGGAACGGCTGCTCAGAATTCCGGGCGGAGCGCCGCGGCGCCACCGATTTTCCGGGGCCGCGGCGCCACCGTCCGTTTCGGACGGTCTCAGTCCTGCGGTGCGGTCTGCTCGGTGTCCGGGCGGATGTCGATCCGCCAGCCCGTGAGACGGGCGGCGAGCCGGGCATTCTGCCCTTCCTTGCCGATGGCCAGTGACAGCTGGTAGTCGGGGACGGTGACCCGGGCGGAGCGCGCCGCCAGGTCCACGACCTCGACCTTGCTGACCCGGGCCGGCGACAGCGCGTTCGCCACCAGCTCGGCCGGGTCGTCCGACCAGTCCACGATGTCGATCTTCTCGCCGTGCAGCTCTGCCATCACGGCGCGCACCCGGCCACCCATCGGGCCGATGCAGGCGCCCTTGGCGTTCAGGCCGGAGCGGGTGGACCGTACGGCGATCTTGGTGCGGTGGCCGGCCTCGCGGGCGATGGCGGAGATCTCCACCGAGCCGTCCGCGATCTCCGGGACCTCCATGGCGAAGAGCTTCTTGACCAGATTGGGGTGGGTGCGCGACAGCGTCACGGACGGGCCGCGGACGCCCTTGACCACCCGTACGACATAGGAGCGCAGCCGGGTGCCGTGTGCGTAGTCCTCGCCGGGGACCTGTTCCTGCACCGGCAGGATGGCCTCCAGCCGGCCGATGTCGACCAGGACGTTCTTGGGGTCCTTGCCCTGCTGGACGACGCCGGTGACGACATCGCCCTCGCGTCCGGCGTACTCACCGAACGTGATCTCTTCCTCGGCGTCCCGCAGCCGCTGCAGAATGACCTGCTTGGCGGTGGTCGCCGCGATCCGCCCGAAGCCCGAGGGGGTGTCGTCGAACTCGCGCGGCTCGGCGCCCTCCTCCAGATCCGTGAGGTCCTCGGCGTTCTCCTTCGCCCACACCGTCACATGGCCGGTGTTGCGGTCCAGCTCCACCCGCGCCCGACGGCGGCTGCCCTCGGTGCGGTGGTAAGCGATGAGGAGGGCCGACTCGATCGCCTCGACCAGCAGGTCGAACGAGATCTCCTTCTCCCGCACCAGTCCCCGCAGGGCACTCATGTCGATATCCACGGCTACGCCTCCTCCTTGTTCTCGTCGTTCTCGTCGATCTTCTCGTCGTGCTGCGCGTCGCGCTTGTCGGACTTGCGGTTGAACTCCAGCTCGACACGCGCCTTGGCGATCTCGTCGAAGGAGACCCGGCGGGCGGTCGGCTTGCGGCCCTTGACCCCCGGCACCTCGAGATCCAGGCCGTCCTCGTCCACGGCCTGGATCCGGGCCACCAGCTCGCCGGCCCCTGCTGCATCGGTCAGTTGGGCCTTGATGAGGCGGCCGACGGCGCGGCGGTAGTGCCGCAGCTCGGTCAGCGGCCGGTCGGCGCCGGGGGAGGTCACCTCAAGGGTGTACGGGGCGCCGCCCATCACATCGGAGTCGTCCAGGACCTGGGAGGCCTCGCGGCTCAGTTCGGCACACTCGTCCAGCTGGACGCCCTCGTCGGAATCGACCACGATCCTCAGCACCCGCCGCTTGCCTGCCGGTGTCACCTCGATCTCTTCCAGATCCAGGTCTCGCGCGGCGACGAGCGGTTCAAGCAATCCGCGCAGCCTCTCGCTCTGGGTGGTGCTCATCCGGGTGACTCCTCGGCCGCGTGTGCTGTTGTGGGTGGGTCGCGTGTCGGGTCAAAGCCTATCGGTTCCGGCGGGGTACTGACGATTCGGTGGGTGGTCACGGATACTCTCGCCTGCGGTGATCACTACGGAAGACCCCGGGAAGTGCAACGTGCCGAAAGTGGCGCTCACGCGCAGAAGGACCCTGCTGGCCGGCGCCGCCCTCGGGGGTGTGGCGCTGCTCACGGGCTGCTCCGAGGACTCCGGCCCCGAGCGGGTCGAACACTCCCGTGCCGCCGACCGGCTGCGCGAGCGCTCCGCCCGCGACAGTACGACCCTGCTGGCGCGCTACGACGCGACGCTGGCCGCGCACCCGGCACTGGAGCCGCGGCTGCGCCCGCTGCGCTCCGAAGTCGCCCGGCACGCCGAGGCGTTCGGCGACGAACGGACCGCCCCCTCCCCCGGTGGCGGCGCTTCCGAGGGCCCGGCGCGGGACGCCGCGGCGCCCGCTTCCGGTCCGTCGCCGCACGGCTCCCGGCGGCCGTCGGACCCCCAGGTCCCCGAGGACGAACGGGCCGCGCGCACGGCTCTCGCCGAGGCGGAGCGCAAGCTCGCCGAGGTCCGCACCAAGGCGCTGGCCGCCGCGCCCCCGGAGTTGGCCCGGCTGCTCGCCTCGGTCGCGGCGGCAGGTGCGGCGCATGCGTATCTGCTGGCGGAGCCGGCCGGATGACCGGCACGGCAGCGCGGCGGAGGGCAAGGACCGGCGAAGGGGCGAGCACATGAGGGTCACAGCAGTTCACGGCAGCAACCGGCGCAAGGACAAGGACGGCGGGCACGACGAGCTGACGGCGGTACAGGCGGCGCTGGCCGCCGAGCATGCGGCGGTCTACGGCTACGGCGTGGTCGGCGGGCGGATCGCCGGTGACCGGCGCAAGGAGGCTCAGGCGGCGTACGACGGGCATCGTGCGCGCCGGGATGCGCTGCGCCGCGAGGTACGTGACCTGGGCGGTACGCCGCAGGCCGCGGCCGCCGCCTACGAACTGCCCTTCCCCGTCCCGGACGCGGCCGCCGCGGCCCGGCTGGCGGCGGAGCTGGAGGACCGGCTGGCCGCCGTCTACGCGGATCTCGTACGGGCCGGCGGCCGGGCCCGGCGCACGGAGGCGGCGGCCGCGCTGCGCGAGGCGGCAGTGCGGGCGGTGCGCTGGCGCGGCAGCGGCGTAGCCTTCCCTGGGCTCGTGGAGCGGGCCGCGGCCGCCGCCCCGTCCGGTGCCGCGAGCGCCTCCGCCGGCGCGCTCTGAACGACCGGCCGCGGTGCGGTCACGGCCCCAGGAAAGGGGACAGCTCAAGCATGGCAACGGCACCCGTCGAACCGCCGCAGCGGTTGGTGAGTTCGCTGAGCGGCGATCCGGAAGGCCCCGTGCGGGAGTGGCTCGACGCGCTGCCGACGCTGGTTCAGCAGCGGCTGGAGGCCTGGGATCTGACGCTGGAGCGGGTACACGCCCCCGGTGGCCGCAGCAGTCTGCTGGCCCTCGTACGGCAGAAGGACGGGACACCGGCGGCGCTGAAGTTCCCGGTGCCCGGCCGGGACTCCGCGCACCAGCGGGCGGCGCTGGAGGCGTGGGACGGCTGGGGCGCGGTACGGCTGCTGCGGTCCGACGAGGCCGGCGGTGCGCTGCTGCTGGAGCGGCTGCAGGGTGGTGTGTCGCTGCGGTCGCTGCCGGAGGCCAAGGCGCTGCTGGAGGCGGCCGGTACGGTGCGGCGCCTGTGGGTGGCGCCGGGCCCGGAGCATGCCTTCGAGACGCTGGGCGGGCGGACCGAGGAGGCCGTGGCGGCGCTGCGGACAGCCGGTTCGCTGGCCCCCGCGGCCGGGCCGGTGGTGGACCGGGCACTGGAGCTGCGGCGCACCCTGCCGGACGGGTCCGACGAGGAGTTTTTGCTGCACGGCGCGTTCCGGCAGGGCAAGGTGCTGGCCGGTGAGCGTTCGCCGTGGCTGGCGGTCGGCCCGTCACCGGTGGTCGGCGAGCGGGCGTACGACCTGGCGGCGCTGGTGCTGGACCGGTTCGAGGATCTGGTGGCCGGGTCGGGGGCCGCCGCCGCGGCCCGCCGCCGGGTGGCCAGACTGGCGGACTCCCTGGACATGGAGCGCGACCGGCTGCGCGACTGGACGCTGTACCGGGCGGTGGATCTCGGGGTACGGGAAGTGGCGGCGGGCGAGAGGCAGCGCGGCGAGCTGCTGCTGGAGTTCGCGGCCTGGCTGTAGTGGACGGACGAACGGGCCGGTGGCCGGGGTGGTGCGCCCCGGCCACCGGCCCGTTCGCGTGCGGTCGTTACGCGCTGAGGCGGGCGACGGCCTCCTCGACCGTCAGCTCCTCGCGCTCGCCGGTGCGGCGGTCCTTGACCTCGACGACGCCCTCGGCGGCGCGCCGGCCGGCGACCACGATGGCCGGGATGCCGAGCAGCTCCGCGTCGGTGAACTTCACGCCCGGCGAGACCCCGGCCCGGTCGTCGACCAGGACCCGCAGGCCCGCGGCGCCGAGCTGTTCGCCGACCTCCAGGGCCAGCTCGGTCTGCTGGGCCTTGCCTGCCGCGACCACGTGCACATCGGCCGGGGCGACCTCGCGCGGCCAGCACAGGCCCTTGCCGTCGTGGGTCTGCTCGGCGAGGGCGGCCACCGCGCGGGAGACGCCGATGCCGTACGAGCCCATGGTGACCCGGGCGGGCTTGCCGTTCTGGCCGAGTACATCGAGCTCGAAGGCGTCCGCGTACTTGCGGCCGAGCTGGAAGATGTGGCCGATCTCGATGGCACGGTCGATGCGCAGGCCGGCGCCGCACTTCGGGCAGGGGTCACCGGGCTCGACGACGACCATGTCGAGGTAGTCGTCGACCTCGAAGTCCCGGCCGACGACGACGTTGCGGGCGTGCTTGCCCTCCTTGTTGGCGCCGGTGACCCAGGCCGTGCCGGGCGCGATCCGGGGGTCGGCGAGGTAGCGGAACGCCTTGCCGGCCAGGCCCTGCGGGCCGACGTAGCCGCGGACCAGGTCGGGGCGGTCGGTGAAGTCCTCGGCGGTGACCAGCTCGACGGTGGCCGGTGCGAGGTGCTCGCCGAGCTTGCCGAGGTCGACCTCGCGGTTGCCGGGCACGCCCACCGCGACGATCTCGCCGTCGACCTTGATCAGGAGGTTCTTGAGGGTCGCCGAGGCCGGGACGCCGAGGTATTCGGCGAGGGTCTCGATGGTCGGGGTGTCGGGGGTGTCCAGCTCCTCGACCGGGCCGTGCACGGAGCCGTCGGCCGGGCTGACCTTGACCGTGACGGCCTCCGTGTTGGCGGCGTAGTCGCAGGCCGGGCAGTCCACGAAGGTGTCCTCGCCGACCGCGGCGGGGGCCAGGAACTCCTCGGAGGCGGAGCCGCCCATCGCGCCGGAGACGGCGGAGACGATGCGGTAGTCCAGGCCCAGGCGCTCGAAGATCTTGGTGTAGGCCTCGCGGTGCAGCGCGTAGGACTGCTCCAGGCCCTCGTCGGTGGTGTCGAAGCTGTACGAGTCCTTCATCTGGAACTCGCGGCCGCGCAGCACACCGGAGCGGGGACGGGCCTCGTCGCGGTACTTGGTCTGGATCTGGTAGAGGATCACCGGCAGGTCCTTGTAGGACGTGCACTGGTCCTTGACCGTGAGGGTGAAGATCTCTTCGTGGGTGGGGCCGAGGAGGTAGTCGGCGCCCTTGCGGTCCTTGAGGCGGAAGAGCAGGTCGCCGTACTCCTCCCAGCGGCCGCTGGTCTCGTAGGGCTCCTTGGGCAGCAGGGCCGGCAGCAGGACCTCCTGGCCGCCGATGGCGTCCATCTCCTCGCGGACGATGCGGGAGACGTTCTCCAGGACCTTCTTGCCCAGCGGCAGCCACGTCCAGATGCCGGCGGACGAGCGGCGGACGTACCCGGCGCGGACGAGCAGCTTGTGGCTGGCGGTCTCGGCGTCGGCCGGGTCGTCGCGCAGTGTCTTGATCATCAAGCGGGACATGCGCTGGACCTGTGCGGCGTGGGCCATGGGAGTTTCTCCTGCGTAAGAAAGGTGACTGCCTGGAGGTTAGCTGTAGGGGTGTGGCGCACGGAAATGCGTATCCGCTGCGCTTTGCCTCGGCCGGTGTTGTCCGCTTCCCCGCCGCGGTGGTTTCTCGCCGTTGCGCCCCTTCGCTGCGCATTGCCCGGACACACGTTTTCGGCTTTCCCGCCGTTGTGCCTGCGGTGGCGGTGTCCGCTGCGCGGGGCTTCGGGTGCGGGGGCGGGAAAAAGATGACCTCAGCGCTTGAGAGGCAGCGGGGCCCCCATGACCGCGTACGGGGTGGGGGCGCTGGGGAAGAGCACCCGGCGGGCGATGTCCTGGTAGCCCAGGGAGCGGTAGAGGCGGCGGGCGGGGCTCTCGGTGTCGACGGCGGAGAGGATGGAGCGCGGTTCGCCGGCCTCGTCGGTGATGCGGGTGATCAGTGCCCGGCCCAGGCCGCGGTGCTGGTAGGCGGGGTGGACGTGCAGCTCGGTGATGGTGAAGGAGTCGTCGAGCCAGTGGTCGAGGCCCTCGTTGCGGAGATAGGGCTCGACGACGGTGGACCACCAGTGGGCGCGGTCGTTGGGCATGCCGTAGACGAAGCCCACCAGCCGGCCGGTGGGGGTGGTGGCGCCGAGGGCGCGGGCGCCGGTGCAGGCGAAGTGGCGCAGCACGATGTGCCGGCGGACGGCGATCTCCTCGTCGCTCAGGCCGAACGCGAGCGCCTGGACGGCGAGCGCGTCGTCCACGCGGGCAGCGAGATCAAGGGGGCCGACCGCGACGTCATCCATGCTCGGAGCGTACAAGGCGGCGGGTCAGAACAGTACGCTCATGAACGCACCGACTTCCTCGAAGCCCACCCGCCGGTAGGAGGCGCGGGCGGCGGTGTTGAAGTCGTTGACGTAGAGGCTGACGAGGGGCGCGACATCGCTGAGGGCGTAGCGCAGCACGGCGGCCATACCGGTCTCGGACAGGCCCTTGCCGCGGTAGCCGGGGTCGACCCATACGCCCTGGATCTGGCAGGCCCGCTGGGTGGCGGCGCCGATCTCGGCCTTGAAGATGACCTTGCCGTTCTCGATGCGGGCGAAGGAGCGGCCGGAGCCGACGAGTTCGGCGACCCGGGCCTGGTAGAGGAGCCCGCCGTCGCCGGCCATCGGAGAGATGCCGACCTCTTCGGTGAACATGGCCACGCACGCGGGCATGATCAGGTCCATCTCGCTCTTGCGGATCCGCCGGACGTACGGGTCGGGGGCGATCTCGGCGGAGGGTGCGGTGGTGACCATCAGGGGCTGGTGGGAGCGGATCTCGCGGGCCGGTCCCCAGGAGGGCTCCAGCAGCGACCACAGCTCGGCGGTGCACTCCGCGGGGCCGACGATGGACGAGCAGCGGCGGCCCTGGCGGCGGGCGCGTTCGGCGAAGGCGTGGACGGCTTCGGAGGTGGCGCAGACGGGGACGAGGTTGGCGCCGGCGTAACAGAGCGCCTCCAGGCGGCCGGCGACGTACCAGCCCCACATCTCGCCGCCGAGCCGCCAGGGGTCGAGGCCGGCGACCTGGACACGGGCGGCGACAAAGGCGTTGGCGACCGGGTCGCGGTCCAGGACCGCGAGCGCATCGTCGAGGTCCCCGGGCTCGAGGACCTTGATGGTGGTGGTCGTCAGCACGTGTCGGAAAGCCTCACCGTTACGGGCCTGGGAGGCCAGGCGGGGAGCAGGTCTTGGCACTTTACCTCCACCCGCGCGGGAGCACCCGGCCGCCGGGGGCCGGATTGGTCCGGGCAGGCGTCGAGCCCCGCGGCCGGGTGGGGCGGCGGGGCTCGACGGCTGCGAGTGGGGGTGGGTCAGCCCGCGGCGGAGACGACCGGGCTGCCGGAGGCGACGCCGTCCGCCTCCATCTGCGCGGCGATCTTCATGGCCTCTTCGATGAGGGTCTCGACGATCTTCGACTCGGGGACGGTCTTGATGACCTCGCCCTTGACGAAGATCTGGCCCTTGCCGTTGCCGGAGGCGACACCGAGGTCGGCCTCTCGGGCCTCACCGGGGCCGTTGACGACGCAGCCCATGACGGCGACGCGCAGCGGCACCTCCATGCCCTCCAGGCCCGCGGTGACCTCGTCGGCGAGCTTGTAGACATCGACCTGGGCGCGGCCGCAGGACGGGCAGGAGACGATCTCCAGCCGGCGCTGGCGGAGGTTGAGCGACTCCAGGATGGAGATGCCGACCTTGACCTCTTCGGCGGGCGGCGCGGACAGCGAGACGCGGATGGTGTCGCCGATGCCCTCGCTGAGCAGCGCGCCGAAGGCGACGGCGGACTTGATCGTGCCCTGGAAGGCGGGGCCGGCCTCCGTGACGCCGAGGTGGAGGGGGTAGTCGCTCTGGGCGGCGAGCTGGCGGTAGGCGTTGACCATCACGACCGGGTCGTTGTGCTTGACCGAGATCTTGATGTCGCGGAAGCCGTGCTCCTCGAAGAGGGACGCCTCCCACAGCGCGGACTCGACGAGCGCCTCGGGGGTGGCCTTGCCGTACTTCTGCAGCAGGCGGCGGTCCAGGGAGCCGGCGTTGACGCCGATCCGGATCGGGGTGCCGGCGTCGGAGGCCGCCTTGGCGATCTCCTTGACCTTGTCGTCGAACTGCTTGATGTTGCCGGGGTTGACCCGGACCGCGGCGCAGCCGGCGTCGATCGCGGCGAAGACGTACTTCGGCTGGAAGTGGATGTCCGCGATGACCGGAATCTGGGATTTCCGGGCGATCACGGGCAGCGCGTCGGCGTCGTCCTGCGTCGGGCAGGCGACCCGGACGATCTGGCAGCCGGAGGCCGTCAGCTCGGCGATCTGCTGCAGCGTGGCGCCGATGTCGGATGTGCGTGTGGTCGTCATCGACTGCACCGAGACCGGTGCGTCTCCGCCCACGGCGACCGTTCCGACCTGGATCTTGCGGCTGACCCGGCGGTCGGCGAGCTTGGTCGGTACGTCCGGCATTCCCAGTGAAATGGCAGTCATCTGGCGAGCAACCCCAAGGTGTGGATCTAGGCCCCGCGACCCATCGGCGGGCTCCGGTCTTCGAGATTACGGCACAGGACTTGCGACAAGCACATCGATCCCCTGTGCCCCCACGAAAGGAGACGGCCGGACACCTCCAAACGCCACGGAGGTGTCCGGCCGCCGCCCCGGGCAGGCCCTGCGACACGGTGCCGTCAGGTCAGCTTCACCGGATTCACCACGTCGGCGACCAGCACCAGCAGCGTGAAGCAGATGAAGATCCCGGCCACGACGTAGGCGACCGGCATCAGCTTGGCGACGTCGAAGGGGCCGGGGTCGGGACGCCGGACGATCTTGGCGAAGGCCCGCCGGAACGACTCCCACACGGCGCCGGCGATGTGCCCGCCGTCCAGCGGCAACAGCGGCAGCATGTTGAACAGGAACAGCGAGAGGTTGAAGCCGGCGACCAGGAAGAGCATGGTCGCCACCCGCTGCTCCGGCGGGATGTTCAGGGAGAACACCTCGCCGCCGACCCGGGCCGCGCCGACCACGCCCATCGGGGAGTCCTGCTTGCGCTCGCCGCCGTTGAAGGCCGCATTCCACAGGTCCGGGACCTTCGCGGGCAGGTCTATCAGCGACGAGACCCCCTGCTCGACCATGTTGCCCATGCGGTCCACGGACTGGCCGAAGGACTGCTGGACGACGCCGCTGGCCGGGGTGAAGCCGAGGAATCCGGCGGTGACGAACTGGCCGGGGACATAGCCGCCGTGGCCGTCGGTCTTGGCGACCTTGTTCTCGATGAGGTCGGCGTGCAGGGTCCGCTGGGCGCCGTGCCGCTCGACGACGAGGGTGGCGGGCCCGGTGGTGTCGCGGATCTGCTGCTGGAGGGCGCCCCAGTCCGGTACGGCGTGGCCGTTGAACGAGACGATCTTGTCGCCGGCCCGCAGGCCCGCGGCCTTGGCCGGGGAGTCCTTGGCGCCGTGCGGGCACTTGCCGGTCTTGGCGGCGGCCGAGATGACGCAGTCCGAGACGGAGCCGACCTGGGTGGTCTGGGTGTTGATGCCGAAGCCCATCAGCACGCTCATGAAGATCACGACCGCCAGGATCAGATTCATGAACGGCCCGGCGAACATCACGATGACGCGCTTCCAGGGCTTGCGGGTGTAGAAGAGCCGCTTCTCGTCGCCGGGCTGCAGCTCCTCGAAGGCCGCCGAGCGGGCGTCCTCGATCATGCCGCGGAACGGCGAGGTGGAGCGGGCCTGCAGCTTTCCGTCGTCGCCGGGCGGGAACATCCCGATCATGCGGATGTAGCCGCCGAGCGGAACGGCCTTGATGCCGTACTCGGTGTCGCCTTTTTTCCGGGAGAAGACCGTCGGTCCGAAGCCCACCATGTACTGCGGCACGCGGATACCGAACATCTTGGCCGTGGAGAGATGGCCGAGCTCGTGCCAGGCAATGGAGAACAGCAGACCGACGACGAAGACGACTATGCCGAGGAGGGTCATCCAGGTCGTCATGCGCGAGCCTCCGAAGGTGTCCGTGCCGCACGGGCGGCCAGTTCGCGGGCGCGGGCGCGCGCCCAGGTCTCCGCCTCCAGGACGTCCGCGACCGTCAGGGAAGTTCCCTTGGCGGGCGTTCCGTGTTCGGCGACCACTGCGGCGACGGTATCCACAATCCCTGTGAAGGGCAGCCCGCCCTTGAGGAACGCATCGACGCATTCCTCGTTCGCGGCGTTGAAGACGGCGGGGGCGGTGCCGCCGAGATCACCGACCTGGCGGGCCAGCGGGACGGACGGGAAGGCCTCCTCGTCGAGCGGGAAGAACTCCCAGGTCTGCGCCTTCGTCCAGGCCACGCCCGGTGCGGCGTCCGGGACCCGCTCGGGCCAGCCGATGCCCAGCGCGATCGGCATCCGCATGTCGGGCGGGCTGGCCTGGGCGAGCGTGGAGCCGTCGGTGAACTCCACCATCGAGTGGATGTAGGACTGCGGGTGGACGACGACCTCGATGCGGTCGAAGGGGACGTCGAAGAGCAGATGCGCCTCGATGACCTCCAGGCCCTTGTTGACCAGGGTCGCGGAGTTGATGGTGACGACCGGGCCCATCGACCAGGTGGGGTGGGCGAGGGCCTGTTCGGGCGTGACGCCGGCCAGCTCCCGCTTCGTGCGCCCGCGGAACGGGCCGCCGGAGGCGGTGACGACGAGCTTGCGGACCTCGGCGCGCTCGCCGCCGGCCAGCGCCTGGAAGAGCGCGGAGTGCTCGGAGTCGACGGGGATGATCTGGCCGGGCTCGGCGAGCGCCTTGACCAGCGGGCCGCCGACGATCAGCGATTCCTTGTTGGCGAGGGCCAGCACCCGGCCCGCCTTCAGGGCGGCCAGGGTCGGGGCGAGGCCGATGGAGCCGGTGATGCCGTTGAGGACGGTGTGGCAGGGGGAGGCGGCCAGCTCGGTGGCCGCGTCGGGACCGGCCAGGATCTCGGGCAGCGGCTCGCCCGCGCCGTAGCGGTCGGCCAGCGCCGTACGCAGGGCGGGCACCGCCTCCTCGCGCGCCACGGCGACGGCGCTCACCCCCAGCTGGTGCGCCTGGTCGGCGAGCAGCTCGACCCGGCCGCCGGCCGCGGAGAGCGCGGTCACCCGGAAGCGGCCGGGGTTGCGCAGCACGATGTCGACCGCCTGGGTGCCGATCGAGCCGGTCGAGCCGAGCACCACGAGGGAACGGGGGCCGCGCGGGCCGTCGAGGCCGCCGAAGGCCGGCTCGAAACGCGTATGCGGGTGGGCGAGGGAGTCCGTCATGTGGTCCATTGTGGCCGGTCGCCGAGGTGCCGTGGACACCAAGGGCGTGTCGTACGGATCATCGGGCCCCGCCCGCTCCGCGCGGAATGCCCCGGGGCCGTTCCGGCGGTTGCGGACCGGCCCCGGGGCGCAGCGGCGGGCCGCTCAGCGCACGGGCCGCCGGACGTTGTCCGTCAGGCTCGGACCCGGGGTGGCGTCGGCGATCCAGGGGCCGTCGCCGCTGGGGTCGATCATGCCCTCCTCCAGCCAGGTGTAGCTGCCGTCGAGGACCCCGTCGACGACCTTGCGGTCGAGCTCGTCGGTGTTGGTCCACAGCCGGCCGAACAGCTCCTCGACGCGGATCCGGGCCTGCCGGCAGAACACATCGGCCAGCTGCTGCGCCTCGCGGCCGTGGTCACCGGTCTCGTTCAGGTACTCGGCCCGTACGCAGGCGGCGCTCATCGCGAAGAGTTCGGCACCGATGTCCACGATCCGGCCGAGGAAGCCCTGTTTGGTCTCCATCCGGCCCTGCCAGCGGGACATCGCGTAGAAGGTGGAGCGGGCGAGCTTGCGGGAGGTCCGCTCGACATACCGCAGATGACCGGCCAGCTGGCCGAACTCCTGGTAGGTGCGCGGGAGTTGGCCCGGTCCGGCGACCAGCTTGGGCAGCCAGCGGGCGTAGAACCCGCCGGCCTTGGCCGCCGCCCGGCCCTTGTCGGCGAGGGATTTGTCGGGGTCGATGAGGTCGCCGGCGACGGAGAGGTGGGCGTCCACCGCCTCCCGCGCGATCAGCAGATGCATGATCTCGGTCGATCCCTCGAAGATCCGGTTGATGCGCATATCGCGGAGCATCTGCTCGGCGGGGACGGCACGTTCGCCGCGGGCGGCGAGCGAGGGGGCGGTCTCGAAGCCGCGGCCGCCGCGGATCTGGACCAGTTCGTCGGCCATCAGCCAGCCCATCTCGGAGCCGTAGAGCTTGGCGAGGGCGGCCTCGATGCGGATGTCGTTGCGGTTCTCGTCGGCCATCTGGGAGGAGAGGTCGACGACCGCTTCGAGGGCGAAGGTCGTGGCGGCGATGAAGGAGATCTTGGCGCCGACGGCCTCGTGCTTGGCGATCGGCCGGCCCCACTGCTCACGGGCCGCGGACCACTCACGGGCGATCTTCAGGCACCACTTGCCGGAGCCGACGCACATCGCGGGCAGCGAGAGCCTGCCGGTGTTGAGGGTGGTCAGGGCGATCTTCAGGCCGGCGCCCTCGGGCCCGATGCGGTGGGCGGCGGGGACCCGTACCCGGTGGAAGCGGGTCACCCCGTTCTCCAGGCCGCGCAGGCCCATG
Organism: Streptomyces sp. NPDC054765; assembly: GCF_053612065.1. Lineage (NCBI taxonomy): Bacteria > Bacillati > Actinomycetota > Actinomycetes > Kitasatosporales > Streptomycetaceae > Streptomyces > Streptomyces sp. NPDC054765. The sequence goes on along the minus strand of NZ_JBSHBP010000056.1, from coordinate 3,599 downwards.
AAGGCGTTGCGGTTCTCGACCGTGATGCCGGGAGAGCCGGCCTCGACGACGAAGGCCGTGATGCCGCCCTTGTGTCCCTCGGAGACCGGCACCCGTGCCATCACCACCAGCAGGTCGGCGACCACGCCGTTGGTGGTCCACAGCTTCACGCCGTCGAGAACGTAGTCCTCGCCGTCCGGGACCGCCATGGTCGCCAGCCGGGCCGGGTCCGAGCCGACATCGGGCTCGGTCAGCAAGAACGCCGAGATGTCCGTACGGGCACAGCGCGGCAGGAAGGTCTCCTTCTGTTCCTTGGTGCCGAACAGCTTCAGGGGCTGCGGTACGCCGATCGACTGGTGCGCGGAGAGCAGTGCGCCGATGGCGGGGCTGGCGGTGCCGACCAGGGACAGGGCCCGGTTGTAGTAGACCTGGGTGAGGCCGAGGCCGCCGTACTTCGGGTCGATCTTCATGCCGAACGCGCCGAGCTCCTTGAGCCCGTTCACGGTCTCGTCCGGGATCTGCCCCTCGCGCTCGATCCGGGCGCCGTCGATCTCCGTCTCGCAGAACTCGCGCAGGGTGGCGAGGAACTTCTCGCCGCGGCGTACGTCGTCGACCGCGGGGGTCGGGTGCGGATGGATGAGGTCGAGCCGGAAACGCCCCAGGAACAGTTCCTTGGCGAAACTGGGCTTGCGCCAGTCCTGCTCACGGGCCGCCTCGGCGACCTGGCGTGCTTCGCGCTCGGAAACGTTGCGGATGGATGGAGCGGTCATCAGGAGCTCACCTCGCCGCGGGATCGGGAGTTCTGCGCCGGCGGGCCGGTCGGCCGCTGGACAGCGCTACTTGTGAGAGTTACCCGATCCGCGCGGGTTGCACCACTGGAGGTGGGGCGGGAAGCCGGGCCGGACGGTCACGCCACGCCAAGGGGGACATACGCCCCGGCCCCGGCCCGAGTTGGCTCGCCGCTCTCCGCCCTTCGGGGGGTGCGGCACTCCGCGCTGGTGGTACGTACGGCCCGTCCTCCCCGGGAAGCCGCCGCGGCTCCCCCTCGGACAGGAGGCCGGACGGCGGCCGTGCCGCTTACCGGCACGATCCGGCATGGCGGGAGAGGCGATGCCGGAAACGGGGGACGCGGCGCGCTCCGGGAACAGGGTGCCGGAGCGCGCCGCGTCGGGGGCCGGCGCCGGGGGGTGCGCCGGCCGGGGTCCGGTTGGTGTACGGCCCAAGGGACGACCGTCGCTGTCCACCGGTCCGGACCGGGTCGGGCGGAGGTTACAGCGCGAGACCCGTGAGGACCAGTACCCGCTCGTAGGTGTAGTCGTCCATCGCGAAACGCACACCCTCGCGGCCCACACCGGACTGCTTGACGCCGCCGTACGGCATCTGGTCGGCGCGGTAGGAGGGCACATCGCCGACGATCACGCCGCCGACCTCCAGCGCGCGGTGGGCGCGGAAGGCGGTCTGCACCTCATGGGTGAACACGCCCGCCTGGAGGCCGAACTTGGAGTCGTTGACGGCTGCGAACGCCTCGGCCTCCCCGTCGACCTTCTTGAGGGTGAGCACCGGGCCGAAGACCTCTTCGCAGGCGAGGGTGGCGTCGGCGGGCACGTCCTCCAGCACGGTCGGCGCGTAGGAGGCGCCGTCGCGCTTACCGCCCGCGAGCAGCTTCGCGCCGCGCTCCACGGCCTCCTCCACCCAGCTCTCCACGCGCTTGGCGGCGTCCTCGTTCACCAGCGGGCCGACCTCGGTCGCGTCGTCCGACGGGTCGCCGGTGACCTGCGCCCCGACGGCCGCCACGATCTTGGGCACCAGACGGTCGTAGACGGAAGCGTCGGCGATCACCCGCTGCACCGAGATGCAGGACTGCCCGCCCTGGTAGTTGGAGAAGGTGGCGATGCGCTGCGCCGCCCAGTCCAGGTCCGCCTCGGAGGAGTAGTCCGGCAGGACGACGGCCGCGCCGTTGCCGCCGAGCTCCAGGGTGCAGTGCTTGCGCGGCACCGAGTCGAGGATCGCGTAGCCGACCTTCTCCGAGCCGGTGAAGGAGACGACCGGCAGCCGCTCGTCCTGGACCAGCGCCGGCATCCGGTCGTTGGGCACCGGGAGGACCGACCAGGAACCGGCCGGCAGCTCGGTCTCGGCCAGCAGCTCACCGAGGATCAGGCCGGACAGCGGGGTGGCCGGGGCCGGCTTGAGGATGATCGGGGCGCCGGCCGCGATGGCCGGGGCGATCTTGTGGGCGCAGAGGTTCAGCGGGAAGTTGAACGGGGCGATGCCCAGGACCGTGCCGCGCGGGAAGCGGCGGGTCAGCGCGAGCCGGCCGGCGCCGCCCGCGTCGGTGTCCAGGCGCTGTGCCTCGCCCCCGTTGAAGCGGCGGGCCTCCTCGGCGGCGAAGCGGAAGACGGAGACGGCCCGGCCGACCTCGCCGCGCGCCCACTTCATGGGCTTGCCGTTCTCCGCGGAGATCAGCCGGGCGATCTCCTCCGTACGCTCCACCAGCCGGCGGTGGACGTGGTCCAGCGCGGCCGCGCGTACATGCGCGGGAGTGGCGGCGAGCTCGTCCTGGACCGCGACGGAGGCGGCAATGGCCTCCTCGACCTGGGCCTCGGTGGGGACGCTCACCGTGCCGACGAGGCGTCCGTCCCAGGGAGAGGTGACATCGAAGGTGGCCTCGCCGGTGGCCTGACGGCCGGCGAGCCAGAAGGCGGTGGGGGCTGCATCAGTGGGGATCGGCACAGTGGAACCCGGCCCTTCAGAAGTGGTGGGTGATGCGCATGGCTCAGGGAGCGGCTCTGCGGTGTGGACTCGGGACCCACGGTAGGGGTACGGCGGCGCCGTGGCGTTTGTCCGAAGCGTAGTAATCACCACGGCCGTCTCTCCGTGGTGGAGCGGGCGTACGGAGCGGATCCGGCGCGGATCCGGCGCGCGTGGAGGGGCGGGCCGCCGGGGGCGTGCTGTCCAGCGCCCCGGGCCGCCTCCAGGGGCCGCGATGTCACAAGAATCGGCTTCCGGGCCACCGCCCCGGACCACAGCGTCGCGAGGGGCCCGCACCCGCACTCCTGCTCCCCGGCCGCACTCCCCGGTGCCCCTGATACTCCCCGGTGCCCCTGATACTCCCCTGAGCCCCCGCTCACTCCCCCGGGGGCCCCGATGTCGCCTTGAGCGCCAGCCACAGTTCCATCCGGACATCCGCATCGTCCAGCGAGCGGCCGAGGATCTCCTCCACCCGCCGCATCCGGTAGCGCAGGGTGTGGCGGTGTACGCCCAGGTCGGCGGCGGCCGCGTCCCACTGGCCGTGCCGGGCGAGCCAGGCGCGCAGCGAGGCCACCAGATCGCCGCGGCCCCGCGCATCGTGCTCGCGCAGTGCCCGCAGCAGTCCGTCCGCGAAGGCGCGGACGGCGTCGTCGGCGAGCAGCGGCAGCACGGAACCGGCCGCCACATCCTCGTGCTCGACCAGCGCACGGCCGCGCCGGCGGGCCACCGACAGCGCCTGTTCGGCCTGGCGGTAGGCGTTCGCGGCGGCCATCGGGCCGGTCGGCGCGGACAGTCCGACGACCACCCCCTCGCCGCGGCCCGGCTCCGCCCGGCCCGCCCGGCCCGCCCGGCCGCGCGCCCGCGGCTGCCTC